>JAYTNX010000395.1:0-5310 GCA_043748075.1 Pseudomonadota bacterium
TAGCGGCCGTTCTGACGATGCAGTCGTTCGCGATCCACCAGCAACGCGAGACGCTCCTCGAAGGCCAGGGCGTGCGTGTTGGGCGTGTCGCGCTGCTCCTCCAGGGCATGGACGATGCCGTGCAGTTTCAACAGTCGTAGGGTGTCCAGCGTAAATCAAGGGGACCCCAGGCCGGACGCTCAGGGTTGACCGGTATCGATCAACCGGCCCAGGCGCACCACCTGGGCGCCCACGACTTGGTCCACCACGGTGGCCAGCGCCTGCACCCCGTCGGGCTCGAGACCGGTGACCCGATACGTCCAGGTAATTCGCGTCTTGCCCTCGAGTGCCTCGAACTGCCAGGTCAGCGCGCCCGATGCGCCGAGACCCTGCAGCGGCCCGAGACCGCCCAGCAGCCTCACCGTCTTGCCCGGCTGCAGGTACACAACGACGAGATGCTGCACGCCGCCGCCGCCGTCCAGCCGTTCGCAGAAGCAGCCCCCGGCGCGCGCATCCAGACTGAGGTTCGCGCCGTTCCCCGAATAGGTGTGCGCCGGATCCCACCAGCGCGCGACGTCCCGCAGCGCGCGTTCGTAGGCGGCCTGCGGCGTCGCGGAGACGACAACCGACGTTCTGGACTGGAAACCATGGTCGGTTCGCGCGATCACCTCGGCCTGGAGCCCCGGTGCCCACAGCAACGGGGCCAGCATCGGGGCAAGGACCGCGAATCGGATCTGGCGGGTCTCGATAGTACGGGCCATCGTTGACTCCCGAGCGCCCGCCGCGGGCGCGCTCAGTGCAGGTTCAGTGGTGGAACGATCAGCGCGCAGGCTAGCGCGATCAGCACCGCTCCGGCGAAATCGATCAGCAGGCCCGCCCGCAGCATGTCGGCCACACGCACCTTGCCGGTGCCGAAGACCAGCGCGTTCGAGGAGGTGCCGGCCGGATTGGCGAAGCCCCAGCTCGCGGCCAGGCCCGCGGCCAGCGAGACCACCACGGGATCGTGATGACCGGCGAGCGCCAGCGTGGCCGCGATCGGCATGAAGATCGAGGCCGTGGCGACGTTGCTGGCGCACTCGGTGACCAGGATGCACATCGCCGCGACCACCAGTACCAGCAGGCCGAGCGGCAGCCCGGCGACCGCCTGGGTCGAGTCGCCGAGCCAGGCGCTGAGGCCGCTTTTCACGACCGCGTCGGCCAGCGCGAGCCCGCCGCCGAGCAGCAGGATCAGGTACCACGGCGCCTGTCGCGCGTCGCTCCACTCGATCAGGAACCGGCCGCGCGCCGGAACGCGTCGCTCCCCGGACGGAATCACGGCCAGTGCCAGCGCCGCGGCGATCGCGATGCCGGCGTCAGTGAGCCCGGCGATGTGCCGTTCGAGCACGGGCAGGAACACCCAGGCGGCACTGGTCAAGGCGACCACGGCCAGCACGCGACGCTCCGGCGTTCCCATCGACGGTGTCTTGCCGATCGCCGCCGCGATCGATTCCGGCGTCCCGGCCTGCATCCGGAACGGGAATGCGACGCGCAACAGCCACCAGCTCACGGGCAGCGCCACCAGCATCAACGGCACGCCGAAGGCCAGCCATTCGAGGAACGTGACGTTCACGCCGAGATTCTTGTCGAGGATGCCGATGACGATCGGATTCACCGGGGTGCCGATGGGCGTCGCGAATCCGCCGATGTTCGACGCATAGGCGATCGACAGCACCAGCGCCGCGGCGAAGCGCTTTTCGTCGGGATCCGGGTTCGCCGAGTCGAGCGTGCGCGTGACCGCCACCAGCGTCGCGGTGGCGATCGGCAGCATCATGACGGTGGTCGCCGAGTTGTTGACCCACATCGAGATGAAGCTCGTCACCGCCATGATGGCGAACAGCAAGCGCCCCGGTTCGGCGCCCGCGCGCGACACCACGGCCAGGGCCATGCGTCGGTGCAGGTCCCACTTCTCGAACGCCAGACCGATCATCGCGCCGCCGAGCACCAGGAACAGCACCGGCGACATGTACAGGCCGGCGACGACGTCCGGTTTCGCGACTCCCAGCAGCGGCAGCAGCAGGAATGGCAGGCTGCCGGTCAGCGTGACGGGAACGGCTTCCGAGAACCACCAGGTTGCCATCAGCGCGGTTACCGCCGCGGTGCGCCAGCCGGCAATCGACAGGCCTTCAGGTGGCCCGATCGCCAGCATGCCGAGGAACAGGGCGACGCCCAGCCAGAAACCTCCGCGTTGCATCGGGACGGCGGGCGCGCTGCGGGATTTAGGCCAGCGTGAAGCCGGCTTCGACGATCGGCAGCCGGCGGGGACGCTTGCCGGTGGCCGCGTAGATCGCACTCGCGAGCGCCGGCGCCACCGGCGGCACGCTGGCCTCGCCGCAGCCACCGGGTTTGTGATCGGTGCGCAGCAGGTGCACGTCGATCGGCGGCGTTTCATTCAGCCGGATGATCGGGCCGAGGTTGAAGTTGCTCTGCAGCGCCGCACCCGCCTCGAAGCTGATCTGCCCGTCGCGGGCCGCGCTCAGGCCCCAGACGATGCCGCCCTCCACCTGCGCCTCGACATTGCGCGGATCGACCATCAGGCCGCAGTCGAACGCGCAGACGATGCGCTCCACCTTCACGGCGCCGCCGGTGACCGACGCCTCGACCACCTGCGCGCAATAGGAGTTGAACCCGTAGCCGAGCGCGATACCGAGTCCGCGACCCTTCGGCAGCTTGCGGCCCCAGCCGGCCTTCTCCGCCGCGGTCTTCAGCACCGCCTGGGCGCGCGGGTCGCTCAGTATCGCGAGGCGCAATTCCAGCGGGTCGCGGCGCGTCGCGACCGCAATGTCGTCGATCGCGCCTTCGGAGAAGAACGTGTTCATCGACGCCGAGACCGAACGCCAGGTGCCGACCGGGATCGGGTCGGGGGTTTCGACGAAGTCGGTGAACTTGTTCGGGAAGGTATAGATGTCGTTGATCAGCAGCCCGAGCGCAAACGGGTCGCCCATTCCCGGAATCGCTGGCCTGCTCTGCTGCCTCCACATGCCGATGCCGGTGGAGCGCGTGTGCATGCCGAGCACCTGGCCGTCCTTGCTCAGCCCGACGCGGGTGCGGGCGATGTGCGCCGGCCGGTAGCGGTCGTGCTGGAAGTCCTGCTCGCGCGTCCAGGTCAGCTTCACCGGCTGGCCCTTGACCTGGTTGGCGATCTGCACGGCCTGGCGGACGAAATCCACCTCCCACTTGCGGCCGAATCCACCGCCGAGGAAGGTGATGTTCAGCCGGCAGTTCTCGCGCGGCAGGCCGGTGACCTGCGCCATTGCATCGCGGGTACGGTCCGGCTGCTGCGTCGGCGCCCAGACCTCGCAGCGGCCGTCCGCCACCAGCGCGGTGGCGCACAGCGGCTCGAGCGCCGCATGCGCGAGGAACGGCACCTCGTAGGTCCAGTCGCGCCGGATCGGCGCTGCGGCAATCGCGGCCAGCGTTGCCGCCTTGTCATAGGGCGCGCCGCCGAACGCCGGGCGCCCCGGCTGCGCCGCGGCATCGTCGTCGAGCGCGGCCAGCATGCGTTGGCGGATCGCCGGGCTGTTCAGTCCACTGACCGCCGAGCCGTCGAAGCGCGCCTCGAGCTTCTCGGCGGCCTGGCGAGCCTGCCAGGAGGAGCGGGCGACCACCGCGACGCCATCGGGGATGGCGAAGGCGTCGACGACGCCGGGCAGCTTCAAGGCCGCGTCGCGATCGAAGCCGAGCAGCTTCGCCTCGACGCTCGGCGCGCGTCGCAGCGCCGCATGCAGCAGCCCGGGCAGGCGCACGTCGATGCCGTAGATCGCCGAGCCGTCGACCTTGGCCAGCGTGTCCTTGCGAAGCGTCGCCTTGCCGATCAGGCGGAACTGGGACGGATCTTTCAGGCGCGGCGTCGCAGGCACGGGTTGTGTCGCCGCCGCTGCCGCGAGGTCACCGTAGCTCGCGCTGCGGCCGCTGGCGGCGTGCGTGACGCGGGAGCCTGCGGCACTGCACTCGCCCACCGGCACCGCCCACGCGGCCGCAGCCGCGCCCACGAGCATCTCGCGCGCCGTGGCACCCGCCTTGCGCAGCAGGTCGTAGTAGACGACGGTCGATTCGCTGTTGGCGGTGCGATGGCGTTTGGTGATCGGATTGATGAACGCGTCGTCGGCGAATGGCAGGCGCACCTCGACGGTTGCCCAGTCCGCCTCGAGTTCCTCGGCGACGAGCTTCGGCAGGCCATCGTGAACGCCCTGCCCCATCTCCGACTGCGGGCAGGTGACGATCACGCGGTTCTGCGGCGTGATTTCGACATAGGCGCCGAAACGCGCAGGTCCCACCGCGATCGGGGGTGCCAGTGTCGCGCCCGCCTCGCTCGCCGCTCCCGCGACGGGTTCGACGCTCTGGCAGGCCACCAGCAGCCCGCCGGCGGACGCGACCGAGACCTGGAGAAAATCGCGCCGTGAAATCATGTTGCGCTCCGCGCTGCCATTGCCATTGTCATGTGCCGGGCCCGCGACCTTGCAGGCCCTGCGTCCGTCCTCTCCTGCCCATCCTCACCCGCCCGTGCTCGTCAGGCAACGGTCGCACGCGATTCGAGCCACTGGACGACCCGCTCGCTGCTCGTGACGTCGCAGTAGCGGCGGCCGCAGTCGCGCAGCGAATCGCGGTGCGGGCCCTCTTCCGCGTCGCCACAGCAGTCTTCCGGCACCTGCACGCGGAACCCGAACGAGAAGGCATCGACGATCGTTGCGCGCACGCAGCCGCTGGTGGTGCAGCCGGTGACGATCACCGTGTCGACGTTCTGCCTCACCAGGAAGGCGATCAGCGGTGTCTGGAAGAACATCGACGGCGCGTTCTTGCAGTACGTGAAATCACCCGCGTCGTAGATCCTGGGGTCCATGGCCGTGCAGGGGTGACCGTAGAAGAACTCGTCCCGCACTGCCTTCACCTTCCAGTGCGGCATGTCCTGGCTGCTGCAATACGCCGTGTAGCAGGCCGCCACCGGCACTCCGTGGGCGCGCGCCACCTCGAGCAGCGACGCCGTCCGGTCGCGCGCCTGGTGCAACCGCGCCAAGCCGCCGAGCGCGTACTTCGGGTCGGTGAAGGCCGCCTGCCAGTCGACCACCAGCACAGCGGCGCGCTGCCCGTAGCCGATCTCCGAGGATCCATATCCGACCTTCCCGTAGGTGTCAGCCATGTTCGTCGCTCCGTTCGCCTGGATCGCCTGCGTCGCCTGGGCCCGGGGGTTGCGGCCCCATCGGGTAGGCCGGTGAGCTTACGCCCACCGGCCTCCCACACCACCGGACGTGCGGTTCCGCATCCGGCGGTTCAACGAACACACTGGAGTCGCTGGTG
>JAYTNX010000396.1:0-6836 GCA_043748075.1 Pseudomonadota bacterium
GCAGCTGACGCGCTATACCCAGCCCGAGCCAGAACTGCAGCTTCTGCTCGAGCGACTGCGACTGACGCTGCCCGCCCAACCGCCACCGAAAATCACCGCCCGAGAAGCCGCCGCCGCCGCGCCCCTGTAGTGCAGACCTATCGACCCTGCTTCCTGCAGCGTCAAGGACTTACCTGTCCCCCGACCCCCGAATCGGCGAAGTTCGGCTAGATAGCGCCTGAAGAGTCTGCGCCGAGACACCGAACGAGGCATTCGACAGCACCGAGATGTCAGGTGTGAAAGAGACGTTTCCGAGGTTTCCGAACCGGTAAGCCAAGTCGCCGCCCAATGCTGTCGTGTCCGGCGCGCCCCGCAGATTGAGCGGTGTTCAGCACGTTTTGAGCCGACCTGAAGTTACATCTCCTTTACCGCGTCCAGCCCTGACTACGACGCCGTGGCCGACGCGTCCTTGTGGCTTGCGCCGCGACGGCGCCTCAATGAGCCCAGGGATTCCGCGACTTCCAATACATCCCGATGCGGTACTCGCGGCCATTCCCCGCGGCGCGTGCTTCCTTCGATCAGGTCCACGCCAGGTCGGTCAGCCCCCGACCGAGACTCCCTGCATCGGCTCGCCATTGCGCATGATCGCGGACCACGATCGGTCGCCGCCGAAGCGGATGCCCTTGAACTCGCCCGGCCGGGTGTCGAGGACGTTGGTGTAGAGCTTCTGACCCTTGTAGGCCCATTGCTGCCGGCCGTCGGGCAGCTCGATCACGGTCCAGCTGCCGACGGGTTTCGCGCCCGACTCCGCGAAGAACGGCACCCACTGCGCGTCGATGCACTCGCCATCGGGACACGGCACCTGCCCGAGATAGCGCCGCGCGCCGCGGGCGTTGAGACCGTGGGAATACACCGTGCGGCCTTGCGGGTTCGCGATCAGTTCGCCGGCGTCGGAGGGCTGAATCGTCGCCCAGGGAGGCAGCGCGGGCGCCGCTTCGAGCACGATGGCCGACCAGCCCTCGAGCCCGTTGCCGCTGAGCTCGCCGGGCGCGAAGTCACCGCCCGGACGACGATAGAGCGGCCTGCCCTGATAGGCCCACTGTCGCGAACCGTCGGCGCGCACCACCGCCGACCAGTCGCCGAACGACTGCGCCAGCCCGGGCGCCGCGACCGGCTGCCAGGACTTCAGGCATCGCCCGTTGCAGGCGGGGGTCTTGCCCGGCGCGTCGTCGCCCGACGCGTAGAGCGTGAGCCCGCGCGCGTCGGTCAGCGCGTTGCCGAGCACCGTCGACCCGATCTTCACTTCACGCGGCAGCGGGATGGAACGGAACGCGAGCCGCCAGACGGTCTCGACGCCATCGCCGAACGTGGCGCCGGGAAACGCATCCGCCGCGTAGCGATACAGCGGCTTGCCGCGATAGGCCCATTGCAGGCTGCCGTCCTCGCGCTTGATCGTGCTCCAGCCGGCTTGCGCCGCAGCTCCCGCTGGCGCCTGCAGCGGCGGCCAGGCGATCGCGCAGGGCCCGGTGCAGGTGGACTGGCCGGGCGTGCCCTCGTCACGGTCGTAGGTGTAGAGCGTCATCCCGCGCGCATCGGCGAATACCCAGCCGTCGCCGCGGGCCGTGGCCGTGACACCGCCAACCAGCGGACCGGGACCGCCCGCGGATGCGCGGGTGCCCGCGCCGATGCAATGCGTGCTCGAGCCGAGCATCAGAGCGAGCACGAGTGCCCCGCGCGGCGCGAACCGTCGAACTCCCCCACGCATTGCCGGCCGCCTAGGCGAGAATTTCGCTGATCGTCTTGGAGGTCTGCAGCGAGTGCGTGCCCCACTTGTCCAGCGGCACGCCCATCGCCTGCATCGCGGTGAGCCCGACGCGGGTGATCGGGTCGCCGTTGCCGACCACGTGCAGGCCGGTGCGGATGCGCCCGCCCGCGCGGCCGGCCGTGTAGACCGGCACGCCGTCGATGGAGTGCACGCGCGCATAGTTGGTTTCGGTGGCCGCAAAGATCAGCACGTTGTCGAGCAACGTGCCTGCACCCTCGCGGATGTTCGCGAAGGTCTGCACGAAGGTCGCGAACGCGTCCATCTGCTTGCAGTTGAACCAGAACGCCACGGGCTGGTAGCCCAGTTCCTTGTCCCAGGTTTCCTCGTGCGTCAGCAGGTGGTGCGTGTAGGTCTGCCCGGGCCGGCGCATGTGCGAGAAATTGTCGCTGAACACCATGTTGAAGATCTTGGTCTGGTTGCAGGCCACGGCCATCGCCAGGATCTGCGACATGATCTTGTGGTTCGCCACCACCGTGTCCACTTCGAGACCCTGCTTGATGTGCTGTTCGTCGCCTTCCTTGGGCGGACGCGGCGGCCGCGTGCAGGCGAGATTCGGCTCGGGGCGCCGCATCTGCAGGTCGAGCTGGTTCTCGAGCTGGCGGATCGAGGTGAAATATTCATCGAGTCGGGCACGATCGGCCGCGCCGAGCTTGCGGTTCAGCGCCTTGCCCTCTTCGCTGACCGCGGAGAGCACGCTCTTGCGCACCATCACCTGCGGGTCGGGCTGGAACTCGGCCTTGTTCGGATCGGCAAACTCGGCGCCGAACACGCGCGCGTAGAGCTTCTCGGGCGAGGCCTCGGCGGCGGCACGATTGTTGGTGCTGCGCGCGCTGTAGTTCTCCCGCGGGATGCCCACGGCAGTGCAGTCCAGGGTCTTGAAGCGCGTGTTCTGCGCGATCTGGTCGGCGATCAGCAGGTCGAGCGTCGGCGCCGGGATGTCGTTGTTGCTCGACGGCGCACTGCCGGTGCGCGAGGCCACCCAGCCGGTGAAATGCGTGTAGTTGGAGCGGCCGTCGAGCGGCATGTTGAAGCCGGAAAAATGATTCAGGTACGGCTCGAGCGGCGCCAGCGACTTGCATTCCTCGAGAAAGCCGATGCCCGGCCCCGTCTGCGTCTTCGCCTGGATGGCATGGTTGGGCGTGTGCCCGAGGCCCCAGTACCAGGTGCCGAAACGCACCGGCAGCGGTGCACCGGTGCCGGCCAGCGCGGTACCGCTCTCGTTGAGGAACAGGTCGAGGAACGGCAGCGCGACGCCCACGCTGGCGCCGCCGAGCACGCCTCGCAGGACGGAGCGGCGGGTGACGGGACGCGGCAACAGCAGGGTCATGAGGGGTCTCCAGGGGCGGGCGGCAGCGCCGCCGACGACACGGCGGCAGGGGTCTTCACGGCGAACAACGCGTCGCTGGTGGCGATCGAGCGCAACAGTTGCGGCACGCGGTACTTGGAATCGGCGAACTCGGCGGTGAAATACTCGAGCAACGGCAACTCTTCCCGCTGCGGTGGACGCGCCGTCGCGTAGGCGAACAGGCGATTCACCACACAGGGCGGCACCGCGGGATTCTCGCGCATCGCCTGGCCGAGTCCGGCGACGTCCTTGAATTCGATGCCGTCGAGACTGCCCGAGGCATCGATTGCTGCGTCCGCCTCGGCCGTGCGCAGCTGGCCCGCGCCGTCGAGGTTTTCCATGCCGAGGCCGACCGGGTCGGTGAGCTTGTGGCAGCCCGCGCAGGCGGGCTGCGTCGCATGGGCGGTGAGGCGCTGGCGCGCCGTCTGGTGCGGGGAATTCGGGTCGTTGAACAGCGAGAAGTCGACGTTGCCCGGCGGGTCCGGCACCTTCTGGCAGAGCAGCAGCTCGCGGATCGCACGGCCGCGCAACGTCGGCGAGCTGCGCCCGGGATGCGAAAACAAGGCCGCGAAACTGATCTGTGAAATCAGGCCGCCGCGCGGATCGTCGGCCGCGAACTCGTAGGGCATCCAGCCGCCATCGGGACGCGCCACTGGAATCCGATAGATGCGGCCGAGGGGGCCGCTGATGAAAGTCTTGCGTGTCGTGAACAGGTCGCGGTAGTCGCCCCCCTGGGTGACGACCAGGTCGACGATGGTACGCAGCGTCTGCTCACGCGCATCGCTCGCGACCGCGGCGCTGAATGCCGGGTAGATGATGGAGTCCTTCTCCAGCCGCGCGAGGTCCTCGAACGCCAGCATGTCGTTGAAGAACATCCGCATGCCCGACTCGAGCCGCGGTGATTCCAGCATGCGGGCGACCTGCGCCTCGAGCCCCTTGCGATCGTGCAGCTCGCCGCGCTGTGCGGCCGCCAGCAGCGCGTCGTCGGGGGTCGTGCCCCAGAGAAAGAAGCTCAGGCGCGCGGCCTTCGAATACGCGTCGAGCCGCTGGCGCCCGGCCGCCGCCGGATCCGCCTCGGTGGAATCGATCACGAACAGGAACGACGGCGAAACCAGCATGCCGGCGAGGCCGGCCGACAGGCCGCCGTAGAAGCTGCCGAGGCGTCCGGCCGCTGCACCCGCCACGGTCACCGGCACTTTGAGCTCCGCGGGCGACAATGGATGGCGATACAGCAGGCGACCGGCCTGCGCAAAGAACTGCGCGGCGCAGGCCTCGTCGGGCGCGTCGACCCGCTGCGGCCGGCAGGGCACCAGCACTTCACGGTTGTCGTCGTTGACCACCTGCGAGGCGATCGAGCGCGCCATGCGATCGAACTGCTCGAGTCCGGCCGGCGTGATGTGCGCCTTGGAGGCCCCGACGGCGAGCAGGCCGTTGGTTCGCACCAGTGGGTCGAAGGTGCCGCCAACGACGATCTGCTCGCCAAACACGTCCGCGATTGTCGCGCGGTATTGCGCCTCGGAGAGCAGCCGCACCACCGGCTCGGCGCCGCCCGTCGGCGGCGCGCTGCGTCCGCAGGCGGCCAGCACGACGATCGACGCCACCAGCAGCACCGGACGGAGGCGGCGCGTCCGGCAACCCACATGCGTGGTGCTCGAAGAGCGTTGCATCACAGCCCACCGACCCAGGATTTCAGGCGCTCGAGGAGGCCGGCGTCGTTGCCGGCGGACTGCGCCTGCCCCGGATGCACGATGAAGGCCGAAACCACCGCGAAGTTGAACGCCGACGACAGGGCGGTGCAGCGACCGGTCTTCGGATCGGGATAGCCGTCGGCGAGGTCGTGGGCAGCGACGTAGATCGCCGGGCAGTTCGCCATGCCGGAGGAGTGGATCGGGCCGATGCCGCTGACGTAGAACATCAGTTGCTCGACATCGTAGTAGCCGGCCGCCATGCCCTTGCCCGCCGTGCCATCGGCGACGATTTCCAGCCGCAGGCGGAAATCCCGTATCGACTGGTTCATGTAGGTGTAGTTGCCGTAGAACGGCAGGTTGACGTCGCCCGGATCGGTGGTGAGCACGCCACCCTTGATGCGCCCCTTCACGGTGCTCGCGTAGCGCGGCTTTCCGTTGGCCGTGTCGATGCGATAGCTGCTCCAGGGCGTGAACTTGCCGCCGCCGTCGAGCACGTACTGGTCGATCGCACGGTAGAACGACACCTGCACCGCATCGTCGTTGCGCGCGTCGTCGACACCGGTCACTTCGATCAGCGTGACGCCCTTGCCATTGGACTTGCGGTTCTCGTTCTCGTTCGCTTCGTACTGCCCGTAGGAGCGGAACCCGTAGACGCAGCCGAGCAGCCGGAACATCTGGTTGTCGACGCCCGGCGTGCCGTCGACACCGGTGAACTCCTGGTGCGGGCAGGATTTCGGCTCGACGTTTCCGGCTCCGCCATCCAGGTCCATGCCATAGGACAACTTGCCTTCGGCCTGCCGCAACGGCGGATCCTTGACCGAAGCCGGATTCATGCAGACGTCTTCACCCTTGGGTCCGCGACGTATGGCGTTGAAGTAGCGATCGAGGCGGCTCTTCAGCCCGTTGTCGGTGTACTTGGCGCGATCTTCCTTGGAGAGCCCGCGCCACCAGATCTCGTCGTAGCTGGGATTGAAACCTTCGGGACACTCGTCGTTGAACTTGGATTCGTAGAGACCGCGGTTCCAGGTCGTCACGACGAAACCGAGCGTCTTGCCGCCGGCCGCCAGAGCGGGCGCGGAGGCGAGCGCTGCCAGAAGGCCCACGCATCCGAGGCGCAGGGACAGGACGCCCGAGGCCGAAAGACCAAACCGTCTCATCGCTCCGCTCTCCTTAGCGTTGGCGGCCCGCGCGTCGGGCGCCCGCAGCCGGCAAGGCGACGCCGCGGTTGCCGAACCTGAGTGATCAAGATACACCTCATTGTGGATCGCCGGGCGGGACCACGGCTCGATGCGTCGTGCGCGGCTCACTCTACGGACGCCCGTGCAGCGTGGAGCGCCGGAAATCCGCTCGCCGTGCCCATACTGTGCCGCCGCCGTGGCCTCGAGGAGCGTGAAGAAGTGTCGATAATGTTCAAACCGAAGTGGGCCTTCGCCTGCCTGGCCATTGTCGCAACGCTGTCTGGTCGGGACACGCTGGCCGCCGACGACGACATCGTCTTCACCGCGGCCCTCAGCGACGAGGACCAGAGCGTTCCCACGAACAGTCCGGGCGTCGGTTTCGCCGAGGTTCGCCTCGAGCGCGCCACGATGAGGATCACGTGGAAGGTCACCTACAAGGACCTCACTTCGCCGCCCACGGCCGCGGGCCTCTACGGCCCTGAGAACGTCGGCGGCAACGCCGGGCTCGTGGTCGACCTGGCCACGCAGGGCAATCTCAAGAGCCCACTCACCGGCTCCATCGTGCTCTCCGACGGCGTGTTCCAGTACCTGATCACGGGCCGGGTGTACGTGAACATCCACACGCGCAAGTACAAGGACGGTGAGTTGCGCGGGCAGCTTAGGCGGCAGCGCTCCCGCTGATCCCCGCGCCGGGGGCAATCCCCGCGACGCATCACGCTCCTATCGGGTAGGCCGGTGAGCTTACGCCCACCGGCCTCCCACACCACCGGACGTGCGGTTCCGCATCCGGCGGTTCAACGAACACACTGGAGTCGCTGGTG
>JAYTNX010000397.1:0-3377 GCA_043748075.1 Pseudomonadota bacterium
CTATGACCTGACGACGGTGCGACTGCCCATCGAGCGTCTGATCGACGCGTCGATCGACGCGCTGCTGGCCGAGTCGCCGCCCGATCCGCGCAAGCCGATGGTTCTCGATGCGGGGATCGTGCAGCGCGCCACGGTGCGCCTCGTCGGCGGAGGTCCGCCGTCGCCGGCTGCCTGAAACTGCGAAAGCGTTCCCGCGGGAACGCTCGCTGGCCTTTTCGCGGAGGGCCATGGCGTTCAAGGCTCGAACGCGGGCAAGTGGGGTGGTGCCCGCGTTCCCGTTGTGGCAGTATTCCCGAACAGAAATAGGAATATTCCTTATGTATCGAACACAGGCGACAGCCGCACTGCGCGTCACGCGGCCCTCCACCGAGACCTTCGGCGTCAGCCAGGCGAGCCGCGACAGTCGGTTGCTGCGGCTGTTCCATAGCAAGACGCTGCATCGCGAGCTGCGACGCTCCACGAAGCTCAACCTCCAGTCGGTCGCGAGTCTAGCGGTCGAGGAACTCGCCGCGGAACCGGTGCCATCCAGAGCCGGGCGCCGCTCGGACTCCCTCGCCATCCACGGACAGCTGGTCGACGGGCTGCCCGGTCTTGCGCTGTTCGTCGCTTCGGCGCTCGCCTTTGAATCACTACAGGAAGCGCTGCCCTACTTCGACTTGACGGCGAAGACCGCCTGGCAGAAGCTCGAATCGATCCTGAACCCGGCACAGAGTGAACAGGCGCTGCGTCTGGCGCGTGTAGCGACTCAGTCTGCGGAACTTTTCGGCTCGGCGGAGGCGGGCCGCAAGTACCTCCGGACTCCGAACTTTGCGCTCGGCGGTGCGACGCCGCTCGAGCTGCTGCGCACCGGTCAAGGCGAGCAGCTCGTGCTCGCCGAGCTGCACACCCAGGCCGCCGGCGGTCCAGTGTGAAGGTCTATCGGGCGCGCGCCGTTCGCGGCGCCCCGGCACCGCCGTTCGACCCGCTCGATTCCCGCGCCTCGGTCGGGGGCCCGGCGGGCTGGCGCTTCAATGATCTCAATACCGAGATCCTGTACGCCGCGGAGGTGGAATCCCTCGCGACGCTCGAAGTGGCCATCCGCCCGGGGTGGGAGACGATCCAGCAGGTATTGATCGCGACACTCGAGATTCCGGACGGATCGCTTGTCGACCTTTCGGACCTCGGCCTCGTGCTGCCGCGCAATTGGAACACGCGGCCGGTCGCCGAAGAAAGTCGCGGCATCGCGCGCGAATTTCTCGATGCGGTGGCGGCTCTGCCGGCCGGCCAACCGAGACCCGTCGGCTTGCGGGTGCCGTCGGTGCTGAGCTCGTCCGACTACAATGTGCTGCTGGATCCTGCGCGACGCGGCGAATATCGCGCCGCGATCACGAGCCGGATTCCGTTCAATACGCTGCGGTCGTCGCGGTCGTGACGCCTCCGAAGCAGTGCGGAATGACAGGCAATCGCATCGGGCGGATGGTGATGGCGTCGCATTCCGTGTGTGCATTAGCTTCAATCCATGTGCGCGACCGCCGCCCGCCGAGGCCTCGCGTAGCAGCGCAGAGTTACAATCCACGCGCGCGTCGTGAGACGCGCGCGACTCGCCAGCCGCTTCGGTGCCGAAGGCGGGAGTATCCTCGCGGCGCGCCATGCGCCCTCGAGAACGCTCGTAAATCTCCGAGTGAGGCTCGCATCCTGTCCTTCCAAAAAAGACTGATATGCGATAATGTGTCCGTCCTAGAAGGACACCTCGGGTCCGCGCCGTCATGTCATTGCATCCCGTACTCGAGGAGAAGCTGAACGAAGCGCTGCTGATCATCCCGGTCGCAGCCTCCACCCGCCGCGACGCAAAGCTGCCGGAGATACCGAACAAGGTACACGCGGTGACCGGGATGCGCCGCGCCGGCAAGACAACTTTCCTGAGGCAACTCGCCGCAGAACGCAGGATTTCCGCGGGCCACCCTGAACGGGCCGTCTACCTGAGTTTCGACGATGATCGCCTGTCGGATATCGCCGCGGACCAACTCAGTGCCCTGCTGGAGGAGTTCTTCCGGCGATTCCCCCAGCTCCGGCGACGCGAGTCGGTCGCATGGTTCTTCGACGAAATCCAGTTGGTAGCGGGCTGGGAGCGCTTCGTCCGCCGCGTGCTGGATACGGAACAGGTCGAAGTCGTCGTTTCCGGTTCGTCGGCTCGGATGTTGTCGCGCGAGGTGCATACCTCGCTGCGCGGTCGCGGCATCGAGACGGTCATCCGGCCGTTCGGGTTCCGGGAGTTTCTCCGTCATCGAGGCGAAGAGCCGGAGGCCTCTCCGCGGCGCTGGACAGCAGCACGACGCTCACAGGTCGAGAAGCGCTTCGGAGAGTTCCTGATTCAGGGCGGATTTCCTGAAACGCAGGGCCTCGAGGCCGGGCTGAGAGTCGAGCTGCTGCAAGGCTATGTCGATACCGTGCTGTTCCGCGATGTCGTGGAACGTCATCGTGTTTCCCAGGTCAGTGCGCTGCGCTGGCTGGTACGCCACTGCCTGCGCAACCCGGCGGGGTCCATGAGCGTGCATCGACTCTTCGGTGACCTGAAAGCCCAGGGTCATGCAATCAGCAAGGATTCCCTCCATCTGCTGTTGGGGCACCTGGTCGATGCTTACCTGCTGTCGGCCGTGCCGTTGCATACCGATTCCGAACGGCAACGCAACTCGAACCCGCGTAAGGTGTATCCCGCCGATCCGGGATTGATCCCCGCCTTCGACACCAGCGGCCGCGAGAACGTCGGGCACGCGCTGGAGACGGCCGTGCTCAACGAGCTCGAGCGGCGCGGCGCCGAGGTCGGCTATGTGCGCACGGCCGAAGGATATGAGGTCGACTTCCACGCCCGTTACCGCGACGGTCGGCGGGAGCTGCTGCAGGTCTGTGCCGATCCCTCCGCACCCGAAACACGGGCCCGCGAACTGCGCGCACTCGAGTCCGCCATCCCGCTCGACCCCAAACGAACCGCGATGCTGCTCGTCCTGACGCACGAACAGGCGTTGGCGCTGCGGACTGCACCGCTGCGGGTTCTGCCGGCCTATGAGTGGTTTCTTGGGGTCAATGGGACGGACGCCTGAAAGCGTCATTTGTCCAATGCCAGCAATCGGCGGGAACCGTTCAGTGTCCCGCCAGCCGCGTCGGATATGGCCCAAGCCCCAGCAGCAGCGCGGGCCCCGCAAGCATCGCGATGCCGGCGGACACGAGTGCCGCCGAGTAGCTGCCCGACGCATCGAAGATCGCCCCGAACGCCATCGGTCCGAGGCCGGAGGCGACGGTGAAGGACGCCCACTGCCAGGCATAGATCTGGCCGTAGTGGCGCGTGCCGAAATAGCGCAGGCACAGGAACGCGATCAGGTCGAACTCGGCGCCGCCGGCGA
>JAYTNX010000398.1:0-3863 GCA_043748075.1 Pseudomonadota bacterium
CCCGACAAGCTCGATTCGAACGTCCTGCTTTCGCCGGATATCCCGTACGACACGCTGGTGCAGGTGATGGACACGGTCCGCGTGTGGGAGATCGATGACGGCAGTTTCCGCAAGGCGGAACTGTTCCCGGACATTTCCGTCGGCGAGGCGCCGCTGACGGGGGACGCTCTCGCCAGTTCCCTGGCCGCCGGCGCCGCGGGAGCGGTGAAGTGAGCTCGTTCCGCGGCCGGCGACATCGCGGGAAGAAGGCGGCCCACGGCGGCAACCACATGGTGCTGGTGCCGTTCATCGACATGATGACGATCCTGGTGGTTTTCCTGCTGGTGCACACCGCCGACACCGAGATCCTGCCGAACACCAAGAACATTTCCATTCCGATGTCGATCTCGGAAAAGAAGCCGCGGCCTACGGTCGTCGTCATGGTCACGCGCGACACGATGTATGTGAACGGCCGCGTGGTGGCGAAAATCGAGGACGTGATGGCGTCCGAGGCCAACGTGATCGAGCCGTTGCGCGTCGCGTTGCGCGACCAGGCAGATCGCGTCCTGGTCGAGACCTCGCGGGAGGACATCGTCGAGCGCGAAGTCACGATCATGGGCGACAAGAGCGTGCCGTTCCGCGTGCTGAAGCGGATCATGGCCACTTGCACCGACGCCGACTACGGCAAAGTGTCGCTGGCGGTGATTGAACGCGAGGGTGGCGGTCCGAGTGGAGCGGGCGCGGGCTGAGTCCGCGAATCGACCCATGCAGATCGCGCCCTACTACCGCACCTACGAGCTCCCCTGGAGCCCGTCCGACGTCGTCGAGAGCCGCTTCCGCAAGCTGCTTCGCATCCTGCTGATCGCGCTGCTGGTGCTGGGTGTCCTCATCCCGTTGCTGCCGCGATCGCCGCCTGCGAAACGCTCGGTGGACGACTTGCCCGAACGCGTCGTGCAGTTGATCGTCGAGAAGCCGCTGCCCCCTCCGCCGCCACCCCCGCCGCCGCCGCCGCCGAAGGAAGTGACGGAGCCGCGCCCTGCGCCGATCAAGCAGGTCAAGCCGACCGAGGTGAAGGAACGGGTGCGGCAGGTCGGGCTGCTCGCGATGCAGGACGAACTCGCCGAACTGCGGCAGACGATCGACCCGAAAGACCTCGCCAAGACCGATCTGAACAAGGTGGCGGAGGACGTCCGTTCGGAGCGCAACCTGATCACCTCGAAGGTCGGCGCGGCCAGCAGTGGAATCAACACCGCCAACCTGAGCCGCGGCTACGGGGGCGGCGCCGGGGCGATCGGCACACATACGACGGCCACCGTGGCCGCGCCGAGCAGCGTGTCGGGCAACGGGCGGGGCGATGTCAAGCGCAGTGGCTCCAGCGGCAGGGCCTCACGCAGTCGCGAAGAAATCGAGACCGTCTTCGACCGCAACAAGGGCGCGCTGTACGCGCTGTACACCCGCGCGCAACGCGAGAATCCCGAGATCCAGGGCAAGCTGGTACTCGAGATCACGATCTCGGCGGCGGGCGAGGTCACGATGGCTCGGGTGGTCTCCAGCGAGCTGAAGGATTCTGAACTCGAACGCAAGATCGTGGCCCGGGTCAGGCTGTTCCGGTTCGAGGCCAGGGACGTCGAGGCGATCACGGCCACCAAACCGATCGACTTCTTCCCGGCCTGACCCCGCCGACCCGACCAGGCGGACCCGACCTGGCGGACCTGAGCCGCGGCGCTGCACCGCGCCCTTGCGCACGCCGTCCGCGCGCCCTACCTTCTTCGCAGGATGATCGACGACCCGCTGACGCAGGTGCTGCTGCTGCTGGCGGCCGCCCTGCTGGTCGTGGCCATCGCGCGGCGGCTCGGCCTGCCGGCCATCCTCGGTTACCTGGTCGTCGGCACCCTGCTGGGGCCGTTCGCGTTCGGATTGATCGACGAGTCCGGAACCACCCGTCTGCTCGCGGAGCTCGGCGTCGTGTTCCTGCTCTTCACGCTGGGCCTGGAGTTTTCCTGGCCGCGCATGGTCGCGATGCGGCGCGAGGTGTTCGGCCTCGGCACGGCGCAGGTGGTGGCGACCACGGCCGTGGCCTCCACGCTGGCTGCCGCAGTCGGTGTCGACTGGCCCTCGGCAATCGTCATCGGCGGCGCGGTAGCGATGAGTTCCACCGCGATCATCCTGCAGCAGCTGACGGAGCAGTCCGAGCTGAACCGCACCCATGGCCGCATCGCCTTCAGTGTCCTGCTGTTCCAGGACCTCGCCGTCGTGCCTTTCCTGGTGCTCGCAGGCGTGTTGTCGGTGGCCGACGAGGCGTTTTCACTGCGCAGGGCGTCCGTGACGGTCGGGCTCGGGGTGCTGGCGGTGGGGGTCGTGCTGCTCGCGGGGCGATATCTGTTGCGCCCGCTCCTCTACGAGATCGCGCACAGCCGCGTGCGCGAGTTGTTCACGCTGGCGGTGCTGTTCGTTGCGCTCGGATCGGCCTGGACCTCGCACGCCGCCGGCGTTTCCATGGCAGCCGGCGGCTTCCTCGCGGGCGTGATGCTGGCCGAGACCGAGTATCGCCATCAGGTCGAGGCGGTCATCAAGCCGTTCCGGGACATTCTGCTCGGGTTGTTCTTCATCACCGTGGGGATGCTGCTCGACCTGCGGTTGCTGTGGCGCGATTTCGTGCTGATCGCCGGACTGTGGCTCGCGATCACCCTGATCAAGGCGGCAATCATGGCGGTGGTCGTGCGCGCGTCGGGCCTGAACTGGTTCAAGTCGGTTCGCGCGGCGGTCGTGCTGTCGATCGGCGGCGAGTTCGGCATCGCGCTGCTGACGATCCTGCTGCAGGCCGGCTCGCCCGGCACCTCGACCGTGGTCCAGCCGCTGTTCGTCGCGATCGTGCTCTCGATGGTCACCAGCCCGTTCATGCTGCGCAACAATCGGGCGCTGGCGCGGATGGTGCTGGGCGAGCGCGGGCCCGCCACGCCGACGGCGCAGGATCGGGAATCCGACTCGACGGCCGAGCTGGCGTTGCGCGAGCATGTGATCATCTGCGGCTTCGGCCGCGTCGGACAGAACGTGGCGCGAGTGCTCGAGTCGCAGGGCTTCGAGTACATCGCCCTCGACCTCGATCCCGCGCGGGTCCGCAACGCGCGCCAGGCGGGCGACCCGGTGGTCTACGGCGATTCGTCCGACGACGAGTTGCTGCGCCAGGTGGGTCTGGAGAATGCCAGCGCCGTCGTCATCACCTTCGCCAGTCCGGCGGTCTCGCTGGGCATCATCCGTGGCGTACGCCTGCGGCGCGCCGACGTGCCGATCCTGGTCCGCACCCAGGACGACACGCGGCTCACGGAACTGATGGATGCCGGTGCGACGGAGGTGGTGCCTGAAACCTTCGAGGCGAGCCTGATGCTGGTCTCGCACACGCTGATGCTGTTGAACGTTCCCGTGTCACGCGTCGTGCGCACCGTGGGCGGCATCCGCACCAACCGCTATGCAACCCTGCGCAACATCTTCCGTCGCGAAGATGCATTGCCGATCGACGATGCCCATGCCTATCGCGAGGAACTGAAATCCGTGGTGGTGCCGCCCGGCGCCTGGGCGGTTGGCCGAGCGATCGAGGACGTGCGTGCGAGGGGCGCCGAAGTCGCCTTCACCGGGGTGCGTCGCCAGGGCATCCTCGGCCGTGAGCCGGCGTCCGACATGAGGCTGCGCGAAGGCGATATCGTGGTGCTCTACGGACTGCCCGAGGCCCTCGAGCATGCCGAGGCGGTGCTGCTCGCTGGCTGAGCGTTCGACGCCAGTGCCCGCTCGGTCGACTCCAGCACGCGCTGCTGGGTGGTATCGGCGACGCTCCGGCCGCGCTGGACCGCCTCGAGTGCAGACTCGCCGCAGCCCAGTTCGCCGAGCAC
>JAYTNX010000399.1:0-3560 GCA_043748075.1 Pseudomonadota bacterium
CCCATCTCCGAGGCCGGGTCGGTGGGATCGCCGAGTTGCAGCCTCCCCAGGCGCGCCGCGACGCGCTCGACGAACTCGTCGTGTACCGAGTCGTGCAGCAGCAGGCGGCTGGTCGAGCCGCAAGACTGGCCGGCCCAGGAAAAATTCATGCCGGCCACGGCCAGGTCGACGGCCTTGTCGAGATCGGCATCGGGAAAAACGATGAACGGATTCTTGCCGCCGAGTTCCAGCGTGACGTGCTTGACGCCACCCTCTGCGGCCGCGCGCTGGATCGCGAGCCCCGTGGGTACCGAGCCGGTGAAGCCGATGCGGCGGACGTCGGGATGGCGTACCAGCGTGTCTCCGGCGGGCAGACCGAGGCCATGCACGATGTTGACGACGCCCGGCGGCAGGTGCTCGCGACACAGCTCGCCGAGGATCGAGCCGGTGAGCGGACTGGTCTCCGGCGTCTTGACGACGACCGCATTGCCGGCCATCAACGGCGCGGCCAGATGCGCGGCCGCGAACATGAACGGATGGTTGAACGGCACGATCCGCGCGACGACGCCCCACGGCTCGCGCAGCGTGAAATGCAGTCCCTGCGCAGTCGCCGGCACCGTCTCGCCCTTGATCTCGGACGCGAGTCCGGCGAAATACTCGAGATAGCCCGCGGCAATCTGCACGTCGGCGCCGAGCTTGCCGATGGTGTTGCCGGTATCGCGCGCCTCGAGGTCGAGGATCTGCGCGCCCCGGGCGCGGATGCCCGCCGCGAGACCGCGCAGCAGCGCCCCACGCTCCCAGACGGACTTGGCCGCCCAGACCGGCTGCGCGGCGCGTGCGGCCGCTACGGCGCGCCTGACGTCCTCGGCACCGGCACACGCGACGCGGCCCAGCGGCTGCTCGGTCGCCGGGTTCTCGGATTCGAGCCAGGCGCCGGCGGCGGCGGCGCACAACTCGCCATCGATCAGCATCAGCCCCTGGTGATTCGTCGTCGCGCTCACGGGTTCCCGCGCCGGTAGCGCTGGATGAAGCTGATGATCACCGCGCCCACGACCACCGTCAGGCTGTCGGCGATGGCCGTGCGGCACATCACCGCCGTCGGCAGGTACATCCAGCCCGACAGGAACGTGTAGGCACCGAAGAACGCCGCCGCCGAGACCAGGGCACCCACGGCGAGCCCGCGCGCCAGCCAGTGCCGGGGAACACGGACGATCGCCGTCAGCACTGCGACCACGGCGACGATCAGCGCGAAGCCACCGGTCAGGACTCCGATCTGCGTGTCACCGCCGCTGCGCATCAGGCCCGCGAGGCCGGGCTTGATGATCGGGTTGAGGAATTTTTCCGCGACGAACCAGTTCAGGCCGCTGGTCACGACGAAACCCGCCACCAGCGAGGTAACCCCGCGCAGCGGGCTCACGACGCGGCCATCGGGGCGCGCGACGCGGCGATCTCGACGATCTCGACGACCGTGCGGAGCGGCGGCGTCTTCACCATCTGCGTGCCGCCGCCAGGCCAGCGGACTTCGATCTCGTCGATGGTGGTCCGCGAGCCGAGCCCGAACGTGATCACCGGATCGTTGGTCGAATTGTACCCATGGGCGCTCTGCACCTCGTGATACTGCACCAGATCGCCCGAGGTGACCTTGATCATCGCGCCGTAGGCGTTGCGGTTGCTGCGCGTACCCTGCAGCTTCACCTTGACCCAGTTGTTGCGGTTGCCGCGGTTCACATACAGCCGGTTCTGCCCCGGCTGCGGGCTGACCCTCTTACCCGAGGCGTAGTAAGTGCGGTTGGCGACGAAGAGGTCGGGAAACCCGTCGTCGTTCACATCCGCCGCACCGACGCCCGAGCCGATGCCGAGACCCTCGGCGCCCGAGCCACGGGTCACGTCGCGGAAGGTTCCATCGCCGTTGTTGCGCAGCAGTGCGTTCTCGGCGGGCTGCCAGGCGATGTAGAACTGCACGAAGGGCGGGAAGTCGGTGATCACGTCGTTGATCAGGGTATTCGACGGGCCACCGTTGTTGACGTAGAGGTCGACATGGCCGTCGTTGTCGAAATCGGCGGCCGTGCAGCCGCGCGCACCGCGCATGTCGCCGGCGCCGGATTTCAGCGTCACGTCCTCGTAGGTCAACGCGCCCTTTTCCTTCAGCCGGCTCATGAGCAAACGGTTCGCCTGGTCGGCCAGCGGCAGGTAGATGTCCATGTCGCCGTCGTTGTCGAAATCCGCGATGCAGGCACCCTGGGCGTAGCCGGGGTTCAGGAACGGGATGCCACTCGGAGGACGCCGGCTGCGCGTGATGTCCTCGAAACTGCCGTCGCCGTTGTTGCGCAGCAGGATCTTGCTGTCGCGCTCGTTGGTGACCAGCAGGTCGATCCAGCCGTCCTGGTCGACATCGGTCCAGTTGGGCGAGCCCTGGGCGTTGGATTCGCGCAGCTTGGCCTGCACCGCCGTGCCCGACGCGACGGTCACGTCGGTGAACGTCCAGTTGCCCTCGTTGCGGAACAGCGCGTTGTCGATGTCGCCGTCGGCGTTCTTCCAGTAGACGTCGAGGTCGCCGTCGTTGTCGTAGTCGGCGCAGCCGACGCCGCCCGCGGTATCGCCGATCCCGCCGATCTTCTCGTCGTTGGCATTGCCCGCCCGCATCAGCCTCGCGGCCCGGGTCACGTTCTCGAAGCGCGCCACGCGCGTCTCGACCAACTGATTGCGAAACAGCGTCGTCGGTACGTGCTTCTCTCGCGACTGCCCCGGCGGCATGTTCGCGGTCAGCAGATCGAGATCGCCGTCGTTGTCGAAATCGCAGAACACCGCACCGCGATTCAGGCTGCCCGGGTTTTGCACGCCGCGCTCCGCGGCCACGTCGCGGAACTGGCCGCTGCCGTCGTTCTCGAACAGCCGGTCGGCGAGTCCGGGCGCAAGGTCTTCCACGGGAACGAAGACGTCGAGATCGCCGTCGTTGTCGTAGTCGCCGAAGGTCGGCCCGGTCGAGTTGACGGCGAGGTCCTCGACTCCCCTGGCCTTCGCCTCGTCAGTGAAGCGCATCACGGGCACGCGCGCCGCTTCGGCCGCGAAACCCAATCTGCTCAGGGTGGTCGCGACCAGTACAACCGCCACTATTCCATTGAACCTGCGCATCGCTTGCGACCCCCTGTGGATCAGGGAATTCTAGCGACCTTCAGGGCCATCTCACGGAAAACGAAGAGGCCGCGACCCACAGTGTGGTCGCGGCCAGTCTCGTGCGGCTGAACCGACGGCGCCGGCGGCCCCGGCGATCAGTCTCCCGCGAACCGGTAGTTGAACCTCAGGCCGACTATGCGCGGATCGGGCAGCGAAGCCTGAGACGTGTCGGCAGGCGAAAAATTGAACGGGTCGACCAGCGCGACCTCGACATTGCCGGGCGAAGACGTCGTCGACAGGACCGTGTCGTCGTCAGTGAGATTGTTGACATAGACGAGTGCCTCCCACTTGGGAGAGGTGATGCCGAAGCGCAGATTGAACAGGGAGTAGCTGTCCATCTTTCGCGTGTTCCACTGGTCCTCGAAGCGTTCGCTCTGAATCTGCGAATCCCCCTCGATGAACCAGCG
>JAYTNX010000400.1:0-8976 GCA_043748075.1 Pseudomonadota bacterium
ATGCCGGGGCCCAATCCCGCCTCCGGGCATGCCTGCGGCCACTCGGCCTTCGGCGTCGGTTCGACCGGCGCCGCGATCGCGATCAAGCAGTTGCTGGCGTCGGGCGAATTGCGTGGCACCGTGAAGCTCTATGGCACGCCCGCCGAGGAGACCGCGATCGGCAAGGTCTATATGCTGCGCGCCGGCTTTTTCAAGGACGATGACGTCATCTTCACCTGGCACCCGAGCTCGCTGACGCTCGCGCCGTACGGCACGACGATGTCGCTGGTGAACGTCAAATTCCGCTTCCGCGGCAGATCGTCACATGCGGCCCTGCAGCCTTTCGCCGGCCGGAGCGCCCTCGATGCCGTCGAACTGATGAACGTCGGCGCCAACTACATGCGCGAGCACGTTCGCGACGACGCGCGAATCCACTACGTCATCACCGACGGTGGCGGGCAGCCCAACGTGGTGCCGCCGACCGCCGAGTCGTGGTACTACATTCGTGCGTACGAGTTCGGCGACGTGGCCCGCTATTTCCAGTGGCTGCGAGAGATCGCCGAGGGCGCGGCGAAGATGACACAGACCGAGCTCGCGGCGGTCGACGTGCAGTCGGAAATGCACAACGTCATCCCCGTCCCCGAGCTGGTCAGACTGGTGCATGAGAACCTTACGGCCGTCGGACCTCCGCAATGGACCGAGGCGGAACTGGCGTTGGCGCGGGGGACACAGATGAACTTCAGTGATCCGTCGCGGCGAACGCCGCCGGCGCCGGGGACGCCCGCGCTATCGGCACGCATCGAGCCGCTGTCATCCTCGCCCTCGAAGGGCGCGTCGTCGAGCGACGTTGGCGACATTTCGTGGCACGTGCCGGTGGCCAACCTGATGGTCGCAGCATACGGCTACGGTTTGCCGACGCATACCTGGCCGGTGGTCGCCGCGACCGGATCCTCCATCGGCGACAAAGCGCTGGTGGTCGCCGCCAAGGTCATCGCCGCCAGCGCCATCGAGCTGTATCGGGATCCCGAGTTACTCCAGCGCGTGCGCGCAGATTTCCGGCGCGTGCGTGGCGATGCCGCCTGGCAGACCTTGATTCCCGCAGGCCAGGCCGCACCGACCACGGTTCGTTAGCGCTTTTGACCGGAGTAGGATCGACCGGCTCAACGGTCCTCCCGGCCTAGACAACCCCCTCGTGCCAGTTGACACGAGGGGGCCATATCAGAACTTCAACGCCGCCAGCACACGGGTCGCGGCAGCCTCGACATCGGGCTTTGCGCTTCTGCCGGTGCCGGTGCCGCCGCGCGCCAGCACCGCAATGCCGCCACCACCGCCGGGCACCGGCAGCAGCACGCCGGAGTAGCGGCCCTCCTCGAACTCGACGCGCTTCGGCACCGACACGCCGCGCAGCACGATCACCGTGACCGGCCCGGTCGGCGTCGAGACCACCAGGTGCGGCACGTTGCGCCCGCGCAGGAAGCAGCTTTTCGCATAGACGACGTTGCCGGACTCGACCGCGTCGAGGCGCACGCCCGAGCGGCTGAGCACCAGCGCCAGCGCTGAACGCGGGATCGGCTGCGTCTTCGCCCACGCGTCGGGTTCCTCGCTCATGTGGGCAACCACCGCCGAGGCCAGCGCATCGCGCGGTTGCAATGCGAAGAACGAAGTCGCGAGCAGGCCGGCAAACAGCACGCCCGCCGCCAGCGCCCAGCGGCGCGCCGTCACGGCCGCGCCTTTCGGCCAGTCCATCGCGAGCCGCAGGTCGCCGTCGAGCAGGCGCATCTCACGCCGGTATCCGGCGCAATCCGCGCAGCCGGCGACGTGCGCCTCCAGCTCGGCCGTCGAACCGACCGGATCCGCTCCGATCTGCAGCCGGGCCTCCTCGCATCTCATCGTCGTTGCTCCCGTCATGCGTCCGATTCCGCGCCGGTGCCTGCCCCGGCGTCTTCGGCCGCCCCCGCGCCGCGTGGCGCGAGTCCATAGAGTTCGCGCAGCTTGTCCCGCGCGCGGAACAGCCGCGTCAGCACCGCCGGCTGGCTGAGGCGCAGTTCGGCGGCGATTTCCGCCGTCGTGAACCCGCCCAGCACCTGCATCACCAGCGGCGCCCGATAGTCGTCCGGCAGCCGCAGGATCGCCGCGCGCAGCTCGCCGACGCGCTGGTCCTCCACGGCCGCCAGCGCCGGGTCCTCGCCCGAGACCAGCGCATCGACGTCGGTCGTCGGCAGGCGCTTGCGCTCATACATCCTGGCGTGCTCCCGGTGCGCAATCGTGCACAGCCACGCCTTCAGGCGCGACGGGTCGTCGAGCGATCCGCGCGCCTTCCAGGCCCGCAGCAGCGTCTCCTGGACGACGTCCTCGGCGATGGCGCGATCTCGCGCCAGCCAGGTCGCGAATCGCAGCAGATCGGGCCTCAGGGCCGCGAACTGCCGCTCCAGAAGCTGGTCAGCCGCCTTTCCGGCGACGGGGTCGTTCATGTATAAGACCGGCCGGGACGCCCCCGGATTTCACCCCAGTCTAGTTCCCCCGCATGGAAGAATCCCCCCCGGATCGTTACGGTGTCGTCGGCTTCCCCGTCGCCCACAGCCGCTCGCCGTTCATCCACGGCATGTTCGCGCGCCAGGCGGCACAGAACATGGATTACCGGCTCTACGAGATCCCGCCGGTCGCGTTCAAGACCGAGGTGGAGAAGTTCTTCGCCGCGGGCGGCTCCGGTCTCAACGTGACGGTGCCTCATAAGGGCGCTGCCGCTGACTTCGCCGCCGAACTGACCTCGCGCGCCGAGCGCGCCGGCGCGGTGAATACGCTGGCGATGCAGGACGGTCGCATCCTCGGCGACAACACCGACGGGGTCGGGCTGGTCCGCGACCTGCTGCAGAACCGGCAGGTGGAAGTCGCTGGCAAGCGGGTGCTGATCCTCGGTGCGGGCGGTGCCACTCGCGGCATCGTCGCGCCGCTGCTGGAGATCGGCCTCGACGAGCTCGTGGTCGCGAATCGCACCGCCGACCGCGCCCGCGACCTCGTCACCCCGTTCAGCGATCTCGGCAAGCTGCGCGGCTGCGGCTTCGGCGACCTGCCGCTGCGACCTTTCGACCTGATCATCAACGCCACTGCCGCCAGCCTCGACGGCCAGGTGCCGAAGATCAACCCGGCCGTCATCGGCCCGATGACGATCTGTTATGACCTGTCCTACGCGAAGACCGACACCCCATTCGTGAGATGGGCCTGGGACCAGGGCTGCGCGCGCGCCATCGAGGGCTGGGGCATGCTCGTCGAGCAGGCCGCCGAATCGTTCGCGCTGTGGCGCGGTATCCGCCCCGACACCGCGCCGGTGCTCGCCGTTCTCGAATCCACGCACTGACCGGTCCGTCGCGCCGCCGAGGAAATGTCATGTCCAGGACCACCCTGCTCGTCATTGCCGCACTGTTCGCCGTGCACAGCATCGCCACGGCGGCCGCGTCCGAGGCATCGGCATCCAAAATGATGCCTGCACCCGCGGCGGTTCCTGCCGGCTCGTATATCCTCGATCGCAGCCACGCCAGCCTGCTGTTCCGCGTCGATCACCTCGGCTTCTCGAACTACTCCGCGCGCTTTCGCCGCTTCGACGCGAAGCTGGACTTCGACCCGGCGCGACTGTCGGCGGCGCGACTGCAGGCGACGGTGGACGTGACGTCGATCGAGACGGACTTCCCCGACCCGGCGAAGCTCGATTTCAACGCGCAGCTGCGGGGACCCGACTGGCTGGATGCCGAGAAGCACCCGACAATGGCCTATCGCTCGCTACGAGTCGTGCCGACCGGAGCAAAATCGTTCCGTATCGAAGGCGAGCTGACGATGCGGGGCATCACCCGACCCGTCGTGCTGGAGGCCCGATACAACGGCGGCTATTCCGGTCACCCGATGGACCCGAACGCGCGCATCGGCTTTTCCGCGATCGGACGCCTGAAGCGCTCCGCGTTCGGCATGACCATCGGAATCCCGCCGGCCGGGTCGACGATGGGGGTCGGCGACGAGGTCGAACTGCTCATCGAGACCGAGTTCACCGGCCCGCCGCTGCCGAAGGCGGCAGCGAACTAGCGATCTGGAAACGCCAGCTCGTGCGTCGCGGCGATCGACTCGATGCGCCTCGGCGCGACTCGTGCCTGTGCTGCAAACTCCGACCAGCGCCGCACGGCCGCCCGCGCCTCGTGGATCGTGACCTCGTCGAATCTCTACGGCATGCCCTTGACAGGCATGCATTAATATGCAGAATACGCGCAAATTTATGCACGCTGACGCCCTCCAGTCCGAACGCCGCACCGCGATCCTGCGCATCCTGCGCGGCTCGCCCGTGCGCAAGCAGGATGAGCTGGTGCGGCTGCTGCGCCGCGAGGGCCACGACGCCACGCAGTCGTCGATCAGTCGCGACCTGCGCGACCTCGGCGTGCTGAAGGCGTCGGGGCGTTACCTTCCGCCGACGGCCGAGTCCGGCCGCACGAACAGCGATTTCGACACATTGCGCCAGTTCGTCCGCAGTGTCGCCACGGCGGGCGCGGCGCTGACGGTGCTGCGCACGACCATCGGCGCTGCGCAGAGCGTCGCCGCGGCCATCGACAAGGCCGAGTGGCCCGAGGTCGTCGGCACGATCTCCGGCGACGACACGATCTTCCTCGCCACCGACACCGGTCGCGCGCAGGCTCAGGTCGTCGAGCGTCTGCGCAGCCTGTTCCGCGTCTGACCGCACTTCCGTACTTTTCCAGAGCATCCGTCATGATCCAGCCTATCGTCCTCGCCTATTCCGGCGGCCTCGACACCTCGTTCCTGGTGCCATGGCTGAAGGAGAACTACCAGCGTCCGATCATCACCGTGACGGTCGACACCGGCGGCATCGACGGGGCCGCCGCGAAGACGCTGCGTGAGCGTGCGCTGGCGCTCGGCGCCGTCGAGCATCACCAGGTCGACGCGCGCGCCGACTATTTCGAGCAGGTGCTGCGCTTCCTCATCATGGGCAACGTGCGTCGCGGCCAGCTCTACCCACTGTGCGTCGGCGCCGAGCGCGTGATGCAGGCGCAAACCATCGCGCTGATGGCGCGCAAGCTCGGCACCGGCAGCATCGCCCACGGCTGCACCGCGGCCGGCAACGACCAGGTGCGCTTCGAAGTCGCGCTGCGCACGCTGGCGCCCGAGCTGGAGATCATCGCACCCGTGCGCGACAAGGCCTTCAAGCGCCAGGAAGAGCTCGAGTTCCTGCAGCAGCGGAATCTGCCGCTGCCGCCGACGGGCGCCGCCTATTCGATCAATCGCGGCCTCTGGGGCGTGACCATCGGCGGCAAGGAAACGCTGACCTCGGCCGGCAGCATCCCGGACGATGCCTGGGTGCTGTCGAAGGACGCGTTTTCGAAGCCGCGCAGCGCCGCACGGCACGCGATCCACTTCGAGCGCGGTCGCCCGGTCGGCCTGGACGGCAAGACGATGTCCGCCGTCGAGGTAGTCGAGGCGCTCGAGACGCTCGCCGGCCCGTTCGGCATCGGTCGCGGCATCCATCTCGGCGACACGATCATCGGCACCAAGGGCCGGGTCGCGTTCGAGGCGCCGGCCGCCGAGGTGCTGCTGAACGCGCATCGTGAACTGGAAAAGCTCGTGATGACCGGCCGCCAGCAGCGCATCAAGGAAATGCTTGCCGGCCCTTACGGCGACTGGGTCCACGAGGGCCAGCTGCTCGATCCGGTGTGCCGCGACATCGAGGCGCTGTTCCTGTCATCGCAGGCGCGCGTCACCGGTGTGGTGCACCTGCTGTTCCGTCCGGGCTCGGTGTTCGTCGAGGGCGTCGAGTCACCCTGGTCGCTGATGGCCGCCTCCAAGGGCGTCTATGGCGAGGCGACCGGCGAATGGACCGCGGCCGATGCGCTCGGCTTCTCGCGGATCGTCGGCCTGACCGGTGTTTTCCATCGTCGTGCGGGTGAGAGGGCTGAGCAGCAATGAGAACCATCGTCGTCGACAAGATCGCCTCGGTGACCCAGGCTTGCGGGCTCGGTCACGAGGTGCGCATCGCCACCGACAGCATTCCCGCCGAGGAAGGCGTGGTCGTGGTGGTGGAGATCCTCACCAGCAAGGCGAACTACAACACCCTCGAGCTGACCAGCGGCCGCATGGCCAAGGTCAACAAGGGCGACATCGTGGTCGGCGCGCTGGGCCATCGCAAGGCGCTGTTCGGCTTCTCCGGCCACGTGCCGCCGAAGCTCGACACCGGCGATGTGATCCAGATGCTGAACATCGGTGGCGTGCTCGGCATCTGCGACTCGGCCAACCCCGACAAGGGCACACCGTTCGATTGCCGCGTGCTCGGCGTGGTGCTGCAGTTTCCCTACCTCGGCGAGCGCATCGGCGTGCCGGCGCGGGCCGGTTATCGCAAGCTGGACCGCGATGCCACGCTCGACACGCAGGGCGTGCCGGTCGTCGCGCTCGCGGGCACCTGCATGGAAGCGGGCAAGACGGCCGCCGCCTGCGCGATCGTCAGCCGCATGCGCCATCGCGGCCTCACGGTCGACGTGTTCAAGGCCACCGGCGTCTCGCTGCGTCGCGACATCCTCGCGATGGAGGATGCTGGTGCCCGCAATTCGATGATCTTCACCGACCTCGGCATCATCACCACCACCCGTGCGGTCGGCCCGTCGCTGACGCGCACCATGCTGACCGAGCTCGCGGCCAAGAAGCCCGACGTCATCGTCTACGAGCTCGGCGACGGCATCCTCGGCACCTATGGCGTCGATGCGATCCTCGAGTGCGAGGACATCCGCGCGGCGCAGTCGACCGGCATCGTGCTCTCGGCCAACGACCCGGTTGCGGCCTGGGGCGGCGTCAAGCTGCTGCGCGAGCGCTTCCACGTCGAGCCCTGCGTGGTCACCGGCCCCTCGACCGACAACGCTGTCGGTGTCGAGATCATCGAACAGCAGATGAAGGTGCCCGCCTTCAACGCGATGACCAGCGGCGCGGCACTCGGCGATTGCGTGATCGAGGCGATCGGTCTCGGCAAGAAGTTCCCGCTCACCGCGGCGCAGGGCGGCAGCGGAGCGAAGACCGCTGCGGCCGGCGGCTGACGATGAGCGCGCGCATCCCGACCCTGGTGCTGGGCGGCACCGGCTACGTGGCCGGGGAAGTCGTGCGCCTGGTGCTCGGCCACCCGAACCTGCAGCTCGCCGGCGTGATGTCCGACTCGCAGCCCGGCGAGCCGGTCGGCAAGTCGTTCCCGCACCTCGCCGCGGTGCTGGGCGACACGCGGTTCCAGTCGCAGGCCGACATCGAGCAGCAGATCGCCACCCTGCCGCGCAGCGCCGTGTTCTCCGCCGCGCCACACGGCGTCAGCGCCGCGCTGATCGACACGCTGCTGAAGCGCGCCGAGGCCAAGGGGACCAAGCCGCGGGTGGTCGACATCTCGGCGGACTATCGCTATGCGAGCGCCGAGGCGTACGCGGCGGTCTACCAGCACGAGCATGGCGCGCCGGCGCGCCTCAAGGATTTCACCTGCGCAGTGCCGGAGCACCTGACGAGCGCGCCGACACCGCACGTGGCGCATCCGGGCTGCTTCGCGACCGCGACCCTGCTGGCATCGGTGCCGCTGCTCGCCACGGGCCTGGCCGCAGGCGCCGGCGCAGGGCGGAACGTGGACGTCGGTGCCGCTTCCGACGGCCAAGCTGCGTTCGACCGCAGCAATTCGGCTGCGGGCGTACCGACGTTGTTCGTCTCCGGCGTCACCGGCAGCACCGGCTCCGGCCGCAAGCCCGTCGAGGGCACGCATCACCCGACGCGCCACGGCGACCTGTATTCCTACAACGCGCTGGTGCACCGGCACATCCCCGAAATCCGCGCCTGCGCGCAGGCCGCGAGCGGCGTCGACGCCGACTTCGCGTTCGTGCCGCACTCCGGCCCGTTCGCGCGCGGCATCCACGTGACCGTGCAGGCAACACTCGCGGCGCCGACCGACACCGCCACGGTGCTCGCGAAGCTGCGGGAGTACTACGCCGGCGCGCCGTTCGTGCGCGTGCTCGACACGGCGCCACGCATCAAGGACATCGTCGCCAGCAACTACGCGCACCTCTCGGCCGCGGCCAACGGCCGCACCGTCGCCGTGATGTGCGTGGTCGACAACCTGAACAAGGGCGCGGCGGGTGGGGCGGTGCAGTGGATGAACCGGCTGTTCGGGTTGCCCGAGACGGCGGGGCTCACTGCGCCTGCGGCTGGCTGGACCTGAGGCGGGGGTTCCGGAAATGGGCGATATCGGGCAGCAGCAGGCGGGCGGAGCACGAGAAGTGTCTTGCCCGGAACGCCGTGAACCCATCCATGGGGGCTCCGGGCGCGACGTCCTGTCGCGCACGGTCCGGGCAAGACACTTCTCATGCTCCACCCGCCCGTTCATCGCGGTAGCGCTCACGACCGGAGAGACCGATCTCGACTCCGACGTCGTAGATATCGTCGAGCCCCGCGCGTGCTCGACGCTGGAGTTCTCAGACTACGCGCGGCGCAAGAACGTGCGCTGCGGCTCGCCTTGCGACCTCTTCACGACACGCCCAGGGCTCCAGATCGTCTTCGAGACTGCCGAGTACGTGAGCGCGCGTGTTCTTGAATCGAGCGATGACGTTTCGGTGCGCCGGCAACGCCAAGGCGAGCGTCCTGTTGCGAGGGCCCTGTCGGGGCTGTGCGCGACAGGACGTCGCGCCCAGAGGCCCCATGGATGGGTTCACGCCGTCCCCGACAGGGCCCTCGCAACAGGACGCTCGCCCTCGACGACGCTGACTCTCCGATCTTCACCGGTAGATCCCACATGAACGCCGAGATCAAGCACTCCCCTTCTCCGCCAGACTACCTGGCGCCCGTCTTCGCCCAGTACCCCATGGAAGTGGTCCACGCCGCAGGCGTCTGGCTGCACACCCGCGACGGGCGCCGCATCCTCGACCTGTATGGCGGGCACGCCGTCGCGGCGCTCGGGTACGGCCACCCCGGCTGGACGAAGGCGGTCAGCGCGCAAGC
>JAYTNX010000401.1:0-11340 GCA_043748075.1 Pseudomonadota bacterium
GCAGCGCTGGTCGAACCCGGCATCGCGCGCGCATTGACGATCTCGCGATAGGCGAGCAGCTCGAACGAGAACACGTCGATGCGTTCCTTCGACTTCTTGCCCTCGCGGATCACGTTGCGGAAGTAGTGGTGCGCGAACGAGGGCTCGATGCCGTTGCTGGCGTTGTTGGCCAGGGACAGCGAAATCGTGCCGGTCGGTGCAATCGACGAATGGTGCGTGAAGCGCGCGCCGACCTGGGCCAGCTGCTCGACCAGCCCCGGCGCGGCCTCGGCGACGCGCTGCATATAGCGGCTGTAGCGCGCGTGCAGCAGGCGTCCCGGGATCTTCGCCCCAACCTTCCAGCCGTCCTGCGCCATTTCGGGGCGCTTGCGCAGCATCTCGCCGGTGACCGCGAACTCCTCGTTCATGATCGGCGCGGGGCCCTTTTCGCGCGACAGCTCCAGGCCCGCTTCCCAGCCGGCGACCGCCATCTCGCGCGACACGTCCTCGGTGAAGGCGACCGACTCGGGCGAGCCGTACTTCATGCCGAGCAGCGTCATCGAGCTGCCGAGGCCGAGGAAGCCCATACCGTGGCGGCGCTTGCGCAGGATCTCGTGGCGCTGCTGCGCGAGCGGCAGGCCGTTGACCTCGACCACGTTGTCGAGCATGCGCGTGAAGACCTTGACGACTTCGCGGAACTCCGCCCAGTCAAACTCGGCGAACTCGGTGAACGCGTTGCGCACGAAGCGCGTCAGGTTGATCGAACCGAGCAGGCAGGAACCGTAAGGCGGGAGCGGCTGCTCGCCGCACTGCCCGGTCACGATTCCGTTGAAGATCACCGTGTTGTGATCTTGCTGGGTCGTGTCGAACACCGCCTCGCGTCCGGCGTGAACGATCTGCGTCACCCGGCTCCGGAACGGCTGCGATTTGAGCAGCGCCTTGCCTTCGCGCCACGCGCGGTATCGGCCGTTCTTCGCTTCGGAAAGAAATCCGATCTCTTCCATGAACGATTCGCGCGAGCGCCCGTCCACGACCAGCTCGTAGTCGGCCCGGCAGGCATAGGACCGGCGTCCGCCCTTGCCATCCGGCAACTCCCGAGGACCGGCGGCGCGCCGCGCGTAGAGACGAGCGAATACCCCGAAGTTCGCCATCAGGACCTGCACGTCCTTCAGCAGTTGCGGTTCACTCGACGCCAGCCGTATCGAACACCTCGAGCCCGAATCGCCGGCGACATTCACCGTGCCGTCGCACTGGAAAAGCGCGCGCAGATAGGAACGGACACAGTCCTCGCTGCCGCGCCAGACAACCTCCGGTACCCGCAACTTCGTCTGCGCCGAGAATCCATAGTGCTCGAGCACTCGCGCCAGCAGGACCGAGCGGATCATGATGAGTTGACGTTCGGGCACGGCAACGGCGCTGACACGGTACTCGCGGGCGTTACCCGACACGCCCGCAATCAATGTGTTGACGTACGACACCACCGAATCGGCATACGCGCGATCCAGGCCCCAGAGGTTGACCACCGCGGCCTGCTCGCCTTCGCCACGATTCGTGAAATGTCCGTCACCGGCAAGCAGCCCCAGCAGCTGCCCGAGTTCGCCGCTGCCGTCCTTGCCGAACTGGCCCTTGCCGGACTGGATCAGCAACTCGTCGCCTACCTTCAGATCGCGCAACTTCACCTTGCCACGCTGGGTGTAGAAATCGTGCCATTCGGTGGCCTTGATCTCATAGCCGTCCGTGGTCGTGACACGGTAGACGTCGGCGTTGGAGTCCGTCATGAAAACCGGCACCGCGGCTCGGACATCGGTGCCGAGTTCCTGCGCACCCAGTGCGCGCCGGTCGACAGTCACCTCGAGCGCCGCGCCGCTGGCGTATAGATCGCCGGCGCGAACCATGCCGAACTGCGTGGCAAGCCGGGTATCGGCGGTCACGCACGGATTGGTGGCGCGGATGTTCTCGCACCACCAGTTGTTGTTCATCTCGTTGACGCGGTCGATCAGGATGAAGCCCGGCTCCGCGAAATCGTAGGTGGACGACATGATGACGTCCCACATGCGACGCGCCGGCACGGTCTTGTAGACGCGGCAGGCGACCAGGCCGGTGTCGTTGACGACATAGTTGTCGTGGACGGGCCACTCGCGCCAGATGACCTCGACGGCGGCGGCTTCGGCGCCGGCTGTTTTGGTGCTGGCAGATTCGGAACGGGCGGCCTCCTCGTACTCGCTGCGCGACATCGGAAACGCCAGCTTCCACTCCTGGTCGTTGCGCACCGCGTGCATGAACCCGTCGGTGATCAGCAGCGACAGGTTGAACTGGCGCAGGCGCCCGTTCTCGCGCTTGGCGCGGACGAACTCCATCGCATCGGGATGGCCGACCTCGAACGTACCCATCTGCGCACCGCGGCGGCCACCGGCCGACGAGACGGTGAAGCACATCTTGTCGTAGATATCCATGAACGACAGCGGCCCGGAGGTATAGGCGCCGGCGCCGGACACGTAGGCGCCGCGCGGGCGCAGCGTAGAGAACTCGTAGCCGATGCCGCAGCCGGCCTTCAGGGTCAGGCCCGCCTCGTGCACCTTGCCGAGGATGTCGTCCATCGAGTCGCGGATCGTGCCCGAGACCGTGCAGTTGATCGTGCTGGTGGCGGGCTTGTGCTCCTGCGCACCGGCGTTCGAGGTGATCCGGCCGGCGGGAATCGCGCCGTGGCGCTGCGCCCAGAGGAAGCGTTCATACCAGTGCTCGCGCACCGGCGCAGCTTCGACATCGGCGAGCGCGCGGGCCACGCGCTGGTAGGTGTCGTCCATCGACAGGTCGATCGGCTGGCCACTCTTGGAGACCAGCCGGTACTTTTTGTCCCAGATATCGAGCGAGGCTTCCTGGTAGGAAATGCTGTCGACGTCTTTTGCCACGAGTTTCACGACGCTGTTCATGCGGTGACGCTCTCCACTTTCACGCTCGCATCAAAGCCGGACCGAACTTGTTTGCAAGCAAGCCAAAACAAAGGGAAACGCCGCCGTCGACGCCCGCGACGGAGAGCGCCTGACCTTCACCACATGTTTGGCGGCTGCTGTCAGACAACCGCGTTCCCCTGACCCCACGACCCCCCAACGTCCTGTGCGCGCCCCGCCGAGGCGGGCGCAACACAAGATGTTGTGTCGAAGGGGAGAGCCTAAATACGGTACCCGGTAGCGTCAAGACGCCCGATGCGACTTATTTCTGTCGGAAAAATCCCGCTTTTTCAGCTTACTGCAGCATTTCGGGCTGCGAAAAACTGCGGCTGGATTTGTCAACAGGGCGAACCCGTCATCGGGCAGTTGGGCCCATATCTTGTGTTCACCGCTCGATCACAACATACCCACAGAATCTTCCACAGGCTGGCGCTTGACGGGGGCTTGAAAGCGTGGGGCGAATCCGCAGATCAGGGTCAGGCGCAGGAGCGCCATTCACCCACGACCTGGCAACCCGTCACTGAAGGAGATCCCCATGACACTGGTCCGCCCCGCCACCCTGGTCCGCCCCGCCACGATGGTCCGCTATGAACCCTGGACACTGATGAACCGCCTGCACCGCGAACTCGATGACCTGTTCCGCGAACCCGCAGCCACAGCGGGCGCGACGAGCGCCGAGGCGCGCCCCGTCGCGCTGATCGCGAACGTCGACGTGCACGATGAAGCGGACCGCTACGTCGTGCGCGCCGATCTGCCGGGCGTGCAACCCGCCGACATCGAGATCACGGCAGATCAGGGCGTGCTGACGATACGCGCCGAACGCCGCGCCGAACATCGCGAAGGCTCGGCGGGCCGTGGCCGCGTCGAGCGCTTCGCCGGCACCTTCGTCCGGCGCTTCACCCTGCCCGAGGATGCGAACGCGGAGGCGATCAGCGCGCGCAGCCATCACGGCGTGCTCGAGTTGACGATCCAGAAGCAGACGAAGCCCGAGCCACGCCGCATCGCGGTCGAGGCGGCCTGAACGAGCGATCGGCGCCGACCCGACCGATGCCTGTCTCGCGGGGCGCGGCACCATTCGGTGCTGCGCCCCGCCCACTTTCTTTCTAGAATCGAGCCTGGCCCCGCGGAATCGCCTGCCCGCCGCGCCAACCCTCACTCCATCGACTCCACAGGATTCCGCCGATGACGCGACACGCCCCGCTCGCCGCGACCTTCGCCTGTCTCGCGTGGCTGCCCGCACTGCCGGCCGCCGCGCAGGCCACGCCGGCGCTGCCGGCTGCCGCCGCGCCCGCCCCACCCGCCATAGCCCTACCCGCCGAAGCCCCGATGCCGTCACTCGCGCCGATGATCCGCCGCGTATCGCCGGCCGTGGTCAACATCGCGATCCGCGGCACCATCAAGGAACGCGGCAACGCACGCAACCCGCTGCTCGACGACCCGTTCTTCCGTCGCTTCTTCGACACCCCGCCGGACCAGGGTCCGCGTGAGCGCCAGTTCCAGAGCGCGGGCTCGGGCGTCATCGTCGATGCGAAGGCCGGCTACATCGTCACCAACGCCCACGTGGTCGAGAACGCCAGCGAGATCACGGTCACGTTGATGGACGGGCGCGACCTCGCGGCCGCGGTGGTCGGCGCCGACGAGCGCACGGACGTCGCGGTCGTGAAGGTGAAGCCGGAATCGCTGACGCAGCTCGCGCTCGGCAATTCCGACCGCATCGAGGTCGGCGACTACGTCGTCGCGATCGGCAATCCGTTCGGACTGCAGCACTCCGTCACCTCGGGCATCGTCAGCGGCCTGGAGCGCTCGGGCATCAATCCCGACGGCTACGAGAAATTCATCCAGACCGATGCCTCGATCAACCCGGGCAATTCCGGCGGCGCGCTGGTGAACCTGCGCGGCGAACTGGTCGGCATCAACAGTGCGATCCTCTCGCGCAGCGGCGGCAACATCGGCATCGGCTTCGCGATCCCGGTGAACATGGCCCGCAGCATCATGGACCAGCTGATCAAGTACGGCTCGGTCAAGCGCGGCCTGCTCGGCGTCAACATCGCGCCCGTGACACCCGACATCGCGCAGGCGCTGGGCCTGCCTGCGGCGGGCGGTGCGCTGGTGACGCAGGTCGTGAAGGCCTCGGCGGCCGATCGCGCCGGCCTCCGTGCCGGCGACGTCATCACCACGGTCAACGGCCAGGGCGTGAAGTCCAACACCGAGCTGCGCAATGCGATCGGCCTGATGCGCGTCGGCGACCAGGTCGAGATCGGCCTGCTGCGCGACGGCCAGGCGCGCAAGCTCACCGCGAAGATCGCCGAGCCCGACACCGCAGCGAACGGCGCGGCGGGCGACGCGCAAGCCGGCGCACCCGCGCCGGCGACCGCCGCGCCGGTGCATCGCGGACTCGTCGGGGCGACGCTCGGCGACGGACCCGACGGCGTCGTGGTGCGCAGCGTCGAGGCAGGCAGCACCGCGGCGACCGCGGGCCTGCGCGCGGGCGACGTGATCACGGCGGCGAACCGCACCGCCGTGAAGACGCTCGCGCAGCTGCGTGCCGCGGCCGGCGCCAACGGTACCGGCTCGCTGGTGCTGCAGCTGCGGCGCGGCGCCACTACGCTGGTGCTGCCGCTGCGTTGACGCGCACGCGGCGGCCCACCTGCCAGGACCTGCAAGAACGATGGTCACGATCACGATCCTCGGCGGCACCGGCTTCGTCGGCACCGCCCTGACGAGCCGGCTCGCAAACCTCGGCCACCGGGTGCGCGTGCTGACGCGCGACCCGACGCGCGGCCGCCATCTGGCGGTGCTGCCGGGCGTCGAGCTGGTGCGCGCGAACGTCCACGACGCCGCGGTCCTCAGTCGCGAGCTCGTCGGCAGCGACGTCGCGATCAATCTGGTCGGCATACTCAACGAGACAGGTTTCTCGGGCGAGGGCTTCGAGCGCGCGCATGCTGAGCTGACGCGCAAGCTGGTCGCCGCCGCCGCCGACCGCGGCGTGCCGCGCCTGCTGCAGATGAGCGCGCTTGGCGCGGACGAAAAAGGTCCGAGCCACTACCAACGCTCCAAGGGACGTGCCGAGCGCCACGTGCGCGAGGCGCCCGGCTCGCTGGACTGGACGCTGCTGCGGCCGTCGGTGATCTTCGGCGCCGGCGACTCGCTGCTGAATCGTTTCGCGGGCCTGCTGCGCTTCTCGCGCGGCGTGCTGCCGCTGGCACGCGCCGAGGCGCGCTTCGCGCCCGTCTGGGTCGGCGACGTGGTGCAGGCGTTCGAGCGTGCGCTCGACGACGACGCGACCCGCCGCCAGTCCTACGATCTCTGCGGCCCCGAGGTCCTGACGCTGGCCGAGCTGGTGCGCTACACCGGCGAGGTGATCGGCGTACGCCCGCGGGTGTTGCCGCTGCCCGACGCGATCGCGCGCGCGCAGGCCTTCGTGATGGACTTCGTGCCGGGGCGGCCGTTCTCGACCGACAACTACCGCTCGCTGTCGGTCGACAACGTCTGCCGCGAGCCGGGCTTCCGGCGCCTCGGCATCGAGCCCGCCGCGATGCGCGCGATCGTGCCCGGCTATCTCGGGCCCGATACGGCCAGCGCGCGCTACGACCGCTTCCGCAGCTCAGCCGGCCGGAAGGGCTGAGGTCCCCCGCGCCGGGTCACACAGCCGAGCGCGGCGCTGCTCCGGCGCGAGTTTTGCGAGGCGCCGCACTTCCACATAGAACGCCGCCAGGTCGCCACCCTGTGCGGCGAGCGCCCTCTCGAAACCCGGAACGCAGTCCCAGTAGGTCGCCACCGACGCCAGGTGCGCGTTGTTGAGACCGCGATCGATCCAGGCGCCGATGCCACTTCCGCGCGTCGGTCCGAGCCGCGCCTGCAGCGCGCGCAAGCCCTGCCGGAGGTCGGCGAACACCGCGGCCTTGCCCGCGCGCCGCGCCGCGTCATCGAGGCCGGGGCGGGCGAACAGCGTCGCCAGTCGCTCACGGGCGCCGCGGGCCAGCGCGACGAATTCCAGCTGCACCGCGCGACGCTGCAGGTAGTCGTCGAACTCCGCCGCGCGGCCGTCGGCGCGCAGCCAGCGCGCGAGCCCTTCCTGCTCGACGGTGACGGCGAAGGCCTCGTTGAAGGCCGAATCGTCCGGCACATAGACCACCTGGTGCGCCAGTTCATGGAACAGCGTGCCGATCACGTCGGTGTCACCGTAGCGCAGCATCGACGAGAGCACCGGATCGGCGAAGCGGCCGAGCGTCGAGTACGCGCTCACCCCGCCGATCGTGACATCGTGTCCATCCTGCTGCAGCCGCTGCGCAAACGCGCGCGCCGCGGCCTCGCGGAAGTAGCCGCGATAGGCGATGCAGCCCGCCACCGGGAAGCACCACTGCAGCGGCTGCACCGAGAATTCCGGCGTCGCCACGACGTTCCAGACGACGTAGGGCCGGCCGACGTCGGCGTAGGTGGTGTAGCTGCGGTTGTCGGGCAGGCCGAGCTCGCGTGAAGCGAAGCGGCGCGCCTGCTGGATCCCGGCGAGCTGGCGGCGCAGCGGCTCGGGCGTGCCGGTCGCGGCGAGCACGCGCTCGATCGGCCGCCGCTCCGCCATCACCTGCCACTGGCCGCGCGCCGCCTGCAGCAGGTAGGCGGTGCCGCAACCGGCGAGGCCCGGCAGGCAGAGGGCCGCCAACGCGAGTGCTCGGGTACCATGCACGCGTGCAAGTCTATCTCGTGGGAGGCGCCGTCCGGGACGCGCTGCTCGGCCGGGCAGTCGCCGAGCGCGACTGGGTCGTCGTCGGCGCGACGCCGGCTGAACTCGAAGCGCGCGGCTTCCTGCCGGTCGGGCGCGACTTCCCGGTGTTCCTGCATCCGCAGTCACGCGAGGAACACGCGCTCGCCCGGCTCGAGCGCAAAACCGGCCCCGGCTATCGCGGCTTCGTCACCGATTTCGCCCCGACGGTCACGCTCGAGGACGACCTGCGCCGGCGCGACCTGACGATCAACGCGATCGCCCAGGCCGACGACGGAACCCTGGTCGACCCGCATGGCGGTCGGCGCGATCTCGACGCACGCCTGCTGCGGCACGTCTCGTCGGCCTTCGTGGAAGACCCGGTGCGCATCCTGCGCGTGGCGCGCTTCGCCGCGCGGTTCGCGTCGCTCGGCTTCACGGTCGCGCCCGAGACGATGGACCTGATGCGCACCATGGTCGCGTCCGGCGAAGCCGATGCACTGGTCGCCGAGCGCGTCTGGAAGGAAACCGAGCGCGCCCTTGGCGAGCCGCGGCCGGACACATTCCTGCAGGTGCTGAGAGACTGCGGCGCGTTGCGCGTCGTGCTGCCGGAGGTCGATGCGCTGTTCGGCGTGCCGCAGCCGCCGCAATGGCATCCGGAAATCGACACCGGCGTGCACGTCCAGATGGCGCTGCGTCTCGCCGCCGCGCACGACGCCGCACTGCCGGTGCGCTTCGCGCTGCTGGTGCACGACCTCGGCAAGGCGCGCACGCCCCCGGCCGACTGGCCCGGGCACCGCGGCCACGAAAACGCCGGCCTCGCGCCGCTCGAGGCGCTCGCGCGGCGACTGCGCGTGCCCAATGACTGCCGCGAACTCGGCCTGCTGACGACGCGTTTCCACACTCACGTGCACCGCGCCGCGGAACTGCGCGCCGGCACGGTGCTCGAACTGCTCGAGACGGTCGACGCCTTCCGTCGCCCGGAGCGCTTCGAGGCGCTGCTCGAAGCCTGCGAATACGATGCCCGCGGTAGACTCGGCCTCGAGGACCGGCCTTACCCACAGCGCGACTACCTGCGGGCCGCGCACGCCGCGGCGAACACCGCGCAGTTGGAGGCGGCCGAACGCGCCGGGCTCGCTGGCGCAGCCATCGGCGAACGCCTGCGCCGCAAGCGGCTCGCGGCGCTCGAGACCTTCAAGTCGAGCCGCGCCCCGCAGGTCTGACGCGTTCCGGTTCGCGGCTCTCAGAGCGAGCGCCGCAGGTCCTGCAGCCGAAAGGCGTCGGTTGCGGCGCCGTCGATGCCGCGTGTCAGCAGCATCATTTTCACCGCTTCACCCATTTCACCGGGCAGCAGCAACTGGCGCGCGCCGTGCGCCAGCGTCGCGCGCTGCGTCTCACCCGCGCCCTCGAACGCCGCTGCGAGACGCGCCTCGATGCCGCCGCCGAGCAGTACGGCTGCCTGCGTCGAGAATCCGGCCACCTCCAGGCCCGCCACGTCGGCCGCCTCGGCGACTGCCGTGAAATCGACCCAGGCGCTGAGGTCGGTCAGCCCGGGATAGACGAACGGGTCGTCGTGGGCGCGGTGCCGGTAGTGGCAGCGCAGCGTGCCGGCGGCGCGCTGCGGGTGGTAGTAGTGACGCCGGGGCAGGCCGTAGTCGGCCAGCAGCACCGCGCCGCGCGTCAGCATCGCGCCGAGCGCCGCAATCCATGGCGTGAGGGCGGGCTGGACTTCGCCGGTGTAGCCCTCGGGCAGGTCCGCACGCAGTGCCGCAGGGAGCCGCGCTTCGAGCAGCCTGACGAACGCGTCGTCGCCCTCGCACCCACCGTCGGGCAGGCGCTCGCGCCAATCGAAGCGCCCGTCCGCGTCGCACCCGACGCCGAGGCGATGCGGCACGCCGTCGCGCAGCGTGAATCGCTCGCAGGGCAGCGCATCGAGCACCTCGTTGGCGAACACCACGCCCTCGAAGCGCGCGGGCAGCGCATCGAGCCAGCGCGCACGGTTCGCCGTGGCGCCGGCGAGTTCCCGCACTCGTGCAGGCTGGCGCTCGCGTAGATCGGCGCCGACTTCCAGCAGCAGGTAGGATTCGGGCAACACGCGACGCGACGCCAGTTCGCGCAGCATCGCGCCGGCAAATCGCCCCGTGCCCGGGCCGAGCTCGAGGATGTCCCCGCGCCCGCATGCGGTGAGCCAGTCCGCGAACGGCCCCGCGAGCACCTCGGCGAACAGGTCCGAGATCTCCGGCGCCGTGACGAAATCACCGTCCCGTCCGAACTTCGCGGCGCCGGCGCTGTAGTAGCCGAGACCGGGCGCATACAGCGCCAGCGACATGTACTGCGCGAAATCGATCCAGCCGCCCGCGGCGTCGAGCCGCGCGCGGATCGTCGCGGCGACGGCCTCCACCTGCGCGACGGCGGCCTCGTCGGGCACGGGCAGGTCCAGTGGCATCGGGCCGAGGCGGGGCGGCCGTCTCGCACTGACATCGCCGCCGGCGGCGCCGATTGAGGTGCGACGGTCGCGCGTCATAAGCTCGACGGCCTATGGACACCCCCGGCTCCCTCGACGGCCGCGTCGCACTCGTCACCGGCGGCGCGCAGCGCGTCGGCGCCCAGATAATCCGCACCCTGCATGCGGCGGGCGCGCGCGTCGTCGTCCACCATCACCGCTCCGCGACCCAGGCCGAGACGCTGGTCGCTGAACTGAACGCCGCACGCGCCGCGAGCGCGGTTGCGGTGCGCGCCGACCTGCTCGAGGTGGCACGACTCGGCGAGCTGGTCGAATCGACCACCCGCGCGTTCGGCCGACTCGACGTGCTGGTCAACAACGCCTCCACGTTCTACCCCACGCCGCTCGGCGAGATCACCGAGGCGAACTGGAACGACCTGCTCGGCTCGAACCTGAAGGCGCCGCTGTTCCTCTCGCAGGCCGCGGCGCCGGCCCTGCGCCAGGCGCAGGGCCTGATCCTCAACATCGTCGACATCCACGGTTCTCGGCCGTTGCGGCGCTATCCGGTCTATAGCGTCGCCAAGGCCGGGCTGATCATGCTCACGCGCGCGCTGGCGCGCGAGCTCGGGCCGCAGGTGCGCGTCAACGCCATCGCACCCGGCCCCGTGATGTGGCCGGCCGACGGCGTCGCCGACGCCGAACTGCAGCAGAAGATCGTCGAGCGCACCCTGCTCAAGCGCAGCGGTTCGGCGCAGGACATCGCGCGCACGGCGCTGTTCTTCGCCGCCGACGCGCCCTACATCACGGGCCAGGTCCTGGCCGTCGACGGCGGTCGCTCGGTCGGCTGGTAGCCGCGCCGCGCGCCTCGTCACCCGGGGGCACCGAGATCCAGCGGCACGATGGTCATCGGATGCGCGTCGCGGTCGAACGTCGCCCAGAGTTCGCCGACGGTGCGTCCGAGCGTCGGATGGCGCTCGTCGGGCGCGATGTCCGCCATCGGCCCGAGCATGTAGGGCCGCTTCACGAGATCCGGTCGCGGCAGCACCAACCCGGCGCGATCGCTGAGCATCGCGCCGTAGAGCAGGATGTCGAGGTCCATGCTGCGCGGCGCCCATTTCGGCGCCTGCCGCGCGCGACCGCAGAGGCCCTCGATGCGCTGCAACTCCGTGACGACCTCGTCCACTTCGCGGGAGGTGTCGAAGGCCGCCACGAGGTTGATGAAGTCGGGACCCTCGAAGCCCACGGCGACATTGCGGTAGGCGGGCGAGAAG
>JAYTNX010000402.1:0-1745 GCA_043748075.1 Pseudomonadota bacterium
AAGCTGGTCGCGAACATGATGGCCGGGGCCGGCATCGACCGCGTGCTGACAGTCGACCTGCATGCCGACCAGATCCAGGGCTTCTTCGATATCCCTGTCGACAACGTCTACGCTTCGCCGGTGCTGCTCGGCGACGCGTGGAAGCAGCGCCACGACGACATGATCGTGGTGTCGCCCGACGTCGGTGGCGTGGTGCGCGCTCGCGCCTTTGCCAAACGCCTCGACGATGTCGAGCTCGCGATCATCGACAAGCGCCGTCCGCGGCCCAACGAGTCGAAGGTCATGAACATCATCGGCGAGGTGAAGGGCAAGACCTGCCTGCTGATCGACGACATGGTCGACACTGCAGGCACGCTGTGCCTCGCGGCGCAGGCGCTGAAGGACGAGGGCGCGGTGCGCGTCTTTGCCTACATCACCCATCCGATCCTCTCCGGCAAGGCCGTCGAGCGGATCGGCAATTCCGCGCTCGACCAGCTCGTGGTGACCGACACCATCGCGCTGTCGGACGCGGCGAAGAAATGCGGACGGATTCGCCAGCTCACGGTGGCGGGTCTGCTCGGCGAGACGATACGGCGCATTCGCGACGAGGAGTCGGTGAGTTCGCTGTACGTCGATTGAACGCCGCCCAGGTCGCGGGGTGGCGAGTTGCCAAATCAAGGAGATCGTTGCATGAAGATTTCATTCGAACTCGGTGCGGAGTTCCGGGAAGACGAAGGCAAAGGTGCGAGCCGCCGCCTGCGTAAGACCGGCAACGTTCCGGCCATCCTCTACGGCGGCAAGCGCGACCCGCGCAAGCTGTCGCTGAACCACGAGAAGCTCGTCACGCTGGTCGACAACGAGAAGTTCTACTCGTCGATCATCAACCTCAAGGTCGGCGACGTCTCCCAGGCGGCGATCGTCAAGGACCTGCAGATGCATCCGGCGAAGAACCAGGTGCTGCACGTCGACCTGCAGCGCGTGGTGGAGAGCGAGAAGATCCGCATCCGGCTGCCGGTGCACTTCCACGGTGAAGCCGCGGCGCCGGGTGTCAAGACGCAGGGGGGCGTGGTCTCGCACCGCATCGCCGACGTCGAGATCCAGTGCCTGCCGAATGACCTGCCCGAATCGCTCGAGCTGGATCTCTCCCAGATGAAGCTCAACGACTCGAAGTCGCTGTCCGACATCCCGCTGCCGGCGGGCGTCGCGATCACGGCGCTGACCCAGGGCAAGGACCAGGTCGTCGTCTCGATCCACAGCCCGCGCGCCGAAGAGCCGGAAGCGGTGGTCGAAGGCGCGGTGGCGGCCACCGACGCGGCGGCGGCAGCGCCGGCTGCGGCGGCCCCCGCCGACGTCAAGAAGGCCGAGGCCAAGAAGGGCGACGCCAAGAAGGAAGAGCCTGCCAAGAAGGAAGGCGGCAAGAAGTAGCGCGGCAAGAAGCAACGCACCGGAGGGGGCGGCGCCACGAGGTCCGCCCCCGCTTCGAGGTCGGCGTCGGCCGCCGCAACGGCGGCCTGCAGGCGCGGGTCTCATCGACCTCGCCGGCGTCACTTTCCATGCGGGGCCTGGATCTTGTCCGGACTGTCTCTGAAGCTGATCGTTGGGCTCGGCAATCCCGGGGACCGCTACGCGCGCACGCGCCACAATGCCGGCTACTGGCTCGTCGATGAACTGGCGCGGCGCCACGGCGGCAGTTTCCGGGCCGAGTCGCGACACCAGGGCGAACTGGCGCGGGTGCGCATCGGCGCGAGCGACCTCTGGCTGCTCAA
>JAYTNX010000403.1:0-3543 GCA_043748075.1 Pseudomonadota bacterium
ATCGGCGGCAGCCGGGGTCGAGCCGGAAGTCACTTTCAGGATATTGACCACGCGGTGCTGTTTATCGCCGGGGTTGATGCGCTCGGGTGAGTAACCGCAGAAAAAATCATGGTTGAAGCGCAGACCGGAAATTTTTTCCAGGATCGGCACGCAGACTTCTTCGGTGCAGCCGGGGTAGACGGTGGATTCGTACACCACCACATCGCCCTTCTTCAGCACCTTGCCCACGCTCTCGCTCGACTTCACCAGCGGCGTCAGGTCGGGACGCTTGTAGTCGTCGATGGGCGTCGGCACGGTGACGATGAATACCCGGCAGGCCTTCAGGTCCTTGAGGTCACTGGTGAAACTGAGCTGGTCGGCCTGCTTCAGCTCGGCGCGAGTCACCTCGAGGGTGCTGTCGCGGCCGGCACGCAGCTCGCGGATGCGCGCGGGCTTGATGTCGAAGCCCACGGTCCGGAAATGCTTGCCGAATTCGGCTGCCAGGGGCAGGCCGACGTAGCCCAGACCCACGACACCGACCTTGAGGTTTCTCAGGTTGAACACTGCTTCATTGCCCCCGATACGACTGGCCCCGATTCGACAGGAATGAGACCGCATTCACGAATTTTCGCAGGCGCTCGCCGCGCGGGGGAAGGACCTGCCTCGCAGGAATCGCCGTTCAAGGCGCGCGAAACAGGCAATTCCCGCCGGCCGCCTTGGCGACACGATCCAGCAGGGCATCATGAGCCGCCAGCTCGGTCTCAGTCGCCCGGATGATCCGCAGCGCCACCGCACCCGCGCTGCGAACGCGGGGTCCGGCGGCGGCCGCGCCACCGTCGGCGCCCGAGGCGGTGCGCTCCTCACCGAGCGCAAGCGCCCCCTGCCCCCCCGTCATCGCGAGGTACACGTCCGCGAGGATCATCGCGTCGAGCAGCGCGCCGTGCAGGTCGCGCTGCGAATTGTCGACGCCGTAGCGCTTGCAGAGCGCATCGAGGCTGTTGCGCTGCCCCGGGTGCAGCTCGCGCGCCAGGGCGAGCGTGTCGAGCACGCGGCACTGCGCCCGCAGCGGCTTGAACTCCCCGGGCAGTCGCTGCAACTCGGCGTCGAGGAAGGCGATGTCGAACGCGGCGTTGTGGATCACGAGTTCGGCGCCGTCGCAGAACGACAGTAGCTCGCTCGCGATCTCGGGGAAGCGCGGCTCGCGCTCGAGCTGCGCGCGGGTGATGCCGTGCACGGCCAGCGCGCCCTCGTCGATGTCGCGATCGGGGTTCAGGTAGCGGTGGAAGCGGCGCCCGGTCAGGCGACGGTTGACCAGCTCGACGCAGCCGATCTCGATGATGCGGTGGCCGCGGTCGGCCTCCAGTCCGGTGGTTTCGGTGTCGAGGATGATCTGGCGCATGGCGGTGGGCAGCTTAGCCGAGCAGCGTGTCGATCGCGGCGGTCGCGAGGCGGTCCACGCGCTCGTTGCCCGGCACACCGGCGTGTCCGGGTACCCAGCGCCATTCGATCTCGTGGCGCTGCGCCTGGGCGTCGAGTTGTTCCCAGAGGTCGCGGTTCTTCACCGGCTTGCGTCCGGCGGTGAGCCAGTCGCGGCGTTTCCAGTTCGCCACCCACTCGGTGATCCCGCGACGCACGTACTCCGAATCGGTATGGACGCGGGCCTTCACCGGCCGTGTCAGCGCCTCCAGTGCACGGATCACGGCGGTGAGCTCCATGCGGTTGTTGGTGGTGTCGGCCTCGGCGCCGGAGAGCTCGCGCAGCTTCCCGCCGCTCTCGAGGGTCGCGGCCCAGCCGCCGGGCCCGGGGTTGCCGCGGCAGGCCCCGTCGGTATAAATCTCGATGACGCTCACGAGCGGGTGGCGCGGGACGGTTCGACGAGGCCGCCGATCACCTGGCGACGCTCGCCGAGGCGCAGCCGCAGCGGCGGCACGGCGTAGACGCGCTTGCGGGCCTTGATCAGGTAGGCGCCGCCGGGCAGCGGATAGAACAGGCCGCGCCGCAGCATCCGGGAGCCACCGCCGGCTTCACCCCAGGGCGCCTCGTAGAGATAGCGCCGCGCGTCGGCGACCTCGTAGCCGAGCAGGCCGAGCCAGTCGCGGATACGGCGCTCGGACAGCAGGCGACGCAGGCCGGGGGGATAGCCGCTGCGGGTGGCCGCGGCGCGCAGGCCCCAGAGGCTCAGGGGGCGAAAGCCGAGGATCAGCAGCTTGCCCTCGCCCGTCAGCACCCGATCGACCTCGCGCAGCAGCGTATAGGGATCGGTCTCGAACTCCAGTGTGTGCGGCAACAGCACGGCATCGACGGAATCGCTGCCGATCGGCAGTTGCGTGAGGCGCGCGGCGACGTCGGCGCCCGTGCGCACGACCGTGCCCCACTCGGGCGAGGCGACGATGGTGCGGCGGCGGGTGCGGCCGCCGGCCACGAGCTCGCGGGCCTCACCCCAGGCGCCCACCTGCACCAGCTCCCAGCCGAAGCAGTCGTCGAGCGCCTCGGTCATCAGTGCCGCTTCGGCCCGCAGCAGCGCCTTGCCGCGGGAGGACTCGAGCCAGGTGGATATGCGCTCCGTCATCGTCCCTTGAGCCAGTTCACGAAACCGAGCGGACAATAGCAATTTTACGCGCCAATCGGTTAAATACGCGGTCAATGGTGCTCCCTTCCGGACCGCGCCGGTTGTGCGCTGCGCTTGCCGTTCTCTGCCTGACGGCCTGTGCGACGACGACCGAGGATGAACCGTGGATGCGGCCGGCAACGGCGGTGGTCGCGGCCCCGACTCCGGCAGTCGTGGCCCCGGCGCCCTCGCTGCAGCCTGCCGCGATCGCCCCCGCCGACGACCCGCAGGCCGCGGTAGCCGCGCTGGCTGTCACCGCTCCCGCAGGGCCCACGGATCTGTTCGAAAGGCTCCGCAAAGGGTTCGCACTCGAGGACCCCGAACGCCGGGCCATCGAAACCCAGGTCACCTGGTACGCGCGCAACCCCGAGTACCTCGAGCGCACGTTCGGTCGCGCCGAGCTCTACATGCATCACATCGTGGCCGAGGTGCAGCGCCGCGGCATGCCGCTGGAGCTCGCGCTGCTGCCGGTCATCGAGAGCGCGTTCGAGCCCTACGCCTATTCCAGCGCACGCGCGTCGGGGCTCTGGCAGTTCATCCCCGGCACCGGCACGCGCTTCGGCATGCCCCAGAACTGGTGGTACGACGGCCGGCGCGACGTGCTGGAGTCGACCCGTGCCGCACTCGACTATCTGCAGTTCCTGCACGACGAATTCAACGGCGACTGGCTGCTGGCGATCGCCGGCTACAACTGTGGCGAGGGCTGCGTGGCGCGCGCGGTGCGCGAGAACCTCGCGGTCGGTCGTCCGACGGATTTCTGGAGCCTGCGCCTGCCAAACGAGACGCGCGCCTACGTGCCGAAGTTGTTGGCGATGAAGCGCCTGGTCGCGACCCCCGAGGACTTCGGCATCGCCTTCAGCAGCATTCCGAACGAGCCGTATTTCGTCCGCGTCGATGTCGACAGCCAGATCGACCTGAAGCTCGCGGCCGAGCTCGCCGGGCTGCGCCCCGAGGAA
>JAYTNX010000404.1:0-2448 GCA_043748075.1 Pseudomonadota bacterium
CCGGCGGCAATCCCGCGGATCGACTTCACCGACCCGGTGCAGAACCTGCGCGCGTTCATGCGCCTGACGGCCGACCTCGACCCGGCGCGGGAATCCACCGGCTGGTTCGGCGGCCACATTTTCGCCGTGGTCGACGACAAGCCGCTGCAGATGCTGTGCGGGGTCGAGGGCTTCGGCGTGATGCGGGTGGTACCGCAGAAGGACGGCACGTATCGCGTGTTCAACCGTGAACTCGCCTTCTACAAGGACCCGAAGACCGACGAGTTCATCGACGACTGGACCAACCCGCTCACTGGCGAGAAATGCCAGGTCAGCCCGATCCACAACCGCATCGTCACCGCGACCGTCGCTCCGATCGTGCGCCAGGATTTCGATGGCCACATGGTGGAGCGGCCGTTCAATCCGAGCTGGACGTTCCTCGACGGACAGGCCTTCCAGGTGTTCGAACTGCACGCCGCATTTCCGAATCCGATGAAGGTGGCAGACTGGCCGCGCGAATCCTCGGGCCCGATCACCCGGATCAGCGAAATCTTCCAGCGCACCTGCCGCAGCGCGGATCTCGACAACCCGGCACTGACTTCGGTGCCGAGCACCGGCACGTGGACACGCGTCGGGCCCTGGCTGCCCTGGATGCTGATGGGCCAGATGCCCGGTCACATCATGTACCGCACGTTCATCAAGAAGCTCGGCGCCTCGTCCAAGCTGCCGCCGCGGCTGCTCGAGCGCACCCGGGCGCGGTATCCGGAATTCCTGCGCGCGCCCGGCGACGACGCCTGGGGCCAGCCGAACGATTCGAGCTTCACGGTCTACATGCAGGAGCGAAAGCCCGCTCCGCCGCGCGCGCCGCAGCCGTAGTCGTGGCCGCCGTTCAGGTCACCGCAGCGTCGCCATTCAAGACCCGGAATTTTTCCTCCAGCGGACCCATCTTGATGGTGGGGTCGTTGTAGGCCTCGAGCGTCTTGCCCAGCGCGCCGGCCGTTCCGACCGCGGCGACGCAGACCGCGGCGGCATCGTCGCGACAGATGACGTAGCCGAAGGCAAAGGTGTCGCCCTGCGCGAAGCCGATGCCCTCGGTGCCGCCGGGATAGTCGCGCATGCCGGTCGGACGAACCACCGTGTAGGGCACGCCACTGGAGCGCAGGTGATCTTCACCCTTCAGCTTCCAGATCAGCAGATCGCTCCAGGCGTTGTGCGGGTGCAGCGGCTGCGTGACCGCGGACGAGGAGACCAGCACGAACTGCTTCAGGCCCGGGCGTGCGGCGGCAAGCGCATTGACCACGCCGCCGTAGTCGACGCCTTCCGGCAGATTGCCTTCGCGCCGGCTGCCGCCCGCGCTGGCAGTGAACACGACGCGATCGACGCCGGTCAGCGCGGCGCGCAGCGCCTCGCGGTCGTGTAGATCCGCTTCAGCCCGTTCCGCGCCCGCCGGCAGCTTCGCTTCGGTCGCGGGTCGGACCAAGGCGCGAACGAGGTAGCCTTTGCCAATGAGCCCGGCGACCACGCGGCCGCCCAGGCGTCCGCCGGCGCCGATGACGAGCGCCCTTTCGGCGGACGGCGCGGCCCGTACGCGGTTCCCGGACAGCAGCGCGAATGCGGCACCCGCCCGGGCCATCGTGCCGAGGACGCTGCGGCGGGTCTGTGCTGGAGATTTCATGGGTGTCACTTCAGCAGATAGGGATAGTCATACGGGCCATAGAAACTGCGCCAGAAATCCGGATCGCCCACGCCCTTGTAATGCGTGTGGACGGGGTAGACGTAGAGGGGTCGCGAGAAACTCGCGTGCGGCTGATCGCGCGACTCCGCGAGTGTCACGGTGACTCCCACCTGCCAGCTCGAGAAGACGTTCTGCGCCGGGTCGACTGCCGCCGGTGCGAACAAGCTGCCGTTCACGGCGGTGCTCGAGCGCGGACGAAATGCGATCAGGTCGTCCGGTGCCCGCCGGGCGTTGACGGTCCAGTTTTCGATGCCGCGCAGGAAATCGACCTGGTACGGGCCGTCGCCCCCGCCGCAATGCGCCATCCCGGGAACCATGAAGAGGCGCAGGTAGCCGGTTGCCTTAACCGGACCGCCGAGTGTTCGGGTGTAGCGTTCGTACATCTCCGCCGTCTGGCGGGGCGCGACCCGCGTGTCGGCGAGCCCCTGGAACAGCAACAGTTTGCCGCCCGCGGCGGCGAACTCCCGCAGATCCGGTGGCACGCGCTCGAGCGCCGACGGTCGCGCGGCAGGACGACCGACGGACCCGACGAGCAGGGCCCAGCCCAGCTCGGATCCCGGCAATACGCCGGACGCGGGGTCGTCGGGAGGGCCCGCGTAGAGGCGTGCGACCGCCTCGACCTGTTCTCGACGCAGGCAGGTCGCGGCGCGGGTCCGGTCGCCGACCAGGGCGTCGTCCTGGGCGCACTGCAGCGCGCGGATCGGAACCTGGCAGCGCAGAGGGTCGCTGATCAG
>JAYTNX010000405.1:0-1770 GCA_043748075.1 Pseudomonadota bacterium
GCGAGCACCGCGGAGTCCTCGCCCAGCAGCCGCTCAACCGCGTCCTGATGCGCCAGTATCAGCAGCTCCCGGCTGCCGAACTGCCGTGCCTGTCGCAGGATCTCGCGAAAGATGTCCTGACACACCGTTTCGACCGAGCGGATGAAGCCGCGGCCCTCGCAGCTCGGGCAGGTCTGGCAGAGCAGGTGCTCGAGGCTGTCGCGGGTGCGTTTGCGCGTCATCTCGACGAGGCCGAGCGGCGAGAGGCTCGCGATCTGGGTCTGCGCGCGGTCGCCGGCGAGCGCACGCTGCAGCGCCTCGAGCACCTGGCGCCGGTGCGCCTCGTCTTCCATGTCGATGAAGTCGATGATGATGATGCCGCCCAGGTTGCGCAGCCGCAGCTGGCGCGCGATCGCGACCGCGGCCTCGAGGTTGGTGCGGAATATCGTGTCCTCGAGATTGCGGTAGCCGACGTAGCCGCCGGTGTTGACGTCGATCGTCGTCATCGACTCGGTCTGGTCGATGACGAGATAGCCGCCGGACTTCAGCGTCACCTTGCGGTCGAGCGCGCGGTTGATGTCCTCGTCGACGGCATGCAGGTCGAAGATCGGACGCGCGCCCGCATACAGCTCGATGCGCGACTCGGCGTCGGGAATGAAGTCGCGCGCGAACTGCAGCATGCGCGCGTGCTCGGCGGCGTCGTCCACCAGCACGCGCTTGACGCCCGGCGCGAGTTCATCGCGCAGCATGCGCAGCGGCAGCGCGAGGTCGGCGTGGATGATCTGGCCCGGGCTGGCGCGCAGCGACTGCTCGCGCACGTGCGCCCACAGACGCTCGAGGTAGGCGAGGTCGGCCGTCAGCTGCTCGGCCGTCGCGCCCTCCGCCGCGGTGCGCACGATGTAGCCGCCGGGGTGCCCCTCACGAACGATCGCGCCGAGCGTGTCGCGCAGCCGCGAGCGCTCGGTCTCGGATTCGATGCGGGCCGAAACCCCGAGACCCTTGCCGCGGGGCATGAACACCAGGAACCGCGACGGCAGCGAAACGAAGGTGGTGAGGCGCGCACCCTTGCCGCCGATCGGATCCTTCAGCACCTGCACGACGATGTCGTCGCCGGCATTGACGAGCCGGCGGATGTCGGGGGCGGAGGTGGTGCCCTCCGCGCCGCCCTCGGTACCGCCGCCGGTACCGTCCCCGTTACTGATCCCGGAACCGCCCCGCGGCGCGCCGTCGCCGGCGATCACCCGCTGGGCATCGATGGCGACGTGCGCGGCGGCGATGTCGTCGACGTGCAGGAAGGCGGTGCGCTCGAGCCCGGCGTCGACGAACGCCGCCTGCATGCCCGGCAGCACGCGCGACACACGGCCCTTGTAGACGTTGCCGACGATGCCACGCCGGCTGGCGCGCTCGATGAAGATCTCCTGCAGCGCGCCGTTCTCGAGCAGCGCCGCGCGCGATTCACGCGGGCCGATGTTGACGAGAATCTCGGACGTCACGCGCCGGCGCCCGGAGCCGCGCTCCACGACGCGAGACCGGCCTGCGCGAGCAGTGCCGCGGTCTCGTACAGCGGCAGGCCGACGACGCCCGAATAGCTGCCCGAAATCGCCGCGATGAAGGCGGCCGCGCGGCCCTGGATAGCATAGCCCCCCGCCTTGTCGCGCGGCTCGCCGCTCGCCCAGTAGGCTGCGGCCTCGGCCGGGTCGATACGGCGGAAAACGACCTCGGTGCGCGACAGCCGCGACGCGCTGCCATAGCCACTCCCCGGGGCACCCACCAGCGTGACCGCGGACAGCA
>JAYTNX010000406.1:0-3461 GCA_043748075.1 Pseudomonadota bacterium
CCGGTCGGCAGGATCCGCAGGTGCACCATCCCGCCGGCTTCCTCCACGGCGTCGTAGACGCAGACGACGATCGAGCCGTCGACCCGGGCGCGCAGCACGCCGTCATCCTTCAGCACCTCGAAGTGATCGACGGGCACGTCGTGCATTGGCGGCGCGGTCGGGGTCGGGGTGAGGGCTTTCGACATGCACGGATGTTGAGGGTCCGGGCCGCAGTACACTTTGACGCCCATCACAGGGATCGCGGAGCGCGCCACTATGACAACCGGAACGAACCTGCAGGTGCTGCTGGCGAGTCGCCCGCAGGGCTGGCCGACCGAGGATGACTTCCGGTTCGTCGAATCCGCCCTGGCGCCGATCGGCGACGGCGAGATCCGGGTGCGCGGCCTGTATCTGTCGCTGGATCCGTACATGCGCGGTCGGATGAGCGACGCGCCGTCCTACGTGCCGCCGGTCGAGGTCGGCGCGGTCATGTGCGGTGAAGTGGCGGCCGACGTGGTCGAGTCGCGCCATCCGAAGTTCGCGGTCGGCGATCGCGTCAGTGGCGACTTCGGCTGGCAGCAGTACGCGGTCTCGAACGGCAAGGGCCTGCGCAAGCTCGCGCCCGTGACGCCGCTGACCGCGCAGCTCTCGGTCTGCGGCATGCCCGGCGTCACCGCCTACGTGGGCCTGCTCGACATCGGCAAGCCGGAGCCGGGCCAGACGGTCGTGGTCTCGGGCGCGGCGGGCGCGGTGGGCAGCGTGGTCGGCCAGATCGCGAAGCTGAAGGGCTGCCGCGCGGTCGGCATCGCGGGCGGGCCCGACAAGTGCCGCTTCGTCGTCGAGCAGCTCGGTTTCGACGCCTGTCTCGACTACAAGGCCGGCGACCTGCGCGAGCAGCTCAAGGCCGCCACGCCGCAGGGCATCGACGTCTACTTCGACAACGTCGGCGGCGAGATCCTCGACACCGTGCTGCCGCGCATGAACACCTTCGCACGGCTGCCGGTCTGCGGTCTGATCTCGCAGTACAACGCGACCGAGGCCTACGGGGTGAAGAACTTCCGCTTCATTCTGGTCAAGCGCATCAAGGTGCAGGGTTTCATCGTGTTCGATTTCGCCGAGCGCTACGCCGCGGCGCGTGCGGATCTCGCGCAGTGGCTCGCCGAGGGCAAGCTGCGGCATCACGAGACCGTGGCGGAGGGGCTGCGGGCTGCGCCGGGCGCGTTCCTCGGCATGCTGCGCGGCGCGAACCTCGGGAAACAGCTGGTGAAGCTGGCCTGATGGCGATTCGGGTGTGCCGACGAACAGCGTCGGCGGCCGATATCGACGATGATCGCTTTCGCCGGAAAGGATCCCGGCTCTTTCACTGACTCGAGGAGAACGACGATGGACTTTGGACTCTCTTGGACCGTCCTGCTGGTGATCGCCATCGTGGTGGCCGCCTCGAAGGCCTTCCTGACCGTGCCGCAGGGCTTCCAGTACACCCTCGAGCGCTTCGGCAAGTACAAGAAAACCATGGAGCCGGGCTTCCACGTGCTGGTGCCGTTCATTGATGCGATCGGCCGCAAGATGAACATGATGGAGCAGGTGCTCGACGTGCCGCGCCAGGAGGTCATCACCAAGGATAACGCGATGGTCGCGATCGACGCGGTGGTGTTCTACCAGGTGCTCGATGCGCCGAAGGCCGCCTATGAGGTGGACAACCTGCGCCTCGCGATCATCAACCTGACGATGACCAACATCCGTACCGTCGTCGGCTCGATGGATCTCGACGAGACGCTGAGCAAGCGCGACGAGATCAACCACCGCCTGCTGCGGGTGGTCGACGACGCCACCATGCCCTGGGGCGTCAAGTGCACGCGCATCGAGATCAAGGACATCAGCCCGCCGAGCGATCTCGTCGAGTCGATGGGCCGGCAGATGAAGGCCGAGCGCGACAAGCGCGCCAACATCCTCGACGCCGAGGGCTTTCGCCAGGCAGCGATCCTCAAGGCCGAGGGCGAGAAGCAATCCGCCGTGCTGAAGGCCGAGGGCAACAAGGAGGCCGCGTTCCGCGAGGCCGAGGCCCGCGAGCGTCTCGCCCAGGCGGAGGCGCGCGCGACCACCATGGTCTCGGAGGCGATCGCGCAGGGCGACGTACAGGCGATCAACTACTTCGTCGCGCAGAAGTACATCGAGGCACTGAAGGAGATGGCGCACTCGCCGAACCAGAAAGTGTTCATCATGCCGATGGAGGCGACCGCGATCCTCGGCTCGCTCGGCGGCATCGCGGAGCTCGCCAAGGATGCGATGCAGCGCCAGCCGTCGGCACTGCCGCCGGTGCCGCCGCGTCCGCAGCTGGCGCGTCCGCCGGTGGTCCCGTCGCCGACCCCTCCCACCGTCCCGCCGTCCGGCGGCTGAACCCAGGGGCCCACACATGGCCGAACTCCTGAAGACCCTGGTCTGGTGGCACTGGATCATCGGCGCCGTCGTACTGGCCGCCGTGGAGACTTTCATGCCTGGCGCGGTCGCGATCTGGTTCGCGGCCTCGGCGGCGGTGGTCGGCCTGCTGATGGTCGCGCTGCCGCTGCCCTGGCCGTGGCAGTGGGTATTGTTCGCCGTGCTCGGTGTCGTGGCGATGGTCTGGTATCGCAACTACAAGAAGACGCACCCCGACATCGACGAGCGCCCGATGCTGAACCAGCGCGGTCAGCAGTACGTCGGCGAGGTGTTCACGCTGGTCGAGGCGATCGACCAGGGCTACGGCAAGATCCGCGTCGGTGACGGCGTATGGAAGGTCTCCGGTCGCGACGCCGTGGCCGGCACGGCGGTCCGCGTGGTCGGCGTGGACGGTGCAGTCCTGAAGGTGGAGGTCCCATGAGCCCGGGTTTCTTTGACTTCGATGTAACGGCGATCGACGGCTCGCCGACACTGCTCGAACCGCTGCGCGGCCAGGTCGTGCTGGCGGTCAACGTGGCCAGCCGCTGCGGCTACACGCCGCAGTACGGCGGCCTGGAGCAGTTGTACCGCGGCCTCAAGTCCGAGGGTTTCGCGGTGGTCGGGTTCCCCTGCAACCAGTTCGGCGCGCAGGAGCCCGGCAGCGAGAAGGACATCATGAGCTTCTGCTCGATGACCTATGACGTGACCTTCCCGATGAGCGCGAAGCTCGACGTCAACGGCGCCAGGCGACATCCGCTGTATGCCTGGCTCACGTCACCCGACAACGGTTTCGCCGGCGATATCGGCTGGAACTTCGAGAAATTCCTCGTCGGCCGCGACGGCCGGCTGCTGAAGCGCTACCCTGCGGGAACCAAGCCCCAGGACAACGGGCTGATGCAGGATGTCGCGACCGCGCTGTAGGGCGGGGATCGAGAGGGGGTCGACATGGTGACTGCCGAAAGTCTGCTCGGCCGCAAGAGCGGCGCGCTGTTCTCGATCGCGCCGGACGAGCCGGTGCTGCAGGCGATCCAGTTGATGGCCGACCACGGCATCGGCGCGGTGCTCGT
>JAYTNX010000407.1:0-3705 GCA_043748075.1 Pseudomonadota bacterium
CCGAAGACATGACGCCTGCCGATTTCGTCATCCTCGCCATCGTGGTCCTGTCTGCGCTGATCGGTCTCGCTCGCGGTTTCCTGCGCGAGGTGATCTCACTGGCCACCTGGATCATCGCGCTGTGGGTGGCCTGGCATCACAGCGATGCACTGACGCCGCACCTCGGCGGCGTGCTCGCCAACGAGCCCTACGGCACCTGGGCGGCGCGTGCGCTGATCGCGATCGGCATCCTGATCGTCGGTACGCTGGTCGGCATCACCGCCGGCAATTTCGTCCGCGTCTCGCTGTTCAGCGGTTTCGACCGCTTCCTGGGCTTCCTGTTCGGATTGCTGCGTGGCGGTCTCGTGCTCGGCGTCGCCGTGATCGTCGCCACCACCCTGCGTCTCGACGGCGAGCGTTGGTGGAAGCAGGCGAAACTCATTCCCTACGCCGAGACCGCCGGCGATGCCGTGCGTATCGTCGTCGGCGACGCGGCGCGCAATGCCGGCCTGCCCGGCGTCCGCTAGGCCGACGTCGGCGGGTTCAGAGGCGGCGGCGTCCAAGGAGATACAGCCATGTGCGGTCTGGTCGGAATTGTCGGCACTTCTGCGGTCAACCAGCGCATCTATGACGCGCTGACGGTTCTGCAGCACCGTGGCCAGGACGCGGCTGGCATCGTCACTGCCAGCGACGGCCTGCTGTCGATGCACAAGGGCCCGGGCCTGGTGCGCGACGTCTTCAATCAGCAGGACATGCTCGAGCTCAAGGGCAACGTCGGCATCGGCCACGTACGCTATCCCACCGCCGGCAGCGACGGTGCGTCCGAGGCGCAGCCGTTCTACGTCAATGCGCCCTACGGCATCTGTCTCGGGCACAACGGCAACCTCACCAATGCCACGGAGCTCGCGGAGGTTCTGATCCGCGAGGAGCGCCGCCACCTCAACACCACCTCCGATTCGGAAGTGCTGTTGAACGTGCTCGCCTCCGAGCTGCAGCGCGTCGGCACGCCGCGCGTCACCCCGGCGGACATCTTCGCGGCCGTCACCGCCCTCTATCGCCGTTGCCGCGGCGGCTATGCCGTGGTCGCGATGGTCATCGGCCACGGTGTGCTCGGCTTCCGCGACCCGAACGGCATCCGGCCGCTGGTGCTCGGTTCGCGCGAGACGCCGAAGGGCCTCGAATACATGCTCGCCTCTGAATCAGTGGCGCTCGACATGCTCGGCTTCAAGCCGCTGCGCGACGTCGCGCCGGGTGAGGCGGTGTTCATCGACGAAGCGGGCCGGCTGCATGCGCAGCAGTGCGTCGCGACCACCCGCCATGCCCCCTGCATCTTCGAGTTCGTCTATTTCGCGCGACCCGATGCGACGATCGACAACATCTCGGTGCAGCGCGCCCGCATGCGCATGGGCGACAAGCTCGCCGAGAAGATCCGCCGCGAGCGACCCGAGCACGACATCGATGTCGTGATCCCGATTCCCGATACCAGCCGCACCGCCGCGCTGCAGGTCGCCCAGCACCTCGGCCTGAAGTATCGCGAGGGGTTCATCAAGAACCGCTACATCGGCCGCACCTTCATCATGCCGGGCCACGACCAGCGCCAGAAGTCGGTGCGCTCGAAGCTCAACGCGATCGACCTCGAGTTCCGCAACAAGGTCGTGCTGCTGGTCGACGACTCGATCGTGCGCGGCACCACCTCGGCGCAGATCATCGAGCTCGCTCGCGAGGCGGGTGCGAAGAAGGTCTATTTCGCCTCCGCCGCGCCGCCGGTGCGGTTCCCGAACGTCTACGGCATCGACATGCCGGCGGCCGACGAGCTGGTCGCGGCGGGCCGCACTGAAGACGAGGTGCGCCAGATCATCGGTGCCGACTGGCTGATCTACCAGGACCTCGAGGATCTGGTGCAGGCCTGCCAGCACGACAACGCCAAGATCCGCGAGTTCGACACCTCCTGTTTCTCGGGCAAGTACGTCAGCGGCGACGTCACTCCCGAATACCTCGAACGGCTGCGTGTCGAGCGCTCCGACGCCGCCAAGGCCACGCGCCGCGAGACTTCGCGGGGCCCGCTGCGGGTCGTACGCGGCGGCTGACGCGGCAGGCCTGAATCCCGGTGCGGGTGCTGCTGGTCGACGACGATCCGCGTTTCCGCGCGCTGCTGCGGCACCACCTCACCTGCACCTGGCCTGAGGCGCAGATCGACTCGTACGACCCCGTCGCCCGAGGCCCGGTCGCCGAGGGGTATCTCGCCCAGGCCTACGATGCGGTGCTGCTGGGCCAGAGCTGGCCCGGCGGCAGCGGCTTCACCTGGCTCGCCGAGCTGGGCAGCCGCCAGGGCTTCGCGCCCCTCATTTTCTTGGTCGACGACGAGGCGCCAGGCCTGGCCGAGGCGGCGCGTCGCGCCGGCGCGTTCGCGGCGATACCGACCCGCAAGATCGAGCACGAGAAGCTGGTCTCGGCGGTGCGTGCCGCGGCGCTGAGCCAGGCACAGGCGCGTTCGGTCTGGCGCGGCGCGGCCGAAGCGCGCGAGCTGCAGAGCTTCTCCGGCGCCTACGTGCCCGGCTACCGCCGCGTGCGCCGCATCGCCGGTGGCTCGGTGTCCGAGCTGTTCCTCGCCGAGAGCCTTCAGTCCGGCACGCTGGTGGTGTTGAAAGTGACGCGCGATCAGCGTCGCGCCGACGGCGTCGACCAGGCCTTCGGCCGCTTCATCCAGGAATACGAGATCATCCGCGGCATCCGCCATCCGCACGTCGTAAAGCTGTACGACCTCGGCGTCACCGACGATTTCGCCTACCTGGTGATGGAATACTTCGCACGCGGCGACCTGCGCGCCCAGATGACCGGGGCGCTCAGCGCGACGCGCTCGCTCGGCTTCGCGCTCGAGATCGCCACCGCGCTGGACGCGATCCACCGCGCCGGCATCCTGCATCGCGACCTGAAGCCCGGCAACGTCATGGTGCGCGACGACGGCTCGCTCGCGCTGATCGACTTCGGCCTCGCCAAGCACCGCGCGCTCGAGATGGAGATCACCGACAAGGGCCTGATCTTCGGCACGCCGCACTACATGAGTCCGGAGCAGGGCCACGGCCAGTCCACCGATGGGCGCAGCGACCTCTACGCGCTCGGTATCGTGCTGCACGAGTTGCTGACCGGCATCAAGCCCTTCGACGGCGACAACCCGATGGCGATCATCTACCAGCATGCCAAGGCCCCCGTGCCGCGTCTGCCCGCCGCGCTGCAGGCGGTGCAGCCGCTGCTCGATCGCTTGCTCGCCAAACGCCGCGAGGAGCGCTACGAGTCGGCCGGCGCCGCGATCAGCGCGATCGACGAATACCTGCAGGCCGCGCGCCGTGCCGAGCGGGCGGCATGACGCCGCTGGCGCGGGTCACCTCGCCTGATTGGGTCGCCGCCGCCGTCGCGCAGTGGCCCGTCCTGCTGGCCGACCACGCGAATTGCGAGAAAAAGGCCGCGTCGACGGCAATCGCGCTGATGTTCACCTATACCGACGACGTCGCGTTGTCCGTGCGCCTGTCGCGTCTCGCGCGCGAGGAACTGCGTCATTTCGAGATGGTGGACCGGCTGATGCGCCAGCTCGGCGTGGCGCCACTGCGCCTCGCGGCCGGGCGCTACGCGGCCGGGCTACGCAAGGCGCTGCGCAGCAGCGAGCCGCATCGCAAGCTCGACCACCTGCTTTGCGGTTCGCTGATCGAGGCGCGCTCCTGCGAGCGCTTC
>JAYTNX010000408.1:0-4315 GCA_043748075.1 Pseudomonadota bacterium
GCCGCGCCCGTGACGGCGCCGCTGCCCTTGCCCGCCTTGTAGCCCGTGATCTGTGCCTGCGCCACGCCCGACGCCGCGACGCCGATCAGCGTCAGAGCCAGCGCCAAGCCCATTGCAACGCTCTGGGTCGCCATCGCGACCGGATTCTTCGACACGCTCATTGCGGTTCTCCTGAGTTCTATACCGTCAGTTCACTGCAGCCCCGGACCCTCGAACATGCCCTGCGGCAGGCTGCGAGTATAGCGCCGGTCGCGGGCGTCACTCCCGCATGCCGATGCCGCGGTTCATCAGCTCCACGGCAATCCAGAACATCGCCACCGCGGCCAGGGACATGATCCCGAAGGCGAGCCCGACGTTGACGTCGGAGGTGCCGAGGAACCCGTAGCGGAACGCATTGACCATATGCAGCACCGGGTTCACCACCGACACCTTCTGCGCCCATTCGGGCAGCAGCGAGATGGAATAGAACACGCCGCCGAAATAGGTCAGCGGCGTCAGGATGAAGGTCGGGATCCAGTTGACCTGGTCGAAGTTCTTGGCGAACACGGCATTGATGAAGCCGCCGAGCGCGAAGATCGCCGCGGTCAGCAGCACCGCCGCGACGATCGCGAAGGCGTGGTGGATCTGCAGATGGGTGAACCACAGCGACACCCCCGTCACCACCGCGCCGACCAGCAGCCCGCGCAGCATGCCGCCGCCGACATAGCCCGACACGATCACCCAGTTCGGCAGCGGCGAGACCGAGATCTCCTCGAGGAAGCGCTGGAATTTCGCGCCGAAGAACGACGACACCACGTTCGCATAGGAGTTGGTGATCACCGCCATCATGATCAGGCCCGGCGCGATGTACTGCATGTAGTCGAAGCCGCCCATCTGGCCGACGCGCCGGCCGATCAGGCTGCCGAAGATCACGAAGTACAGCGTCGCCGTCACTGCCGAGGGCACGATGGTCTGGCCCCAGATGCGGATGATGCGGCTCCACTCCCGCGCGAGGATCGTGCGGAAACCGATCCAGCGCGCGTAGCCGACGCCGTGCTGCGGCAGGGGCGCCGCGCCGCTCGAACCGGTCGCGCCGGTCGCGCGCGACGGCTCGGCCGTGGCGCTCACGGATGGCCTCCGGCGCCTGCGACGGGCGCCGGGCCGACGACGTTTGCCGGCACGGCCGCGAGCTCGCGCGCGCCGCCGGCCGCCGCCGCGGCCGCGGCCGCCGACTTGTCGACCAGTCGCATGAAGATCTCTTCCAGCCGGTTCACCTTGTTGCGCATCGACAGCACTTCGACACCGTCCGCAGAGAGCCGCGCGAACAGGTCGTTCAGGTTGCGGTCCTTGCTGACCTCGACCTCGAGCGTGTGCTCATCCACCCGCTCGATGTCATAGCCGGCCAGGGTTGGCGCCACGGCCACCGCGTCGCGCAACGTCAGCACGAACGACTCGGTCTGCAGCTTGCGCAACAACCGGTCCATGCGGTCCGATTCCGCGATCCGGCCGTTGTCGATGATCGCAATGTTCCGGCAGAGCGATTCCGCCTCTTCGAGGTAGTGCGTCGTGAGGATGATCGTGGTGCCCGACTCGTTGAGCTGCCGCAGGAAGTCCCACATCGAGCGCCGGATCTCGATGTCGACCCCGGCGGTCGGCTCGTCGAGGATCAGCAGCCGGGGTTCGTGCACCAGCGCCCGGGCGATCATCAGACGCCGCTTCATGCCGCCCGACAGCGAGCGCGCCATACGGTCGCGGCGGTCCCAGAGTGACAGCTGCGTCAGGTACTTGCGAGCGCGTTCCCGTGCGATGGCACGCGGAATGCCGTAGAAGCCCGCCTGATTGACGACGATCGTCTCCGGTGTCTCGAACAGGTTGAGGTTCAGCTCCTGCGGCACGACCCCGATGCAGGCCTTGGCGGCCTCGAGGGCGGTGTCGAGATCGTGGCCGAATACGCTGACCTTGCCGGCCGTCTTGTTGACCAGCGAGGTGACGATGCCGATCAGCGTGCTCTTGCCCGCGCCGTTCGGCCCCAGCATCGCGAAGAAGTCGCCCTGTTCGACGTCCAGGTCGACGCCCCTCAGCGCCTGCACGCCATTGCGGTAGGTCTTGATGAGTCCACGGACGGAAAGCGCGTGCATACGGGTAACACCGGCGTAGCGAAGGGCGAAGGGGGCGCTGGAGGCGAGATCCGGCGGCAGAAAAGTATCCCACGGATCCGGGCCTGCCGCGGCCGCGGCGCGTCCGCACGGGGGACAGACGGCGGCGGCGGCGTCAAACGCCGTAGAGCGTGAGGACGAACAGCGCGAAGCGATAGCCCAGTACCAGCAGGGCGGCCGCACTCGCCAACAACAGCGTCTTCACTGCCCGCTGCAGGCCGCGCACACCGTAGACGGCCGCCACCGCGATGAACAGGTAGACGGAACACGCCGCGAGCAGTCCGATCGACAGCACGTGATCCAGCTCGTCGCTGCCGAATCGACGGCCCAGCAGGGTGTTCAGCGGAGGGACTGCCGTCGCGACGCAGAACGCCATCAGCAGGAACGTGTAGAGGTGCAACGCAAATGCGGCATGCGCCACCACGAGCCGGCCGCTGCCCCGAAACACCAGGGTCAGGACGGCGCCGAACGCCACGGCCATCACGATGATCAGCGATCGCGCATTGAGCGCGACCTGTCGATCGAACTCCGGGGCAAACTGGGCCAATGAAGTGCCGCGCTGCCGCAGTTCCGCGGCCACCCACGGCCGCGCGAGCTCGCTCCAGGGCTGTGTGTCGAGATGGGCCGATAGTGGCGTCGTGAAGACACTCCCCCCGGTGATCGACTCGAACGCGAAGAACAGCACGTTGACGATCAGGAACAGCGATACGGGGCTGACGAACGGTTTGCGCCGGCCGCTCATGTAGGCCACGGTCAGTGCGCCAGGGCGGGTCACGACCGTCTGCAGACTTCGGACGAGGCGTCCATCGACGTTGGTAAACGCCTCGAACGCTTCTTTCGCCAGTGCATGCAACGTCATGGCCTTCGAGCCGAGCGGACTTTCGCCGCAAGTCGGGCAGAAGGATGTCGCGACAGCCACCTTGCAGGTTGGGCAGCGCCACGGGTCTGGAATGGCCAATGTCGCCCTCCCCGGGTCGGCAATCGTCGCCGGCACGCGCTCATCAGTATGGGCGCACCCCGCGGGGCTTGGGCGGCCGCGGCACGCGATTCGTCATCGTCACACGGACGCCCTAACCTGTAGGGCAGAGCGCGAACGCGCCGGGAAATCGCCGATGCACAGACTCTCTTTCGCTGGGACGGCCGCGTCTGATCCCAGGCGGCGAGCGGCGCTTCGCGGCCTGCTCGTGTGGGGCTGCCTGCTCGCCAGCGCCGACCTGTCGTCCCTGGCCCGCGCCGAGGCCGTGCTGCGCCGCGCCGTCAGCGAACCCGCCTCCCTCGACCCGCTGCGCTATGGCTCGGTCAACGACTTCGCGATCATCAGCGATCTGTTCACCGGACTGACGGCCTTCGGCCCCGACGGCGCGATCGTGCCCGGCTGCGCGGCGCGCTGGCACACGAGTGACGACGGCCTGCGCTGGACCTTCGAGCTGCGGCCGGGGCTCGCCTGGTCCGACGGCACGCCGCTGACGGCCGAGGATTTCGTCTGGTCGGCACGCCGCTATCTCGACCCGAAGACCGCAGGACTGCTGGCGTTCCGTTTCCGGGCGCTGCGCCAGCCCACACCCACTGTCGCGGGCCAGCCATCCGCCACGACGCCCGGCGTGAGCGCGCCCGATGCCCGCACGGTGCAGGTGGATCTCGCGTACCCGCAGCTCGACCTGCCCGGCCTGATGGCGGTGCTGCTGCCGGCGCCGCGGCATCGCATCGAACGTTTCGGCGACGCCTGGACGCGGCCCGAGCACTGGGTCTCGAACGGGCCGTTCGTGCTGCGCTCGCGCACGATCGGTGACCGCATCGTGCTGGCGCGCAACCCGCGCTTCGTCGACGCCGCCGGCGTAAGGCTCGAGCGCGTGGAATTGGTGATCGCCGAGGCCGCCGCCGCCTTCCCGCGCTATCGCGCGCGCCAGATCGACGTCACCCGCGTGGTCCCGGAGGCGGTGACCTGGGCTCGCGCGCAGGCCCCCGCCGAACTGCGGCAGTCCGCCTCGCGCAGCGCGACCTTCGTCCTGTTCAACGTACGCCGCCCGCCGTTCGACGACGCCCGCGTGCGCCGCGCCTTGTCGCTGGCCGTCGATCGCGATGCGCTCGCGCGCCAGGTGCGCGGCGGCGACGCCGAGCCCGCGTGGAGCTTCGTCACCCCGACCACGAGCGGCTACACCCCGACACGCGGGCCTGCGTGG
>JAYTNX010000409.1:0-4680 GCA_043748075.1 Pseudomonadota bacterium
TGACCGCTTTATACCATGAATAGTAGCCTATATATCAGTGACTTAAGGAGATATTGTTCTCGTTTAAGACCGGTATAAAGTCCGCTTTGAAGGCCGTGCCAGGCTACTCCGAACGGAGCACTGGGACGCCGCGCGGCAACAATGTAGAATTATACCTACATTTGGAGAGCGAGATGTCGCAGTCGACCATCAGTAGCCGCGAGTTCAACCAGGATGTCAGCCGCGCCAAGCGCGGGGCGGACGAGGGTCCGGTCGTCATTACCGACCGCGGGGAGCCCGCCTATGTGCTGCTCTCGTATCAGCGGTATCGGGCGCTTCTCGGGCCTCGTGCGTCGCTGCGTGATTCGCTCATGCAAAGCGGAGGCGACGAGATCGAGTTCGACCCGCCGCAGTTGGGGCCTTCAATCTGGCGCGTTACCGATCTGGGTTGACGTGTATCTGCTCGATACCAACGTCGTCTCCGAACTGCGCCGATCGACGCGGTGCGACAAGTCGGTAGCGGCTTGGGCCGCTTCGGCGGATCCACAGATGCAATTTCTGTCGGTGATCTCCGTTCTGGAGCTTCAGATCGGAGTGATGCGCGTCGAGCGTCGTGACGCGGCTTCGGGGGTGTTGCTGCGGCAATGGCTCGATGAGCGTGTCCTGGTGGTGTTTGCGGATCGGATTCTGAATATCGACACGGCGGTTGCACGAACCTGCGCAGCACTGCATGTGCCCGATCCGCGTCCTGAGCGCGATGCGCTGATCGCGGCGACGGCCCAGCTTCATCGGCTGACGCTCGTAACCCGCAACGTGAAGGATTTTGTGGGGCTTGATCTCGTCGTGCTGAATCCCTGGGAGCCCGGGGCCTGACGGATTCGAGGCCCGTGCAAGGCCAAGTCTGCGAATCGCCCGGCGCGGGCCAAGTTCGACAGGGGAGCCCGGTTGTGGGGTCCCCGCGATAGTCACGAGTGATCTGTAGCGGTCTATCGAATCGCGAGATGGGCAGCCGCAGGCAGTCCGTCCGCCGCAGGCGCATCCAGCGCCGTGGTCCGCGTCGCCAGCCATCGGTTCGCCGAATCGTTGTTCCGAAGGAAGGCGTCCAGGAACGCGTTGCTCACTTGCTGAAACGCGGACACATACTCGGGTCCGCGCGCCGCGCGAGGCAGATCGTCGCGGCCGACCATCCCGCCGAGGTAGTGGTCGGCACCCTGGAGGGTCAGCAGATACTTGTCGCCGGGCGCGGCGAGGTCCCAGGGCTGGCGGCGCCACGCGTAGCCGCTGAGGCCTGGCGCTTGCGGCAGGTCGTCGGTGCCCACGGTCACGAGGGTCGGTTTCTGGAGCGCCGCGAAATCCTTGCTGCGCAGGATCGGCGGGAACGTGCCGGCGCCGCTGAACACGATCACGGCGCGAACGCGCGGGTCGGCGCGCGAGACGGCCTGTCTCGTGGCCGGGTCGAAGTACGTCGCGCCGCCGAGGGTCTGGGCAACGAGGCCGCCGAACGAGTGCCCGGTCGCGGCGATGCGTTGGCGGTCGGTGCGCGCGGCGAGCCCGGGCGCCGCGGAAAGCGCGCGATCGAGTTCGCGCAGCAGCAGCGCCATGTCGTCGAGGCGCCAGGGGAAGTGTCGGGGGTCGCCGCTGCCGCGTGGCGTGCCGAGGCTGGTCGAGTCGCGATGGGTCGGCGCGATGACCACATGGCCGCGTGCGGCCCAGGCGTCGAGCAGGAGGTCGTAGTCCCGTCCGGAGGAAAAGGCGCCGTGCGAAAAAAGAACGACGGGCAAATCGCGGCCGGTCGAGGGGAACACGATCCGCAGCGGAACCTCGCGACCGTCGACAGGATCCGCCAGCACGGTGTCCATCCGTTCGATCGGCGCGAGAGGTGGTGGCCATGTGGCCGTAGTGAGCGAGGCGGCCGACACGGTGGGTGGCGACGATGTCACGGTCGTGGCACAGGCACTGATTAGTATGGCGAGCAGCGGCGCGAACGCGGTGGCTCTCACGAGGTCCCGCCGAGCGCGGCTTTCGCCGCGGCATCGCCGGCGAGTCGGCCGAGCGTGATCGCCATGCAGAGGCCCATGCCGGGAAGATAGCCGGTGACCGAAGGGCCGGAGATGCTGCGCGCTGCGCCCCCGCCGGCGAACAGGTTCGGCAGCGGCGTGCGGTCGGGCCGCAGCACCTGCGCGTGTTCGTCCACGGCGAGTCCGCCCTGGGTATGGAAGATCGCGCCAGTGACGCGCAGGGCGCAGTACGGCGGCTCGAGCGGCTGCAGCCCTTCGAACGAACGGCCGAGCCGATCCGGCCTGCCGGCGGCGCGTGACGTTTCGATCTGCGAGTTCTCTGTCTGGAGCGAGCCGGCGGGCAGATTGCAGAGCCGTTCGAGCTCGGCCCAGGTCTCGGCCTGACGGATGGCACCGACCTCGGCGAGCTGGCGCTGCTCCACCGAGTGCTCGAGGCAGGCGGCGTTGCGGTGCGCGTCGAAGATCACCCAGGCGAGACCCTGCGGTTGCGCCAGCACCGGCACGCACATGCCGGAGATGTTCGCGTTCTCGTGGGTGAAGCGCTCGCCCAGGATGTTCACGAGGAAGCCGCCTTCGAGCAGCAGCGGGTGCGGCACGATCACCTGCTGAGGGTCGGCGAGCGTGCCGAGTCCCTGGTAGGCGCTCATGTCGGCCAGTGCGGCGCCGAGCGCCTCGCCCCACTGGATCGCGTCGCCTACGTTGCCCTCGTGGCCGAAGTAGCGTGCGTTGGCCATCTCGGGAATGTAGTGGGCGACCATCTGGCGATTGCCGCCGTAGCCGCAGCTGGCGAGCACGAGGGCCTGCACGCCGAGATCTTCGATGCTGCCGTCGGGGCGCACGATGCGCACGCCGTGGATGCGGCCTTCGGGGTCGGCGTGCAGGTCCTGCACCCGAGCTTCCGTCATCACCTGCACGCCGGCGCGATCGCAGGCCCGGCCGAGCAAGGCGAGCAGTTCCTCGCCGTTGCGTCCGGGCGGGATGTGCAGGCGCGGCACGGAATGTCCGAGGCCGGTCCACTTGAAGTCGAGCAGCATCGGCACCTGGTGCGCGGCCGTGAGCCAGTCGACGGTCGCGCCCGAGTGCAAGCCGACGACGCGCGTGAGACGCGCATCGGCGCGACCGCCGGTCTTCGCCATCACGTCCTGCACGAAGCGCTCGCTGCCGTCTTCGAGGCCGTGTCGACGATGTTCGGTGGACGCTGCGGCGCACATCGCGCCCAGCGACATCGAGGTGCTGCCCCAGGGACGTTTGTCGCGTTCGAGCACGAGCACTTCCGCGCCCGCGTCGCTCGCCGCCAGGGCAGCGGTCAGGCCGCAGGCCCCGGCGCCGACGACCGCGACCGGCACGGTGTACTCGAAACTGAATCGATTGCTGCGAAGTATCGCCATGGCGAGGGTTTCCGACCGCCTCGCGGGCTGCAAAACGCGCCTTGCGTGCGGGACTGCGAGCTTACCAGCCTGGCGCCTTGCAGGCGCCGAGGGCCGTCGCCCATAGTTCGCCCTGACAGGCGAGACCCGCGTCCGGAGAGTACGACCATGCAGCAAGCCATCCACGTCATGCCCGGCGCCGTCGACGGCGTGATCGCGGAACTGCAGCGCCTGATGGGTGCCGCACACGTGATCACGGATCGCACCGAACGCGAGTTCTATTCGCAGGACGTCTATCGGGCCGGTGAACTGCCGGCTGCCGTGATCCGACCTGGCAGCGGCGAGGAGCTCGCCGCCGTCCTCGAAGCGATCGCGCCCTCGGGGCTGCCGATCGTGCCACGCGGTGGCGGCATGTCGTATACCGACGGCTATCTGCCGAGGCGCGCGAATTCGATCATGGTCGACATGCTGCGCATGGACCGCGTCGTCGAGATCAACGCCGAGGACTGTTATGTGACGGTCGAGTGCGGCGCCACCTGGAAGGGCCTGTTCGACGCGCTCTCGCCGCATGGCGTGCGTACCCCGTACTACGGTCCGCTCTCCGGCCTGCGTTCGAGCCTCGGCGGCGCGCTGTCGCAAGGCAGCATCTTTCTCGGCTCGGGCCGCTACGGCGCCGCGGCGGAGAGCGTGATCGGGCTCGATGTGGTGCTGGCCGACGGCACGCTGCTGCAGCTCGGCAGCCACTCGAACCGCAACGGTGCGCCGTTTTTTCGCCAGGTCGGGCCCGACACGATGGGCATGTTCCTCTCCGACACCGGCGCGCTCGGCATCAAGACGCGGGCGACGTTCCGACTGATCCGGCCGCAGCCCGAGGCGCGATTCCTGTCGTTCTCGTTCCGCGCAGCCGCGGACCTGTTTGCTGCGATGGCCGACGTGGCGCGCGAGGACGTGGCGTCGGAGCAGTTTGCGTTCGATCCGGGACTGCAGGCGGTGCGCATGAAGCGCGTGAGCCTGATGGAAGATGCGAAGTCGCTGGGCAAGCTCGTCAAGGGCACGGGCGGCCTCAAGGGGCTGGTCGAGGGCGCCAAGGTGGTGATGGCCGGTCGCAACTTCCTCGAGGAGGGCACGTTTTCCGTGCATCTGTCCGTCGACGGGCGGGACGCGGTCGATGCGGACGCCAAGGCGGCGATCGTGCGTCGCATCATGAGCCGCAGCGGCACGGAGGTCGAAAACACCGTGCCGAAGGTGATGCGCGCCAATCCGTTTGCCGAGGTCAACAGCATGCTCGGGCCCAATGGCGAGCGTTGGGTGCCGGT
>JAYTNX010000410.1:0-3620 GCA_043748075.1 Pseudomonadota bacterium
CCGATGCGGGCCGCCGAACACCGAGGGTTGGAGTTTCGCCGCGTCAGCTCGCTCGCGCAGCTCGATGCGGAGGTTGCCGCGGCCCGCGCGTCGGGGCGCGCGGTGATGCTCGACTTCTATGCGGACTGGTGTGTCTCCTGCAAGGAGATGGAGAAGTACACGTTCACCGAGCCGGCCGTCATCGCCGCGCTCGCCGACGCCGTGCTGCTGCAGGCGGACGTCACGGCGAACACCGATGAGGACCGGGCGCTGCTGAAACGCTTTGGCATCTTCGGTCCGCCGACGATTGCGTTCTACGGTCCCGACGGCGCCGAGCGCAGCAACTATCGCGTCGTGGGCTTCATGAAGGCGGCCGAGTTCGCGAAGCTCGCGCACGCGGCGGTGGGCGCGGACACCGGGGGATGAGCGACGCACGGCGCCGCTACGGCGTCCTGGCACTTTCGGCGATCGCGGCAGTACTGGCGGGTTTCGCCATCTCCTGGTTCTTCCGGCCCGGAGGGACCCTGTCCGGGACGGATTCTTTGACCCCGGCGACTGACACGACGCTGCGGCGCGGCCCGGCGGGCAGTTCGGGCGGCGGCGACCCCCTCGTGCCGACTGACGCGGCACCGCGACCGATCCCCGAGACCTTGCCCGATTTCGCGCTCGCGACAGTCGACGGGCCTCCAAAACGGCTTTCCGCCTTCACCCAGCCCTCGCTGGTAGTGAATTTCTGGGCCACGTGGTGCGCACCCTGCCGGCGGGAGATCCCGCTGCTGAAGAAATTGCGTTCTGATCGCGGCGGTAGCGGGGTCGAAATAGTCGGCATCGCCGTCGATTTCCGGGAAGACGTGCTCAAGTACGCGCGGGATATCCGTATCGACTATCCCCTGCTGATCGGTGAGCAGGACGGGCTGGAAGCCGCCGCGGCCTTCGGGATGGACCTGGTCCTGCCGTTCACGGTTTTCGCCGATGCCCAGCGCCGGATCGTGGCGTTGAAGGTCGGCGAACTGCATGCCGACGAGGCCGACTTCATTCTCGACCTGGTGGCCGAGGTGAACGCCGGCCGCCTCGCGCTGGCGCCGGCCCGCACTGCGATTGCCGCGAAGCTGCGCATCCTGGCAGCCAACCGTGCCGAAGGCGGGCCGATCGAGGCCGCGAAGGCCCCACCTTAACCGACGACCTGAGCCGATCCTGCCGCGATCGCGCCGGCAAGTTCGCAATCCAGCGGCGTCTTCGGTTACATTCCGCGCCAATGGCGCAGATCCTTCTGTTAAACGGTCCCAACCTGAATCTGCTGGGCTCCCGGGAGCCCCAGGTCTACGGCCGGCAGACGCTCAGTGACCTGGTGGCGCGAGCGACCGGCCTGGCCGCCGAACTCGGCCACGTGCTGACCGCCTTCCAGAGCAACGCCGAACACGAGTTGATCGACCGGATCCAGTCCGCGCCGGCGGCGGGCATCGGCTTCGCGATCATCAACCCGGGCGGCCTCACCCACACCAGCGTGGCGCTGCGCGATGCGTTCGCCGGGGTGAAGCTGCCGTTCATCGAACTGCACCTGTCGAACACCTTCGCCCGCGAGGAGTTTCGTCGGCACTCCTATCTGTCGGACATCGCGATCGGCTGCCTGATCGGCCTCGGCCCCGTCAGCTATGAGCTGGCCGTGCGGGCCGCCGCCGTTCGGCTTGCCGACAGCGCTGCGACGCCCGCCTGAGCTGCGTGCACCGGCCCGACACACCCGGCGCAGGCCGCTACGCTTCGAGAATTCTTCTTCCGACGGGACCGTACCCGGGGGTTTCATGGATATCCGCAAGGTCAAGAAGCTGATCGAGCTGCTCGAGGAATCGGGCATCGCTGAGATCGAGATCAAGGAAGGCGAGGAGTCTGTCCGCATCAGCCGCATGCCCACCGGACCGGCGGCGATGCCCATGCAGATGTACCTGCCGCCGGCGATGCAGGCGGCGCCCGCGGCCGCCGCCGTTCCGCAACTCGCGGCGGCGGCGGGCGGCGGCGGCGGCCCCGCCAAGTCCTCGGACCACGTCGTGCCCGCGCCGATGGTCGGCACCTACTACTCGGCGCCCTCGCCCGGCGCGAAGGCCTATGTCGAGATCGGCGACGAAGTGAAAATCGGCCAGGTGCTGTGCATCATCGAGGCGATGAAGATGATGAACCAGATCGAGTGCGACAAGGCCGGCAAGGTCACGGCGATCATGGTGCAGAACGGCGACCCGGTGGAATTCGGCCAGCCGCTGTTCGTGATCGCGTAAGCGCCGTTGTCGTCCACCATGCTCGACAAGGTCGTCATCGCCAACCGTGGCGAAATCGCACTGCGCATCCTGCGCGCCTGCCGTGAACTCGGCATCAAGACCGTCGCCGTGCACTCCACGGCCGACTACAGCCTCAAGCACGTGCTGCTGGCCGACGAATCGGTCTGCATCGGGCCGGCACCGTCGCCGAAGAGCTATCTCAACATGCCGGCGATCATCAGCGCGGCCGAGGTCACCGATTCGGTCGCGATCCATCCCGGCTACGGTTTCCTCTCGGAGAACGCGGACTTCGCCGAGCGCGTCGAGAAGAGCGGCTTCACCTTCATCGGCCCGAAGGCGGAAACGATACGGATGATGGGAGACAAGGTCTCGGCCATCAAGGTCATGAAGGCGCACGGCGTGCCCTGCGTGCCGGGCTCCGGCGATCCGCTCGGCGCAGATGGCGACGAGAACCAGCGCATCGCGAAGGACATCGGCTACCCGGTCATCATCAAGGCCTCGGGCGGCGGCGGCGGCCGCGGCATGCGCGTGGTCCACAACCCCGCCTCGCTGCTGAACGCGATCAACGTGACCAAGGCCGAGGCGCTGGCCGCATTCAGCAACGACCAGGTCTACATGGAGAAATTCCTCGAGCGCCCGCGGCACATCGAGTTCCAGGTGCTGGCGGACAACTACGGCAACGTGATCCACCTCGGCGAGCGCGACTGCTCGATGCAGCGTCGCCACCAGAAGGTGATCGAGGAAGCGCCTGCGCCGGGCATCACCGATGCGCAGCGCGAGCGGATGGGCCAGCGCGTCACCGACGCCTGCCGCGCGGTCGGCTATCGCAGCGCGGGCACGCTCGAGTTCCTCTACCAGGACGACGAGTTCTACTTCATCGAGATGAACACGCGCATCCAGGTCGAGCACCCGGTGACCGAGCTGGTGACGGGCGTCGACCTCGTCAAGGCGCAGCTGCTGATCGCCTCGGGCGAGAAGCTCGCCTACGCACAGCATGACATCCAGATCCGCGGCCACGCGATGGAATGCCGCATCAACGCCAAGGATGCGAAGACCTTCATGCCCTCCCCGGGCCCGATCAAGCTCTGGCACGCGCCGGGCGGTCCGGGCATCCGCGTCGACAGCCACATCTACTCCGGTTACAACGTGCCGCCGAACTACGACTCGCTGATCGGCAAGCTGATCTCCTACGGCGACACGCGCGACACCGCGATCGCGCGCATGAAGAACGCGCTCGCCGAGATGGTCGTCGAGGGCATCCGCACCAACACGGCGCTGCACCAGGAGATCTTCAACCACGCGGCCTTCCGCCAGGGCGGCCTCGACATCCACTATCTCGAGCGGCGGCTCGGGCTGAAATAGCGCGTGCCTCAG
>JAYTNX010000411.1:0-11841 GCA_043748075.1 Pseudomonadota bacterium
CGGCAGTTCACCGAGATCGCCGTGCTCGACAACGGCATGCCGCGCGCGATCGCCGAATCGACCGCACCGTTCTGCGCGGCATTCCTGCGCTATTACGCAGGCTGGTGTTCGAAGATCGCTGGTCGCACCCTGCCCTCGGCCGGGTCCGGCAAGCGCCCCGGGGAGCTCATGGCCTACACGCTGCGCGAGCCGGTCGGCGTGGTCGGCGCGATCACGCCATGGAACTACCCGTTCGGCATGGAGATGCTGAAGATCGCGCCGGTGCTCGCGACCGGCTGCACGCTGGTTCTGAAGCCGGCCGAGCAGGCACCACTGGCGGCGCTGTTGCTGGCCGAATTGGCGCTCCAGGCGGGCGTCCCGCCGGGCGTGTTCAACGTCGTCACCGGCCTCGGCGAGACCGCCGGCGCCGCGCTCGCCGCACATCCGGGCGTCGACAAGATCGCCTTCACCGGGTCGACCGAAGTCGGCCGGCTGATCGTGCGCGCCGCGGCGGGCAACCTGAAGCGCGTGTCTCTGGAACTCGGCGGCAAATCGCCGGTGGTGGTGTTTCCCGATGCCGATCTGGCGCAGGCCATTCCCGGCATCGCGATGGCCGGTTTCCTGCTGCAGGGCCAGAACTGCGTCTGCGGCAGCCGGGTGTTCGTGCACGAGCGCGTCGCGCGTGAGGTCAGCGAGGGCGTTGCGGCCTTCGCGCGCCAGATGGCGATTGGCGGTGGCTTCGAACCGGCGACGATGATCGGCCCGGTGATCTCGCGCGAACAGCGCGATCGGATCGAACGGCTGCTCGCCACGGCGGCGCCCGAGGGCGCGATCTGCCTCACCGGCGGCGGCCGACCGCGGGATCGCGGCTGGTTCGTCGAGCCGACCGTCTATACCGACTGCCGTCCGGACATGACCCTCGTCCGCGAGGAGATCTTCGGCCCGGTGATCGCGATCCAGACGTTCGGCGACGGCGGGCTCGAGGCGATCGCCGCGCAGGCCAACGATACGGTCTACGGGCTCTCCGGCAGTGTCTGGACCCGTGACCTCGCCACCGCGCACCGCATGGTGCGGCTGATCGACGCCGGCCAGCTGGGGGTCAATTGTCACGCTGCCATGGACCCGACCATGCCGTTCGGCGGCAATCGCCAGTCGGGTTGGGGGCGCGAGTTCGGCGAGGACGGGCTCGAGCTGTATCTCAAGACCAAGGCCGTCACGATCACCTGGTGAGGCAGCGACCATGAACGACATCGCAGGCGGTCGGCGCGTCGCGATCAATGGCTACGAGCTGCACGTCGAGGAGCACGGCAGCGGCGAGCCCCTGCTGCTCGTGGCGGGCCTGGGCGGCAGCGGTCGCTTCTGGCGCGCCCAGGTCGAGCCGCTGGCGCGTCACTTCCGCGTCGTGCTGCACGATCATCGCGGCGTCGGCCGCTCGGGTCCGGCACCGCGGGTCTCGAATGCCGGGGAACTCGCCGACGACCTGCTGCGCCTGATGGACGAACTCGGCATCGAACGCGCGCACCTGGTCGGGCATTCGACCGGCGGGGCGATCGGGCAGCACATCGCGCTGCGCGCGCCGCAACGGCTGCTGTCGCTGGTGCTGAGCGCGAGCTGGGCCGGCCCGACGCCGCTGTTCGTGCAGACCTTCCACACGCGCCGCGACGTACTGATCAACTCCGGCCCCCTGAACTACCTGATGGTCGGCACGCTGCTCGCGGCGCCGGCGTGGTGGCTCGGGCCGCGGTTCCGCTCGACGGAGGACTATTTCCGCGAGCGCCTCGCCGAATTCCCCGGTCTCGAGATCGAACTCGGCCGCTTGAATGCCGTGATGACTCACGATCTGCGCGGGCAGCTGGAACGGATCCAGACGCCGACGATGGTGATCGGTGCCCGCGACGACCAGCTCACACCGCCAGGGCTGTCCGAGGAACTGGCACAACGGATTCCCGGCGCGACGCTGCAGATGCTCGCCGAAGGCGGGCACTTCTGTCCGCAGACGGTGACGGAGGCCTACAACGAGCGCATCCTCGCGTTCCTGAAGCGGCAACGCCGGGAGCACGCTGATGCCGGATCCTGACGCCCCCACACCGAAGGCCTTCGTGGTCGGTCCCGAGGACGGCGAGTCGCTGTGGCAGCCGCTGCCCTCGCGTGGCTACGTCACGCTCAAGCTGACGCCCGAGAACATGCCCTACGACCATTTCTCGGTCGGCGTGCAGGTGCTGCCGCCGGGCGGCCAGGTCCGCGAGCACGGCCACCTGCAGAACCACGAGTTGGTCTTCGTCCAGGAAGGCCGGGGCACCGTGACGATCGACGACGAGACGCAACCCATCCAGACCGGTTCGACGCTGCTCTTCGGCCGCAATGCGCGCCATCGCATCGACAACACCGGCGCGGGTGACCTGAAGCTGTTCTGGGTGTTCCTGCCGCCGGGGCTCGAGGACTGGATGCGCGCGATCGGGCGGCCGCGACGCGCCGGCGAGCCTGCGCCGCCGCCGTTCGAGCGTCCCGACTACGTCGCCGAGGTGCAGCGGCGGCTGAAGTTCATGCCGCCACGGGCGCGCTGATCGATGCGGATCCTGACGGCCTCCGACATCGCGCGGCTGCTGCCGTACTCGCGCTGCATCGGCGCGATGCGCGAGGTGATGCAGCTGACCTCGGAACGCGCGGTGGTGTTGCCGCTGCGCCAGTTCATGAACGTGCCCGACACCGCGGGCAAGCTCGGACTGATGCCGGGCTACGTGTCCCGGCCCGCCGGCTTCGGCGTCAAGATCGTCAGCAAGTTCCCGCGCGCACCGGGCGCCGCGCACGGCAGCCACGTCGGCGCCGTGCTGCTGTTCGACGCCGCGGAGGGCCTGCCGCTGGCGCTGCTCGACGGCGGCATGCTGACCGCAATCCGCACCGCATCGACGACGGCCATGGCGACTGACACGCTGGCGCGCGCCGACGCCCGCGCGCTGCTGATGGTCGGCTGCGGCGAGGAGGCGGAGCACCATCTCGCAGCGCTGCGCGAAGTGCGAGCGTTCGATCAACTCTGGGTGTGGGGGCGAGACCCCGGTCGCGCCGGCGTCTTCGCCGCGCGCATGTCGCGTCGCCACGGCCGGCCGGTCGAGGCCGTCGGCGACCTCGCCGCGGCAGTGCCGCGCGCCGACGTGATCTGCACCGTCACCTCGGCGACGACGCCCATCCTGCGCGGCGAGTGGCTCAGGCCCGGGCAGCACCTGAACCTGGTCGGCGCCGCGATCGCGACCTCCGCCGAGGCCGACGCCGAGGCGGTGCGCCGCAGCCGCTTCTATTGCGACTATCGCGACGCGGCGCTGGCCGCGGCCGGCGAACTACTCGACGCGATCCGCAGCGGCGTCGTCCCTGAAACCCACCTGCGGGGCGAGATCGGCGAGGTGCTGCTCGGGCGCATCGCCGGACGCGAGTCGCCCGACGACCTGACGCTCTACAAGTCGCTGGGCGTGACTTCGCAAGACCTGGCCGCGGCGCAGATCTGCTACGCGGCGGCGCTGGAACAGGGCGTCGGGCTCGACATCGAGCTCTCCGACTAACGACCCGCGCGGACGGAATCCCGAAACGCGGCTTCGATCTCGCCGAGCACCGCCGGATCCTCGATCGTCGCCGGTGCAGTCCAGGGACGGCCGTCGGCGATGGCGCGCATGGTTGCGCGCAGCACCTTGCCGGAGCGCGTCTTCGGCAACCGCGCCACCACCAGGCAGCGATGGAAACTGGCCACCGGCCCAACTTCATCACGGATCTTCGCGACCAGCTCACGTTGCAGCGTCGCCGCGTCGGTGGTGATGCCCGCCTTCACCACCACCAAGCCCACCGGCACCGTGCCTTTCAGTTCGTCGGCAATGCCGATCACCGCGCACTCCGCGACGGCTGGATGCGCCGCCAGCACCTGTTCGAACTCGCCGGTCGAGAGGCGATGTCCCGCGATGTTGATGACGTCGTCGGTGCGGCCCATCACGAACACATAGCCGTCGGCATCGACGTAGCCGCCATCGCCGGTGCTGTAGTACCCGGGATGATCTGCGAGATAGGCCTTGTGGAAACCCGCAGCGTCGTTCCACAAGGTCGGCAGACTGCCGGGCGGGAGCGGCAGCCGTACCGCGAGCGCGCCCGGCGCGCCCGCTGGGAGCGGCGTGCCGGCCGTGTCCAGCACGACGACGTCGAAGCCCGGCACCGGCTTGGTCGGGCTGCCGGGCTTGACTGGCAGGGGTTCGATGCCGAGGCAGTTCGCGACCATCGGCCAGCCGGTTTCGGTCTGCCACCAATGGTCGATCACCGGCACCTGTAGTTGCGCCGCCGCCCATTGCACGGTGTCCGGGTCGGCACGCTCGCCGGCGAGAAACAGCGCCCGCAGGCTACGGGTGTCGTGGCGGCGCATCGTCTCGCCGGACGGGTCCTCGCGCTTGATCGCGCGAATGGCGGTCGGCGCGGTGAACAGCGTGCGCACGCGATGGCGCTCGACGATGCGCCAGAACGCGGAGGCATCCGGCGTCCCCACGGGCTTGCCCTCGTACAGCAACGTCGTGCAGCCGTGCAGCAGCGGTCCGTAGACGATGTAGGAGTGACCGACGACCCAGCCGATGTCCGACGCGGCCCAGTAGACCTCGCCCGGTTGCGCGCCATACACGTGCTGCATCGACCAGCGCAGCGCGACGAGATAGCCGCCGGTGTCGCGCACGACGCCCTTGGGTTTGCCGGTCGTGCCCGAGGTGTACAGGATATAGAGCGGATCGGTGGCGGCGACCGGCACGCAGTCCGCCGGCGCGGCCGCGGCGACCGCGGCCTGCCAGTCGAGGTCGCGACCGGCGAGCAGCGGTGCCTTCAGCTGCGGTCGCTGCAGCACGAGGCAATGCGCGGGCCTGAAGCTCGCGAGCTCCAGCGCGCGATCGAGCAGCGCCTTGTAGTCGACCACGCGGCCGGGCTCGAGCCCGCAGGAGGCCGTCAGCACCAGCGTCGGCTGCGCGTCGTCGATGCGCATCGCGAGCTCGCGGGCGGCGAAGCCGCCGAACACCACCGAATGGATCGCGCCGAGACGCGCGCAGGCGAGCATCGCGAACACGGCCTCGGGAACCATTGGCATGTAGATCACGACGCGGTCGCCCGAGGTGACGCCGAGCGCGCGCAGCGCTCCGGCGAGCGTCGCTACGCGGTCGCGCAGCTCGCGATAGCTCAGTGTGGTGTCGCTGCCGGTCATCGCACTGACATGCAGCAGTGCGGCCTGGTCGCCACGTCCCGCCTCGACATGCCGGTCCACGGCGTTGTGGCAGGCGTTGAGCCGGCCGCCGGTGAACCAGCGCGGACCTGGCACCGGCGTGGTGTCGCAGACCGTCGCCGGCGGCGTGGCCCAGTCGATCGCGCGCGCCGCGTCAGCCCAGAAGCGCTCCGGATCCCGTCGCCAGTCGTCGTAGACCTGCTGGTAAGTGGCCATCCGGGAACCGCCTTTCAGCGCCGCATCTCACGCAGCCCGCGGAAACCCGAGCTGACCAGTGCCGCTCCGCAGAGCAGCAGCATCGCCGGCACCAGCGCCAGCGAATAGCGCACCAGCTCCGGCGAACCGAACACGCGATCGGTGAACACCGCGACCAGCCACGGCCCGCCGGCCTGGCCGAAGATGTTCGCGACCAGCAGGTACAGCGCAATCAGCAGTCCCCGCATCCGCGGTGGCGAGATCACCGGGATCAGCGCGGGGCCGGCGCCGAAGGCCATCGTGCCGAAGAACATCGCAGGCGCGAGCAGCGCGATCGACGCCCAGGCCGAGCCGGCGAGCGGGAAAGCGACCATGAACGGCAGCGTCGCCAGCGCCGAGATCAAGGCCACGCGCAGGTGGCCGTCGCGGCGCCCCGACTCCTGAAATCGATCCGCCAGCCAGCCGCCGAACACCACGCCCGCGGTGCCGCAGGTGAGGAAGATCAGGCCCTGCGCGTAGCCGATCTCCGATGGCGTCCAGCCGTAGTTGCGGATCATGAACGCCGGCACCCACGCACCCAGCGAGAACTGCGCCGCGGCCAGCACCGAGATGCCGCCGAACACGGCGGCAAAGACGCGGGCATGCTGGCGGACGAACGCCATCACCTCGCGCAGGCTCGGACGGTCGGGATCTGCCGCCGCGGCGCTGGCCGCCGTCGCGGCGCGGCGCCGCGGCTCGCGCACCGTCAGGTAGAACAGCAGCGCGACGACGAAGCCGGGCGAGGCGCCGATCACGAACGCCGCCTTCCAGGGGGCCATCGCGCCGAACAAAGGCAGGCTCACCACGTCGAGTTTCGTCAATTGGGCGATCACGAAGCCACCGACCAGCAGCGCGACGCCGGAACCGAGGAAGCTGGAACCGGTGTAGACACTCAGCGGCAGCGCGAGACGCTGCGGCCGGAACAAGTCCGCCAGCATGGAGAAACCCGCCGGCGTCAGCGTCGCCTCCCCGACCCCGACGAACGTGCGTGCGACGAACAGTTGCCAGAACGAGCGCGCCAGGCCGCAGCCGGCGGCCGCGATGCTCCAGACCACGATGCCGATCGCGATGATGCGGTTGCGCGGGCCAGTGTCGGCCAGTCGGCCGAGCGGCACCGCCATCAACGCGTAGAACAGCGCGAATGCCAGCCCCTGCAACAGGCTGATCTGGGTATCGGTGAGCGCGAGGTCCGCCTTGATGTCCTCCACCAGCAGGTTGATGATCTGCCGGTCGATGAACGCGACCATGCCGCAGATGCAGAGCACGAAGACGACGTACCAGCCATAGGCCTCGCTCGGCCAGGGCGTGTCGTCCGGACGCTGTTCGGGAACGTTCATCTCACCTCGACTGTGGCGCCGGCCGGATGGTAGCCGAGAAAGTACGGGCGCACGTTGCCGTCGGCGCAGACCCGGGAATTGCAGCTCTCGCGCAGGTTCGTGCCGACGACGACGTAGCACCCGGTCTCCCTGCGCCAAGAAATGCCATGGGCGTCGTGGCGGGACCAATCAATTGCGGTACATAATCCATGCAGCCGCCGCATCGTTCGGCGCGCGCGGCAGGCTTACGGGAAGGACGATCCATGGAGCTACGGCAGCTACGACACTTCGTCGCGGTCGTCGATACCGGTAACCTCTCGCGCGCCGCCGAGCGGGTCTCGATCAGCCAGCCCGCGCTGACCCGCAGCATCAAGAATCTCGAAGAGCTGCTCGGGGTCGAGCTGCTCGAGCGCAAGCCGCGTGGGGTCACGCCGACCGAGGCCGGCGTTGCGCTCTATCACCACGCCACCATCGTGCTGAACGCCTGCCAGCGCCTGGGCCGCGAAGTGCGCGAGATCGAGCGCGGTGTCACCGGCAGCGTGCGGGTCGGCATCGCCTCGATGTTCGCGGCGTACCTCACCGACCGCGTCGCCGCGCAGCTCGCCGTGGATCATCCGCGCCTCACGATGGTGGCCACCGAGGGCTTCTTCGAAGACCTGATGCGCGGTCTGCTGGACGGGCGCTTCGACGTGCTGTTCTCGAATTTTCCGCAGGTGCCGGTCTCGGCCGACCTTCGCCTCGAGCCGCTGCTGACCGTGAAGTCCTCGGTGGTTGCCAGCAGCCGCCACGTGCTGGCGCGGCGCCGCGACCTGCAGCGCCGCGACCTCGTCGACCAGCGCTGGGTCATCGCCGACCTGCCGCATGCGCAGGACTCGTTCGAGAAGTATTTCGCGATCGACGGGCTGCCGGCACCCGGCGACGTGTTCCGCACCAACTCACTGAATCTGATGATCGCGCTGGTCACCTCCGGCCGTTTCCTCAGCGTCCTGCCCGAGCACCTGCTGGCGCGCGAGTTTGCTGCCGGCTCGGTGCGTCACCTGTCGTTGCCCGGCGGGCCGATCGAGCGCAACGCCGGGCTGATCTACCGCGAGAGCCGGCAGCCGCGCCCGGCTGTCGACTACTTCATGGCGGAAGTCCGCCGTGCCTGCGCGGCGCCGGCCACATGAGCAGCGTCCGCGTCAGCGCCGCAGCGCGCCGACGTAGCTGACGAACTTCAGCTGCTCCTTCAGATAGGCGGGCGGGCAGCGACCCTCGAAATACGAGTCGGGATGGAAGCCCGCCTCGACGAATGCCGCCCGATAGTCCAGATCGGCCATGCCAACCGAGAACGGCTCGTTGATGTTGTGCCCGAAATAGCTGGTCATCAGCTCGGTGGCGACGTCCTTCTTCACCGGCGTGCCGCCGTCGTGCAGCATCACGCCGCCCGGGCGCAGCAGCCGATGCGCCTCGGCGAACAGCGCCCGGATCACCGGCACCGGGCATTCGTGCAGCACCAGGCAGGTGTACACCAGGTCGAAATGTCCGTCGGGAAAGTCGGTGTGCTGGCCGTCCTGCTGCGAGAAGTGGATCTTCTTGCCGAGCGACTCGGCGCGCAGATGGCCGTAGCGCACCTGCGGCGCGCCGAGGTCGATCGCGTGCACCTCCGCTTCCGGGTAGGCATCGACGAAGCCGACGGTCGTGAATCCGGGCCCGCAGCCGACATCGAGAATGCGCGCCGGGCGGAACTGCGGCATCTGCTGTTTGAGAAACCCCGACATCGTCACCCCGAGACCCTCGTTGGTCTCGCCCAGGCCGCCGTACGAGAAAAAATAGACGCCGCGGTCATAGAGCGCGCCGGCGTACAGGTCGCCGCGCGACAGCTCGGTGTGGAAGTTTCCCGGCATCGCGTGGATGTCGACCGCCTCGATGTAGCGCGGCATCGGCAGCGACGGGTTCACGCGCAGCGAGCCGCCCGCGCCGGGAGGGATCGCCTTCGCCCGCAACTCCAGCTCATCGAGCTGGCGCTCGATGCTTTCGCCAACCGTGTCCCAGAGAAGCTCCTGCGCCGCACGCCCGACGAGGTTCGTGCCGCGCCAGTAGAACGTCTGCTGCATCGCCTCGCGTGCCTCGCGGAAATTCTGCGGCGGGTGGCCGTGCTTCTGTCGGAATGCGGGCTCCGCCACCTGCTCGTAGAGTTCGCGATTCGCCGGCCACAGTTCGGTGGTGAACACGCGTCGCAGGGTCCCGCAGAATTCCTCGCGGGCGAATTCGTCGTGGGTCTCGGTCGGCAGGATGCCGTGCTTCGCCTGGAACATGGACTTCTCCTGGTGTCGGTCGAGTGCGAGTGAGCGCGCGCGGGCTACGCCGCGCTCAGGCGCCGGGTGCGCCCGCCTCGCGAAGCCCGTCGACTTCCTCGGCCAGGACCCGCAGCACGCGATGCAGCATCGCCTGTCGCCGGGTCTCGCGTTCGGACTGCCGTTCCGCCGGCAGCGCATAGCCCTCGACGGCACGCCCCGTCGGCGTATTGCCGCCCTCGGCCAGCGCCTCGTGCGTGTCGACGCGATCGCGCAGCGCGGAGACCTCGGCGGCCAGGGCCAACAGCATGATGACGACCTTGTCGACATCGGGGCTCTCGAGATACTGCGGACGCGGCGGACCTTTCGCAACCCGCCTGCGGGGCGCGCGCGTCGGCTTCTCGGCTGCGGGCATGGGGGGATTCTCCGGCACGGCTTCGGCATTCTCGCACCGGATGCCGCCCCCGGAGCGACCGCTGCCCGGGCCCGGCATGGCTATGTCAGGAACGCCCGCCGCCGGCGCGGCGATCATCCCGCCGGGCGCGGCACGAGCGCAGGCGTCTTCGTCGCCGTCGTCGCCGCCGCCGCCGCTGCTACCACCGGTTTGAACTGCAGGTCGAGCGACACGTAGCCGCAGGGCCCGACCTTCCCGCCGTGTCCTGCTCCCGTGGTGTCCTCGAACAGCACGACCGAACCGGGGGTCAAGATGTGGGACTGGCCGCCCGAAAGCCGGATGGTCGACGACCCGCTGAGCACCATGAAGATCTCCCGATAGGGCGCCGGGTGCAGGGGGATGTCGAAGCCCGGGGGGCCGGTGACGATCACGACGTTGCTCGGGTCGCCGAGGCCGAACTGCGTGAGCGCGAGACCGAGGTAGAGGGTGGTCGAACCTTTCAGCGGCACCATTTCGCCGTAGGACTTGCCGTCGGCGCGCGTCACCACATGGAACACCTCGATCACCGTCGTATCGCGCGTCAGCGGCAGACCCTGCGGCGCGCAGACGGGCTCGACGGCCGCGGCGGGCAAGGCGGCCGCGAGCAGCAGAAGGCGTAGACCACCGGAAGCAACGCGCATGTGGGCATGTCCATGATGGAGGCGACGCTCCACAATGGACACGCAGCGGGGCGCGTGTCAAAGACCGAGTCCTGATGATGATTCGGGCTCGCCGGCGCGCCTGGCGCTGCGGCAAGCTGAAATGAAACCCTCGGAAACGAGACGGGAAGAGCAAGGACCGATGGCCATCGAGTTCCCGCACGAGACCGCAGCGTCCGATCGCCTTGGTTGGGGCCCGATCGTGGCGTGGTCGCTCGGCACCGTCGGCCCGGTGACCCTGCTCTACCTCGTCACCAGCGCCTATCTGTTCTTCATGACCGACCTGATGAAGGTCTCGGGCGCCGTGGCCGGGCTGCTGCTGTTCGTCGTGCGCATCTACGACATGTTCGCCGACCCGCTCATGGGGCATATCTCCGACCGCACGCAGAGCCGAATGGGCCGACGCCGGCCGTGGATGCTCGCCGGCGCGTTGGCCATGGTCGCAGGCTGCGTCGCGATGTTCACCGTGCCCGGCGCGCTCGTTGCCAGCGGCGGCCCTTCCATCGTGGGCTGGGCGCTCGCCGCGCTATTCGTCTATTTCACCGGCTATACGATGTTCAACGTGCCCTACATGGCGATGCCGGCCGAGATGACCGACGGCTTCCAGGACCGCACGCGGTTGATGAGCGCGCGGGTCGTGTTCGTCTCGCTGTCGAGCCTGCTCGGTGCGGCGCTCGCGCCGCGCCTCATCGACGCCTTCGGCGGCGGCGTGCGCAGCTACGAGATCACCGCCTGGGTGATCGGCGCGATCGGTCTCGCCACCATGTTCGCCTGCGTGGCCGCGACCGGCCGCCTGCGGGCCACCACGGCGACCCCGGTCGCCGCGCCGCTGCTCGCGCAGATGCGCGTCGCGCTCACCAACCGGCCGTTCATGGTATTGATCCTGACCAAGCTGCTGCTGTTGCTGTCGATGTCGGCACAGACTTCGACGATGTTCTTCTTCGTGCGGCACCTGCTGCACCAGGACCTGGCGGTTGCCTCGAACATCGCCATCGCGCAGACGCTCGGCATGCTCGCGGCACTGCCGCTCTGGGTTCGCATCGGACGTCGCTGGCAGAAGCAGCAGCTGTTCCGGGTCGCGAGCGGCGCCAATGCCGTGATCCTGCTCAGCTGGTTGCTGGTCTCCGCCGGCGAGCCGCAGGGGTTGCTGCTGCTGCGCGCGGTTCTGCTCGGCGCGTTCGCCGGCGGCTCGCTGCTGATGGGACAATCGATGCTGCCGGACACGATGGAATTCGACTACCGTCGTTCGGGCCTGCGACGCGAAGGCGCGTACTCGGGCATCTACTCGATGGTCGAGAAGGCGGGCTTCGCCTTCGGTCCGCTGCTGGTGGGCGGCATGCTGAGCGCGGCGGGCTACGATCCCGCGGCAGCCTCGGCCCAGGGCGGCGAGCTCTCCCCGAACGCGATGCTCGCCGTCTACGCCGGCGTCGCGGTGATCCCGGCCGTCGCCACCGCCCTGTGCGCGCTGGTATTGCGCGGCTACACACTGACCGAGGATGAGCTGAAGTCGATGACGCCGCCGGCCAACCCGCGCCTGTAGCACCTGTTGACGCTGCCGCGGCCGCGAAGAAAAAGTTCCCAAACTCTCGCGACGCTCGTTAGTGCTGGCGCCATGGTGCGCGACCAATCGATGACATCGGTCGGGGGCGTCCCGGTTTCGCGGAATGAGAGCCTCCTGGCGGGGCGTCCGCGCCATGGATGGCGCGGTCCGAGCGCAGGG
>JAYTNX010000412.1:0-1856 GCA_043748075.1 Pseudomonadota bacterium
AGGTCCTCGACCTGGATCTCGCGCACGCGGTCGAGCCGGCGCAGGTCCACCAGCAGTGCACCGGGACGATCGGGCAAATAGGCATCGGTGTACGACATGCCGCCACCGCGCGCGAACAGCGGGCAGCGGAACTGCGTCGCGACGCGCATCAGTTGCACGACGTCCTCGGTCGTCCGCGGGCGCAGGACGGCCAGCGGCAGCTCGCCGTCGCGGTAGACGTCCTGCGACATCAGGCGCAGCTCCGCCGGGTCCTCGCTCACCTGGGCCGAACCCAGACAGGCGCGCAGTCGCCCGAGCAGCGCCGCGCGATCCACGACGGTCACGGCGCCGGGCGCCGCGCCGTCGTGCAATGGAGGAAGGTGGGCGTTGGACCTTGCGAAGTGACCTCGAAGCCCGCCACGCGCAGCAGCCCCGCCAGGTCACAGGCGACGAAGGCCGGTGAATACGGCTCGCAGTTGTACTCCGCGTCGAACTGCAGCCAGAGCCGATTGCCGGCGGCGAATTCCTGCGCATTCGGCGCATCGACAATCGTCAGGGTGCCGCCCGGGCGCAGCACGCGAAACGCCTCCGCAAGGATCGGCCCGAACAGCTTCGACGGCACCTCGTGGAACAGGATGTAGCAGAGCACGATGTCGAACTGGCCATCGGGCAGGCCCGTGTCCTCGGCAAGCGCCTGCAGGAACTGCACGTCGATGTCGAGCTCCTGCGCGCGCTTGTTGGCGTAGCGCAGCAGCGGCAAGCCGACGTCGAGGCCGGTGACCTCCGCCTGCGGGAACCGCTGCTTCAGCAGGGTGGTGCATTGGCCGATCGAGCAGCCGACGTCGAGCACCCGGTGCACCGGTCCCGGGTCCGGCACCGGCACCATGTCGACCACCTGGCGATGCAGCTGGTCTTGGTCGTTGTCACCCTGGTAGAAAACCTGGGTGCCGTGATGGAACAGATAGCCGGCCAGCGGATCGCCGACGTAGCCGCCGGGCTGCAGGTGGATGTCGAGCCTCGCATACGGCGGCACCACGAAGCCGGGGTCATAGCGCAAACGGCCGGGCCGGGCACGCTCGGCGGCCTCCAGCGCCGCTTCATACGCCGCAGCATCGCGGTGGAACTCGTCCCGCAATCGCCACCAGGTGTGCTGCTGCTGGCTGCGCATCAGCCGCTTCCAGGTCGCGATGCGCGGCACGGCATCGGCCTCGCGAAGGAACGCGCGCAGCGCCGGCGCCGTGGCCGTGGCCGTGGCCGTGGCCGTGGCCGCGAGCGGCGCGCGGGTCGCGCGTTCGCGCGCCGCCTCGGCATCGGCGGCCACGCCCGGGAACAGGCCGCGGATGGCCTGGTTGCGGACGCTTTCCATGAAACCGAGATAGCTCTCGGCATCGAGCGTCGGCATGCGCGGCAGCAGTCCGACGCGGCCTCGATTGGTCATCGTGATGAACCTCAGGGCGGGCTGCGGAACGTTCTTCGGTATCCTAACGCGCGGCGCGCGCAGCGCCATGCGTCCCCTGTATCGGAGCGCGCGCGCAAAGCATTGGCCGCGCCCGCCGGCCGCCCGGACAATCGAACGGATCGCCTATCGGAGCCTCAATGACACCCGAACTCGCCGCTGAAACCCGCGAATTCCTCGCGCGCCGTCATGGGCTCTGGATTGACGGGCGCTCTGAAGCACCCGCGCGCGCCGCCACCCTCGAGGTCACCGACCCCGCGACCGAGGCCCCGCTGGCGACGATCGCGCTGGGCGACGCCGCCGACATCGACCGCGCGGTGGCCAGCGCGCGCGCCGCGCTGCGCGGTCCGTGGTCCGGGCTGACCGCCGACGAGCGCACCCGCGTGCTGCTCGACTACTCACGACTGATCGAATCGCGCGC
>JAYTNX010000413.1:0-3004 GCA_043748075.1 Pseudomonadota bacterium
TCAGACGCGACGCTTCTTCGGCGGACGGCAGCCGTTGTGCGGAATAGGCGTGACGTCCGAAATGCTGGTGATCTTCAGGCCGCAGTTGTTGAGCGCGCGAACCGCCGACTCGCGGCCCGGACCCGGGCCCGCGACCCGGACCTCGACGTTGCGCACGCCGTGTTCCTGCGCGGCATTGCCCGCCTTCTCGGCGGCCACCTGCGCCGCGAACGGCGTCGCCTTGCGCGAGCCGCGGAAACCGCAACCGCCCGAGGTCGCCCAGGACAACGTGTTGCCCTGGCGGTCGGTGATCGTGATGACGGTGTTGTTGAACGACGCGTGCACGTGGGCGATGCCGTCGAGGACGTTCTTGCGTCCCTTCTTCGGCTTCTTCGGTCCACCACCTTCTGCGGCGGCCGGTTGCGTCTGCTGCTTCTGCTCTGCCATGTCTGGTTCCGTATTCCTTTGTGACTCAGGCCTTGTGTGACTCAGGCCTTGCCGGGCGGCGCGTTCAGCTTGACCGCCTGCTTGCGCGGACCCTTGCGGGTGCGCGAATTGGTGCGGGTCCGCTGGCCGCGCACCGGCAGGCCCTTGCGATGGCGCAGGCCGCGATAGGTGCCGAGGTCCATCAGGCGCTTGATGTTCATCGAGACTTCCCGGCGCAGGTCGCCCTCCACCAGGCCGCGCGCCACCTGCGCACGCAGCGCATTGACCTCGGACTCGGTGAGGTCCTTGACCTTCGTCGTCGGATCGACACCCGCGGCCTCGCAGGCGATCTTGGCGCGCGTCGCGCCGATGCCGAAGATGTGCGTGAGGCCGATGACCACGTGCTTGTTCATCGGGATGTTGATGCCGGCGATACGTGCCATGTGAGGTGCTCTCGATTAAGCGCCAGAAGCCGCGGAAACGCGCGGCATTCTAACTAGAAAACCTTGAAATTCAATGCCCTGGCCAAACAACGCGGTCAGCCCTGCCGCTGCTTGTGCCGGGGATCCTTGCAGATGACGTAGACGATGCGCTTGCGGCGCACGATCTTGCAGTCCTTGCAGATCTTCTTCACGGACGGACGAACTTTCATGATCCAGACCCTTCTTCCTATTCGCGACACGCGTGCCGCGAGAAAACTTGCCCCTAGCGGCGCAGCCCGTCGGCGGCGCGGTCAGCGTTACTGCGGCGCACCGCCGCGTCCATAGCCCATCAGGTTGGCCTTCTTCAACAGGCCCGGATACTGGTGGGACATCATGTGAGCTTGCAGCTGGGCCATGAAATCCATGGCCACCACCACGACGATCAGCAGCGAGGTTCCGCCGAAGACGAACGGCACGCCGCCCTGCGAGATCATGATCTCGGGCACCAGGCAGACGCCCGCCACGTACAGCGCGCCCCACAGCGTCAGCCGCGTCAGCACCTTGTCGATGTACTCGCCGGTCTGCTGGCCCGGACGGATGCCCGGAATGAACGCACCCGACTTCTTGAGGTTCTCCGCCGTGTCGCGGGCGTTGAACACCAGCGCCGTGTAGAAAAAACAGAAGAACAGGATCAGGGCGGTGTAGAGCACCAGGTGCAGCGGCTGCCCATAGCCGAGCGCGGCCGCGACGTTCTGCAGCGCCTCGGCGACCTTGCCTTCGCCGGTGCCGAAGAACTGGGCGATGGTCGCCGGGAACAGCAGCAGGCTCGAGGCGAAGATCGGCGGGATCACGCCGGCCATGTTCAGCTTGAACGGCAGGTGGCTCGCCTGGCCGGCCATGATGCGACGGCCCACCTGGCGCTTGGCGTAATTGACGGTGATGCGGCGCTGGGCGCGCTCGACGTAGACGCAGAACGCGGTGACGCCGAGCACCAGCACGATCAGCAGCAGGGCAAAGGGCGGCGACATCTCGCCATTGCTGACCGACTCGGCCGTGCGGCCGATGGCGCCCGGCAGGCCGGCAATGATGCCGCCGAGGATGATCATCGAGATGCCGTTGCCGATGCCACGCTCGGTGACCTGCTCGCCGAGCCACATCAGGAACAGCGTCCCGGTGGTCATCGTGATCGTCGCGGTGAACAGGAACGGCCAGCCCGCCACGTTGACCATGCCGCCGTTCTGCAGCGCGATCGCGGCGCCGAGCGACTGGAAAATGCCGAGCCCGAGGGTGCCGTAACGGGTGATTTGGGTCAGCTTGCGCCGGCCGGACTCGCCTTCCTTGCGGTACTCCTCCCAGGGCGGATACACCATCGAGAGCATCTGCACGATGATCGACGCGGAAATGTACGGCATCACGCCCATCGCGAAGATCGACAGGCGCTCGAGCGCACCGCCGGAGAACATGTTGACGATGCCGAGGATGGTGCTCTGCTGGTCCTGGAAGAACTGCGCGACCTTGGCCGGATCGATGCCCGGCACGGGGATGAAGGTGCCGATGCGGTAGACGATCAGGGCCCCGAACAGGAACAGCAGGCGACCGCGGACCTCCGCGAAACGCGTAGCGTCCGCGAGCGTCGCTGCCGGATTGCCTGGAGAAATTGCCACCGTGGTTACCTCGTCACGCCTCGAGGCTGCCGCCGGCGGCTTCGATCGCCGCCTTCGCGCCCTTGGTCGCGCCGATGCCCTTGAGCTTCACGGCCTTCTTGATCTCTCCGGAGAGCACCACCTTGGCAATCTCGGTGTGCTGCGGGACCACGTTGGCGGCCTTCAGCGCGGCGAGATCGATCACCGCGGCGGACACCTTGGCGAGCTCGTCGAGGCGCACTTCCGCACGCGAGGCCTTCATCGCCGAGCGGAAGCCGACCTTCGGCATGCGACGCTGCAGCGGCATCTGGCCGCCCTCGAAGCCGACCTTGTGGTAGCCGCCCTTGCGCGCGCGCTGGCCCTTGACGCCGCGGCCGCAGGTTTTGCCCTGGCCCGCCGACGCACCGCGACCGACCCGCAGGCGGGGGCGCTTGGCACCGGGGGACGGCTTCATCGTGTTCAGACGCATCGTGTCAGTCTCCTGAATCCTTGCTTGCCATCAGCGTCGCGTCGTCAGCCCTGGACGACGGACAC
>JAYTNX010000414.1:0-1737 GCA_043748075.1 Pseudomonadota bacterium
GCGATTCCGCTTCTTTCACGTCGCGCCTCTCGAGGGCTTCAAGGCGGGCGCACTGAATTTCGCGCTGCGCCAGACCGCGAAGGATGCCGAAGTGGTCGCGGTGATCGACAGCGACTACGTCGTCGACCGCGACTGGCTGCGCGAGCTCGTGCCCGCGTTCGCCGACCCGCGCATCGCGATCGTGCAGGCGCCGCAGGACTACCGCGACGCCGACGAGAGCGCGTTCAAGGCGATGGCCTACGCCGAGTACCGGGGCTTTTTCCAGGTCGGCATGGTCACCCGCAACGAGCGCAACGCCATCATCCAGCATGGCACGATGACGCTGGTGCGTCGCGACGTGCTCGACAATGTCGCGCGCTGGGCCGAATGGTGCATCACCGAGGACGCGGAGCTCGGCCTGTCGATCTTCGAGGCGGGCTACGAGGCGAGCTACACGTCGCGCAGCTACGGCCGTGGCCTGATGCCCGACACCTTCATCGACTTCAAGAAACAGCGCTTCCGCTGGGCCTACGGCGCGATGCAGATCCTCAAGGCGCACTGGGGCTTCCTCTCGAGCAGCCACCGCAATCAGCTCGCGCCCGGGCAGCGCTATCATTTCGTCGCCGGCTGGCTGCCCTGGCTCGCCGACGGCTTCAACCTGCTCTTCAATTTCGCGGCGCTCGGCTGGTCGATCGCGATGATCACCTCGCCGACGAAGATCGACCCGCCACTGATGATGTTCTCGGTGCTGCCGCTGTCGCTTTTCGTTTTCAAGATCGTGAAGCTGGTGCACCTCTATCGCAGCGCCGTCGGCGCCAACGTGCGCCAGACGATCGCTGCGGCGGTAGCCGGCCTGGCGCTCGCGCACACGATCGGTTTCGCAACGGTGAAGGGTCTGCTCACCCGCGGCGAGCCGTTCTTCCGCACGCCGAAGAATGCCGACCGCCAGGGCCTGCGCCAGGCCTTCGGCGCGGCCCGCGAGGAGACGCTGATGCTGGTGGCGCTGCTTCTGGCGGCCTGGGGTGTCTCGTACGTGGAGACCATCGCGAGCCCGGATCTCACGACGTGGAGAGTGGTCCTCGCGATCCAGGCGGTGCCCTACGGCTGCGCGCTGCTGGTCTCGCTGGCGAGCGCAATTTCGCTGCCGGCCTGGCTGGTCGGGACGCGGTTCCGTGAGGTCGGCGGCGCGCCCGTGGCGGTCACCACGGCGGTAGGCGAGGGCGCGCGGCTCGGCGCGCAAATCGTGACGACATCGACGAACGAGATCGCGCGCTCCGTCGCGGACCTCGTGTCGTCGTCAAGTGCGGCCGGGTCGTCCGGCCTCGCGGCGTCGTCGGGCTTTCAGCCGGCACTCGCACCGGCCGCGGCTGCGGTCATGGCGGCCGCCGCGGTGGTGAGCGGCGGTGTGGACATCGACCAGATCGGCGGGAACAACTCGCTCGGCGGCGGCGACCCGGCCTTCATCAGCGGATCCCGCAGCAATCGTTCGATCGGGAACGTGTAGGGATCGGGCGCCCAGATCGCGTCCTCGCCCAGCCAGCGCGTACTGAAAGACACGCGCCGTCCGGGCTTCGTGCTGCGGCGAGGCAGCGACGAATGCATGATCTTGGAATGCATCAGCAGCGCATCGCCCTTCGCGACGCACCAGGTGTCGCGCTGCGAGTCCGGTGAGGTCGCCCTGGCCAGCAACTCGTCCCACGGATGGTACTGCTCGTTCGCCTGCAGTCCCGGCGGCGACATCGGCGAGTAATAGCGCCA
>JAYTNX010000415.1:0-25425 GCA_043748075.1 Pseudomonadota bacterium
GCGTCGCGCCAGCGGCCCGATCAGGCCCGCCTGTCCCGCCGCCGACAGCAGGGCAAACGCCATGAACTGGAAGCCGACGTCACGCAGCGAGAACTGGAACAGGTCGCGCCCCCAGAACTGGAATACCGACTGCATCGAGCCGCCGCCGACCGCCACGACCAGCGTCGCGAGAATCAGCCCCGCGAGCACCGGCCGCGCGGCAAGCGCGCCAAACGGGGACGGGCGCGACACGTTCGGTGCTGCCGTCGGCGGGGATACCGCCCCGGTCGTGCCATCGCGCCGGCCGATCGGCTTGCGCAGCGCCGGCGGCAGGCTCTCCTCGAGCAAAAACGCGGTACCGAGCAACGCGAGCAACGACAAGCCAGCCGACGCCAGCGCCGGCCAGTGCAGGCTCGGCGCGCCCAGGTCGCCTGAGCCGAGGAAACCGCCGAGCGGCGGCCCGACCGCAAACCCGACACCGAACGCCGACGCGACGATGCCGAGTCCGCGAGCGCGGTTCTTCACATCGGTGACGTCAGTGGCGTACGCAAACGCCGCCGAGAGGTTGCCGGACATGATGCCGCCGAAGGCGCGCGCGACGATCAGCGACGTCAGGGTGTCCGCGTACGCCAGCCAGAGGCAGGCGAGCACCGAGCCGGCGCTGCTCAGCAGCAGGATCGGCTTGCGTCCCAGCGCGTCGCTCCACCGACCCCACAATGGCGTCGCCACCAGCTGGAATAGCGAGAACACGCCGGCGCCGCCGAAGGTCTTCCAGAAGTTCGACGCGCCCATCTGCTCCGCGACGAGCGGAAATGGCACGGCGGTGATGCCGAAGCCCATCAGGCTGATGAAGACGATCAGCCACAGCACGCCCAGGCTCTTCATGATGTCGCCGATCTCGGCCGGGCCACGTACCAGAGGTTCTCGAACATGGCTCGCATTCTGCCCGGCCGATCCCGGCCGATGCCGGCTATCGGGACGCGCGGCCGCGCACTGGCCCGCCGTAGCGGACCCGTCCGGCGTCGAGCTCGAGTTCGTGGCTGGCGTTCTCGGACCATTCGTCCGGATGGTGCGAGGCCATCACGACTGCGGTGCCGGCGCTCACCAGCGTCTCGATGCCGCGTCGCAGGGCCCGTCGAGTCGCGAGGTCGACGCCAGCGAACGGCTCGTCGAGCAGCAGCAACGAGGGCGCGCACACGGTCGCGCGGGCGAACATCACGCGCCGCGCCTGCCCGTAGGAGAGCACGCCGAGGCTGCGCCCAGACTTGGACGCCAGGCCGAACGCGCGCAATGCGCGACGCGCCGCCGACAGTTCGAGGGTGTTCGGCGGCGCGTCCAGCCCGATGCTCGAATGCAATCCGGAAACGACGACGTCGAGTAGCCGTGAATCGCGCGGATAGTCGGCGTGCAGGTGCGGCGCGACGATGGCGCAACGGCGGCGAAACTCCGAAAGCGGTACGCCGGGGTCGATGCCGAGCCGCTCGATCCGCCCGCCGAGCGCGACCGGATGATCGCCATAGATCGTGCGCAGCAAGGTGCTTTTGCCCGAACCGTTCGCGCCATGCACGACCCAGCAATCCCCCGGCCGCACCGCCAGCGTCACTCGGCGCAGCACGGGCCGGTAGTCGAGGTAGACCGACGCGGCCTGCAGCCGTACCAGCGCGTCCGACGGCACGCTGGGCGGCGCCCCGACACTTCGCGCGACGACGCGCGGCCGCCGGCGCGCCGGCGACGCGCGGGCGCCCCGGTGCGGCGTGGGGGTCCCGATCGGCCCGCTGGCGACGATGCGGCCAGCGTCGAGCCGCAGCAGGTGCGTCGCGGAGGCCGGCACTTCCTCGAGGCGATGACTGGTCAGCACCCAGGGCAGCGCGGCGCGGGCGCTGCCCTCGAGCCAGCGCAACACGCGATCACGGTATGCGGCATCGAGACCGGCGAACAATTCATCGAGCAGCAGCAGTCGCGGCGCACTCGCCAGCGCGCGCGCCAGCAGTATCAGGCGGCGTTCGCCGAACGACAGCGACAGCAGGCGCCGGCGCGCGAGTCGACGCAGGTCGAGTCGTTCGAGCACGGCGAGTGCGCGACGCTGCTGCGCTGCCGACAACGGTCCCTGGGGAATGTCGCTGCGCGTCAGCCCGGTGCCGACCACCTGCAGCGCCGTGAAATTCCAGCCGTAGCGTTCGTAACGATCCTGCCGTTCCGGGCCGACGTAGGCGATCTCCTCGAGTACGCCGTAGGGCGTCGACTGCCAGGCCCCGCGCCAGCGGTAACGACGCACCGGATGCGGCGCGGGGTCCGGCCAGACCGCGCCCGCCAGCACCTTCAGCAGTTGCGTCTTGCCCGCGCCGTTGGCGCCCAGCACCACCCAGCGTTGGCCCGGCATGACCCGCCAGTGAAGGTCGTGCAGCAGGTGCCGCGCGTCGCGGTGCAACTGCAGCCCGTCGAGCCGGACTTCGAGGTAGCGACTGGCGCGCAGCGCGCCGCGCCGCTCAGGCGGCATGCCAGCGTTCATCCTGCCGGGTCGCGCGCCCCTCGCGGCCCAGCTTGATCAGGTGCGCGAGCAGCGACAGCCGTGCGAAGCGCTGCAACTCGGGGCCAATGCCGCGATAGACTACGCCGACCAGTGCGTCGAGGTCCGCCTCGCCCGCCGCCGCGAGTGCCGCGGCGACCATCGCCTCGCGACGCAGCCGATGCGCCACCACCTGGTCGATCAGGTCGTACGGGGACTGCAGCACGCGGCCGTGGCCCGGCGCCAGCCGTGACAGCGACAGCCCACGCAGACGCGCGAGCGAGTCGAGGTAGTCGCTCATATCACCGTCCGGCGCGAGGATCACCGGCGTCACGCCGTCGAGCAGATGATCGCCCGTGAACAGCAGCGCTTCCGCCTCGAGCAACCAGCACACGTGGTTCGACGCATGCCCCGGCGTATCGATCGCGCGCAGCCGCAGCCCGCCGACGTCGAACACTTCATCGCGCGCCGGCTCGTGCGCCGGCACGAAACTGAGGTCCTGCCGACCGTCGCCCGGCGGCCGTCGGCCGACCAGCCGCGCCCCGGTGCGCGCCGCCAACGTCGCAGCGAGCGGTGAATGATCGCGATGCGTATGCGTGACGAACACCTGCGCGGGCTGCGGGACGATCGCGAGAATCGCCGCGAGGTGCGCGGGATCGTCCGGTCCCGGGTCGAGCACGGCCATCGGCGGATCGCCGAGCAGGTAGGAGTTGGTGCCGGGGCCGGTCATCATCGACGCATTCGGCGCCACCAGCCGCCACGCGCCCGGCGCGATACGGTGCGGCACGCCCGGGACCAGGCGAGACAGGTCGGTTTCGACCTCAGCGGTGTACGACGAGGCCGCCATCCGCCGCCCGTCTAGCGCCCAGGCGCAATGGCAGCGTCCGCCGCGCCGCCGTCGGCGACGGGTCTGCGTTCGGCGCGCTCGGCCTGCTGCAGCTGCAGGTAGAACACGCGTCGCGCCAGGGTTTCGCGGATCTGCTCACGCTCGGCCTCCGCCGCCTCGTCCGGCTCGTACGCATCGATCGCCGCGCGCGGCAGCAGTCCCTTCGCCTCGATCAACCGCTCCAGGGTGTCGAGCCGCTCGCGCGTCACCATCAGCTCCGTCAGCAGCGCGACGTTCATCGCCAGCAGGGTGTCGCTCGACTCATCGTCGAAGAACTCGGGACGCGGGCCGCGCGCGGCGCGCGGATGACGCGGCGGCGGCACGATGCTCACGCCGCCGCCGCCGCGCGCGCGCGGACGGGGCCGCGCGTGCCGACCAGCAGCGCGAACCCGAGACCTGAGCCGGGAGGCGCCCCGTGGCCGAGCCGTCGCGAATGCTCGACCGCCTCGCGAGCCTTCTGGCGCTCCTCGCCGGCGAGCACGGCGGTGAAGTCGCGGTAGATCTCGGCCTCGGCGAACCCGGCCGCGCGCATCAGCGCCGGCAGGTCCATCAACCGGTACGGCGTCCAGAACGGCTCGTTGTTGAACTGCGTTTCGTTGCTGTAGATGAAGCGCCGGTACGGATCCACTTCATCGAGCTGCGGCAGGTCGAGGTGCACCGCGATGCCGCCCGGCGCCAGCAGCCGGCGCGACTCGGCGAGGATCGCCGGCCACGCCTGCGCCGCGGTCTCGTGCGCCAGGATGTGCGAGACCACCAGGTCGAAATGGCCGTCCGGAAAATCCATCCGCTCCGCGTTCTGCTGCGAGAAGTGCACGACGAACCCCAGCGATTCGGCGCGCGCATGGGCATAGCGCAGCAGCGGCGCCGCCACGTCCACCGCGTGCACTTCGCCGTCACGATAGTGGCGCGCATAGGCCGCCGTGCTGTGACCGATCGTGCAGCCGAGGTCGAGGATGCGTCGCGGCCGGAACTGCGGCCAGACCTTGTCGAGATACTGGATCACGCTGCGACCCATGTAGTCGGTCATGCCGCCGGCACCCTGCTGGTACATGTTGATCGAGCGGTCATAGATCGCGCCGGCGGCGACGTCACCCTCGAAGGACTGGTGCGCGTAGCCGCCGGGCTGGCAGTGGATGTCCACCGCCGTCACGTAGCGCGGCACCGGCAGTGACGGGTCGAGCCGCAACGAGCCGAGCCCGCGCGGCAGCGCGCGGGCCTTGCCGGCGAGCTCCTCGACCTGCGGCTGCACGCTGTCGATCAGCGTTTCGAACATCAGCTCCTGGATCACGCGGTGGGTACCGAGCTGGAAGCGGACGTAAGGGAGCGCCATCATTGCCGCGCGAATCTCGCGGTAGTCCTCGACCGCCTCGCCACCGCGGGCCTGGCGCAGCGACGGCTCGACGCTGCGGTAGTACATCTCGCGGCTGCCGACCGCGAGCTTCGGCAGCAGGCGCTGGCGCAAGCTGCGCACCGCCTTCTGGCGGGCCGCATCGTCGTGCAGCCGCCGCGCCATCATCGGGTGCTCGGCCTGGTTGCGGGGGGTCTCACTCATGGTATGGCTCCTTGCCCGGGCGATGCCTCGTCCCTGCACTCATCCTAACCGAGGCGGCCAGGACGGGTGTTTCACCGGATGGAGTTGCCGCCGGATAGGCGGGGCGGATGGTCCGGCGGCTGCCAGACTCTGCGCACGATGCCGCTGGATCCACGCACGCCGGGGCCGGATTCGACGCCCGACCCGCAGGTCTGGGCGCCGTTGCGCGGTGGCGTGTTCCGCGCGGTGTGGATTGCCGCGGTGTTCGCGATCGGCGCGATCTGGATGCAGGACGTCGGCGCCGGCTGGCTGATGAAGACCCTCACGGCCGGCGATCCGCTGATGGTGGCCCTGGTGCAAGCTGCGACCTCGCTGCCGATCCTGCTGCTGGTGGTTCCCGCCGGTACGCTCGGCGACCTGGTCGATCGCCGGCGGTTCCTGCTCTGGGCGCTCGGCTGGCTTGCCGCCTGCAGCGCCGCATTGACGCTCGCCTCGTTCGGGTCGCTGTCCCCGGCCTGGCTGCTCGCCCTGACGGTGGCCACCGGCGCCGGCAAGGCCATGATCCTCCCCGGCTTTGCCGCCGCCGGCGCCGAACTCGCGCAGCGCTCGCAATTGCAGCATGCCGTCGGCCTGCACAGCGTCGCGAACAATGCCGGTCGCATCGTCGGTCCGGGCATCGCCGGCGCGCTCGTCGTCGCGGCCGGCGTGCCAGCGGTCTTCGGCGCCACGCTGGCGTCGTTCGTGCTCGCGCTGCTGCTGGTGGCCTCGGTGCCGGCGCAGCGATTCGCGGCACGCCCGGCGCCCGACCAGCGCTATCTCGACGCACTGCGCGCCGGCCTCGCGTACTGCTATCGCGAGCCCGTGTTCCGTCGTGTCGGCTTGCGTAGCGCGATCTTTTTCCTGTGCGCCATCGGCATCCACGCGTTGCTGCCGCTGCGGGTATCCGACGCGCGCTGGTTCGGCATTGGCTGGGCGTTCTACGGCGTCGGCGCGATCGCCGGCGCACTGCTGTTCCCGCGCATCGCCGGGGCCACCACCGCCGGGCGCCAGCTGACCGTGGGCATTGCGGTGCACGCGCTGATGCTCGGCGCGCTGGGATTCATCGACAACCCCTGGTTGCAGACCGGCGCGCTGACCCTCGTCGGCCTGGCCTGGTATCTGGTGGTCTCCGCCGCCCAGCTCGCCGTGCAGCGCGAGTTGCCCGACGCGATGCGCGCGCGCGGCATGGCGGTCTTCACGATGTTGATGATGGCCGGCTTCGTCACGGGCGCCCTGCTCTGGGGTACCGTAGCGAGCGCGATCGGCGCCGAGCGGACCCTGCTGGCGATCGCAGTCACCAGCCTGACCGGTCTCGCCGCGACTTTCCGCCTTTCCTTGTCACGATGATGGACACTCCCGACATGCACGACGCTTCCGACACGCGCTTCGATCGACGTCGTTTCGGCACGGCCGGCCTGCAGGCGATGCTCGCCGCCGCAGCGTCACCGTTGCTGCCCGGCGTCGCGGCCTCGGCCACCGCAACGGCCACCCGCCCGCCGCCGGGCCGCACGACGCCGGCCGGCGCGGTGGCCGCCGGCGCAGAGCGCGACCTGGCGCGTCGCCACGCCGATCCCGGGGTCGAGCTGCTCGACTACCTGCGGGTCAACGGCGACCTCGAAGGCTCGCTGTCGCCCTGGCTGTGGCACGGCGCGATGATCGCGATCACGCCCACGGACAACCCGCGCGTGCTGTTTGCCTGCGAAGGCTGCGAGACCAAGAAGGTGGTCCGGCGCGACAACGACCACTGGGAAGTCTGGTCGAAGGTGATGACCTGCTTCAAGGACCCACAGACGCTGGAAATCCTCAACGACCGGGAGTTCGTCAACCCGATCACGGGCCGCACCGTGCGTGTCGCGCCGAACGTGATCGGCTCGCGCAGCCTGCTGTCGGTCGACGGCTCGGGCGCGATCCGCATGCGCCCCGTCGACACTCCGCAGGCGCCCGGCGTCGTGCTCACCTCGCGCTGGGTGCGCAACGGCGACATGGTGCAGCACTCGGTGTCGCGCAAGCTGCCGGAGAAGCGGCCGATTCCGCTCGGCGAGTGGTCCACCGCCACGGTCTCGCTCGACGAATTGTTCGACTCGCGGCTGGCCCGCGTCGAAGCGGTTTTCGCCTCCACCTTCATCGCGCCCTGGCAGCCCTTCCTCGACATGGCGCAACAGCCGGGCCACGCGGTCTGGCATGCCGTCGGGCGCAAGACCCGAGGCTTTCACGAGGTGAGCCCCGAATACCTGGAGCAGGCGCGCCGCTACATTCCCGACGTCCTGGCATGGGATCCTTGAATCCGGACGGCGCGGCGCATCGGCCGCTGGTCTCGCCTTCGGTCTTCACCAAGCTGTTCTACGGCTTCACAGCCGTGGTGGAGACCACCCAGTTCCAGATCTACGAATTTTTCCTGATCTTCTACTACGCGCAGGTGCTCGGTCTGAAGGGCAGCCTGGCGGGCCTTGCGGTGGCGATCGCGATCGTTGCCGACGCGATCTTCGATCCGCTGATCGGCAGCTATTCCGACAGCTTCCGCGGCCGCTTCGGCCGTCGCCATACGCTGATGTTCCTGGCCATCGTCCCGACCGGAATTTTCGTCTGGCTGTTGTTTTCGGCTCCGGTTGGACTCGGTCAGGCGGGTCTGTTCCTCTGGATGCTGACGCTGTGTCTCGCGGTGAGGGTCGCCGGATCGTTCTACAGCGTGCCGGCTGCCGCGGTCGCCGCCGAACTCACCGAGAGCGCCACGCAACGCGCCGAGTTGGGTATCTGGCGGCAGGTGATCACCCGCGCCATCCAGATCGGCCTGCTTTGGGTGATCACCAACCAGGTCTTCGTGTCCACCGTGGAGGTGCCTCGCGGCCAGGAGAACGCCGACAACTATCCTCGCTTCGCCTTGCTGGTGGCCGGGCTGCTGATGGTCTGCGCGCTGATCGGCGCCGCCGGCACGCTTCGACCTGTCATGGCCTTCGAACGGGCGCGCGTCGCGGTCAAGCCACGCGCGTTCGCCGTCGTGACGTCGTTGAAGGCGACCTGGTTCGCGCTTTCCGGTCTGCGGAATTTCCGCATGCTGTTCCTCGGCCTGCTGTTCGCGGGCGTGATGGGCTCCTATTTCCGCGCGTTGAACCTCTATCTCGGCACCTACTTCTGGGAGCTGTCGACGCAACAGATCGGCGCGTGGCTGGTCAGCATCGAGCTGGCCGCCCTGGTCGCGGCGATCGCCTCTCGCCTCGCCGTCGGGCGCGTCGAGCCGAAAGTGCTGTATGTCAGCGGCGTCGCACTGATGTTGCTGGCCTACGTCCTGCCCACCCTGGGGCGCCTGCTTGGCCTGATGCCGCCGAACGGCAGCGCCGCGCTGGTCCAGACGCTCTACGTCTTCAATATGGTCGGCGGCGCCGGTACCGGCGTGCTGATGGCCTGCTCGCTGGTCATGTTCGCCGAGACCGCCGACGAATACGCGTTCGAGAAACGCGAGTCGCGAACGGGCATGTTGCTGGCCTTCCTGCCGCTCGGCAACAAGCTCGCCGGCAGCTTCGGCAAGCTGGCGGCGGGCATCGTCGTGCAATGGGTCGCCTTGCCGGCGGGCCGCAGCGCAGTGCCGGTGGCGCCAGAGTCGCTGCGCAACCTCGGCGTCGCCGCCGTCGCGCTCACCGCGCTCGCGGGTTGCGTGGGCCTGTGGTTCTTCACGCGTTACCGCCTGCCACGGGCACGCCATGCCGAAATCGTCCGCGGCCTCGAAGCACTGCGTGCCGCGACCCCAGCGAGGGAATCCCGATGACTGCACTGGTACTCGCGCAACGCGGCTGGGCCGCGTCCGATCCCGCCGCCGACCTGCGTGACAGCCTCCGCGTGGCGGTGGCCGCCGCACGCCGCACCCAACTTCAGCCGCAACCGGTACTGGTCGTGCTGCCGTTGGCCGCACCCCCCGCGGCCGGCGGCGCCGTGCCCGACGAAGCCGCGCTGCTCGCGGCGCTCGGCGCCCTGGCGCGGAGCGCCGGCGCCTGGCTCGCGGGCGCCGCACAGGTCCGGCCATCGACCGGCACCCGCAGGACGCCGGCCACCCTCGCCTTCCTGGTCGGCGACGACGGCGTCACGCGGCTGTGCACGGCCAAGATCACGCCCGAGCTCATCGACGGTTTCGACGCCTCCACCTCGGCGCTGGGCTGCGAGGCGCCGTATGCGGTGGTGTCGACGCCCTTCGGCCAGATCGGGTTGCTGCCCGGCGAGGACATTCTCTATTGCAGCCACGCGCGCGCGCTGGCCTTCCATGGCGCCGAACTGATCGTGAACTCCTGCCGCGAACGTGCCGATGACCATCACGAGATCCGCCAGATCGCACGACTCGCCCGCGCCGGCGAGAACTCCTGCTACGTCGCGGTGGCGAGCGCCGCGTCCGAACGCCGCGACGGGATCGACACGGTCCTGCCCACTGGCACCGCGCTGTACGGCCTGACCGGCACCACCGTACGCGCCCGCGGCGACGAGGACTTCGTGTTCCCCGACTGCGACCTGCAGCTGCTGCGGCGCGTCCGCGTCAATCCGCACCGCTCCTTCCCCGCGCTGGTGCGCGCTAACGTCTATGCACGCGGCTATCAGCGCGACGCCGCAGCGGCACCCGCCGCCCCCGCACCCGGAGACCCCGCCGCCTGGCGCGCCGAGGCGCAGCGTCGCCTCGCGCAGCAGCTGCCACCCCCGTCGCGACACGTCCCGGAAGAACAGTATGAAGCGCTGCTGGTGCAGCACTGCGCGCGCCTGATCCCGCTCGATCGCTCGATCGATGCGGCGGCGCTGATGCAGCGCAACCTCGACGAGGCGCTCGAGCTCGCCGGCTCGCGCGCCAACCTGCCCTCCGTGCGGCTGGTCGTGTTCCCGGAGTTCTGGCTGACCGGCCCGGGCGGCATCGGTGGCGTGCAGCGCACCGTCGACGACATGGCGCGGCTCGCGATCGGCTGGCCGCACCCGGTGTTCGATCGCATCGCCGCCTTTGCGCAGCGCCACAAGGTCTACGTCGCGTTCCAGAACTTCGAACTGCATCCGCGCATGCCGCAGCGCGTGTTCAACTCGGCGTTCCTGCTCGACGATGCCGGCAACCTGGTGCACACCTACCGCAAGAACCAGTGCGCCGACGTCTGGGGCCTGCTGCCGGACACGACCCCGGGCAGCGTGCTCTCCGAGTACCTCGATGTGTTCGGCGCCGACGCGCTCTTTCCGGTGGCCGACACGCCGCTCGGCCGGCTCGCCAACATGATCTGCTTCGACAACATGGTGCCGGAGGTTGCGCACGGCCTGCGCCGCGCCGGTGCCGAAGTGATCCTGCATTCCTCATCCGAACCGCATGGCGGCTCGGGCCGCGAGGTCTGGGACGCGGCGCGGCGTATCCGCGCATTCGAGAACGGCTGCTACCTGCTATCGGCGATCGACGGCGGCGAACACCAGAGCCACGACTCGGACGTGCTGACGTTTTTCCGTCGCGGGCATTCGCGCATCGTGCGCTTCGACGGCAGTGTCGAGGGCACCGTCGATGGACCGGGCCCGGTCGCGTTCCGCGTTGCGATCGACCTCGCGGCACTACGCCGGGCGCGCGCCAATCCGTTCACGAATCTCGCGCTCTGGGACGATCCGGCGGTCTACGCGTCGGCCTACGCCGGCGACGTCGGCCTGCCGAACGACCTCTGGGCCGGCGATCCGCAAGTGAACCCCTACGCGGGAGGCCGCGAACTGAAGCGCCGCATCGAAAGCTACCTGGCGCGCGGCGTCTACGTCGCGCCCGGCCGCCCGGCCGCACGCGCGAGCCTGCCCGACAGCGTCTGAGGCGCGCTCGCGCGCCAGCCGTGTGCCGCTGACCGCGGGCGTGTCGCTGCGGCGGTCTGCCAGCGGTATGCCCCGCTCAACCGGGGTTGGAGGGCACGCTCGCCTCGAACGCCCGCCCGATTTCCGCCGCCGCCTTCTGCAGCTTCGGCAGGAAGCGCTGCAGCGCGACCGCGCGACGCACGGCGGTATCGGCGTAGCGGATGCTGAGGCTCGCCAGCACGCGGCCGTTGCCGAGCACCGGCACCGCGATCGCGCACTGGTGGGTGACGCGCTGCGCGCGGCGGCTGGTGGCGTAGCCGGCTTCGCGCACGGCCGCGAGCTCGCGCCGCACCAGCGCACGATCGGCGATCGCCGCATCCTCGGGGTCGTTCGAGGTACTGAGGATGTCGAGCAGCGTCTCGCGCTGCTCATCGCCGCACCAGGCGAGATAGGCACGCCCCGAGGCGGTGCCGAGCAGGCTGATCCTTCGCCCCGGCGCAAAGCGGTTCACCGCCAGCGGGCTCTGCATGTCCGTGCTCTCGCGCAGCAGCATCCCCGGTCCCGACAGCGTCGAGATCGCCAGCGGCCAGATCAGCTCGCGCCCCATCGACTGGATCACCGATTTGGCGGCTTGCGCGAGCCACTGTTCATCCTCGAAGCCGCAACTGAGCGAACGCACCAGCTGCGACGGTGAGTAGTGTCCCGATTCCGGATCCTTGGTCGCGAAGCCGGCGTCCACCAGGGTCTCCAGGAACCGGTAAGTCGTCGCGCGCGACATCTGCAACCGACGCGCGATCAGCGCTGCGCCCGCCGGATGCTCGACATTGAGTGCCGCGAGCACCTGCAGCACGCGAACCGCGGTGCGAATCGTACTGACTGACCCTGCCATCTGTTCCTCCGTGGGTGCGCAGCATGCCTTGCCTCGCGGCCGTTCACCAGATGAAACAGTGTTGCCGGACTGCGGCTCGCGCACCGGCGGGCGCGCCGCCCTCCGCGGCCCGCCGCGAGAGTTCCCGCTCGACGCGCGTCGCGGAGCCCGCGGCACCGCCCCGCTACAGGCCTGCCCCGGCGAGTGTGTCCGTCGCCTGCGCTACGCCGCGTGGCGCGACGAAAACGCCCGCGGCCGTCAGTCGCGCAATTGCCGCGATCAGCGCCTGGCCGCCCGCATACGGGCGGTCGTCCGGGCCGCGCATCAGGTTGTCGGGGATCGTCACCGTGCTGCCGTACACGTCGGCATACACCGCCGGCTCGTCCCACAGCAGAAGGCCGTTGCGGGCGTCGGCACGCGCCTCGCGCAGCGCCCGCAGATCGATCCGCCCGCTGAGCGGCACCGGACCCGGGCCGTCCGCCACACACTGCACGGTGCCGTCGAAGTTCACGAGCTTGGAGTGCCCGCGCGAGAACAGCGACAGGTCGCCGTCCGGCTCCCAGTAGTCGCCGCCCAGCGCCGCGGAAGCGACGTACATGGTGTTCTCCCAGGCGCGCACCTGGCGGCCATTCTCCCAGGCACGACGGCGGACGTTGTGCGGCTCGGCGGTCGGGTGCAGCAGCACCTCGGCGCCGCGTCGCGCGAGCGCGCGGTGCAGCTCGGGAAAGTTCATGTCGAAGCAGATCGCCGTCGCCAATCGGCCGAGCCGCGTATCAGCGACGGGGAACAGTGCCTCGTATCCATAGCGCTCGAGGTAGCGGTCGAGGATGCTGCCCGGCGTCGTATCGAGGAAGCCGAACACATCGGCACACTGGATCTTGCGGTAGCGATGGATCAGCTCACCCGCGTCATCGAGGATGAAGGCCGTGTTGAACAGGTGACCCGGCCAGTCGTCGTCGATTTCGAGCACCGCCCCGCACAGGTGCACCTGGTGCTGCTGCGCGAAGCGCGCGAGACGTTCGATGTGCGGGCTGGCGCGCAGGTTGATGCCCGCCACGGGAAACAGCGGTGGCAAGCGCCCCAGCCGCGAGCCCTGCAGGAAGAACTCGGGAAACACCACCAGGCGCGTGTCCGGCGCGGCGGCGAACCGGCCGACCACGTCGAGCGCGTGATCGACGTTGCGCGCGATGACCTGCGCGGCGCTGGCCGCGTCGACCACGTGCCGTGGCGTCACCTGCCCGAGCAGGATGTCGTAGCGGTCGATCGCGTCGGCACGCACGGGGTGAGCCTCGCGATAGCGGTTCGCGCGCCGCTCGCCTTCCGCGACCCAGCCGGCACGACTCGCCGGCGACGTCATCGGGCCCGGCCGCGCGGCGAGGCTGGCCCGATAGCCCGGCGCATAGATCGTCGGCCGGGTGCTGACGCAGAGGTTGCCGAAGTACTCCGCGCGACGGCGCCGCACCGCTTCGACGTCGAGTGAGACGCGCAGAAAGCTTTCGGCGCCGCCGGCGCGCACCGGCTGGGCCCACTCGTCGTAGAGCGCCGCCGCCGGCGGCAGCCGCTCCTCGAAGCCGCCGGCGCGCCGCAGCGAGGATGGTGACGCGGTCGCGAGGCACAGGTGATTCTCATAGGCGCGTGCCATGCGCGCCTGCTGGCGCAGCGCGAACTGGTCGTCCGTGAATTCGCGCGCCGGGTTCAACACGATCTCGGCGCCGCGCCACATCGCCGCGCGGACCAGGTGCGCCGCCAGGGCATCCTCCCCGACCAGCACCGCGACTTGCCCGACCTGCAGTCGCGCGACCTCGAACGCAGCGGCTAGCCCCAGCGACGAAGGCGTGTCGGAATAGTGTTCCGCGAGGTCCGGCAGGATCTTCGGCGAGCGCAAGCGCGGTCGCCCGTCGCGGCCCACCAAAAACCCGACCGTACCCGTCGCATAGCGGATCGCGCCGGCCACGTTTGCGCCAGCCTCGGCGGCGGCTGCGCCGATCCGCTGCAGACAGAGGCGCTCGCCGGACTCACGCTCGCCATTGCCATCGCCATCGCCATCGGGATCGGCATCGGGATCGCCATCGGCGATCGGCAACAGCACCAGTGGCTCGACTCCGGGGAGTTCGCAGGCGCAGGCCGCGCGCAACAGCGCCACCAGGCGTACCGCATCGGCGGCGTCCCAAGGTTCCTGCACGATGATCATCGGCGGCGCGCCGCTGGCCGACGTGGTCCGCCTAGCCGCGGGCGCCGAACACGTACCAGGCACCGCCCGGCTTGTCCAGATGCTCCGCGAACGACTTCGGCTCTTCGAATCCGGCAGCGACGATCTCACGCTTCATGTCACGTTCGGAAAATCCGGTCCAGAACGGCTCGCCATTCCAGCGCACCTGCCAGTCGTTCATGACCTGGTCCTCGACCGGCAGCCGCACCGGTTGCGTGGCGACGTCGACGTGCAGCATCGCCCCGCCGGGGCGCAGCACGCGGCGACACTCGCGCAAGATTTGCGGCAGGCGCGCGGAATTGGTTTCGTGGAACAGGATGTTCGAGATCACCAGATCGAAGCTCGCCGCCTCGAAGCCGGTGTGCGCCGCATCGCGCTGATGGAAATGAATCGGCACCCCGCGCTCCTCGGCGATCAGATGGCCGAACCGCAGCAGGCCCGCCGCCACGTCGACGCCGTGATACTCCGCGCCCGGGAACTCGCGCGCGATCGCCTGCGAGTGCACACCGATGCCACAGCCGAGATCGAGGATGCGCTGCGGCAGTGGCTGGCCTGGAAATCGCTCGCGCAGCTGCGACAGCAGGAGGTGCGCGCGCCCATCGCCCGCCGCCTCGGCCTGACCCTTGCCGACCGCATAGATCATCGAGGCGCCGATATAGCGCAGGCCCGGCGTGACATCGTTCGGATCCGGCGAGCCTACGTAACCGCCCGGCTGGCGGTGGATCTCGCAGTTCGAGATCGGTGGCGGCACGTGCAGTGCCGGGTCGAGTTCGAGCGACCCGCACCGCGTCGGCGCGGCGTGCAGACGCGCCATGCGCGCGGCGCCCTCCGGCGCGACGCGCCGCGTCGTCGCCTCGATCGCGTCCCACATCATCGACTGCGAACGATGCGTCAGCACCGCCCAGTGGCGGAACGCTGCGCTGCGCGCGAGCGTGCGCTCGACATCCTGGCGACGCTGCGGCTCGCGGCCGAGCTGCGTGGCGAGCCGCGGCAGCAGGTGACTGCGGTACTCGTCGCGGACGCGCCGCTGGGCTTCACCATTGGCGAGCAGCTTCAGCCCCAGTACGAAATCCTGCCGGGCCTTCTCTTCGCGTGTAGGAACGTAGACAGTCTGGGTGGACATGAGCGGATCACCTCGGCGGCACGGTCATGTACCAGGACGGGTACAGGCCACGCGGATTATCGACGAAACCCGAGGTGCGCGGCGAGACCAGCCGCCGACCCACCAGGTAGTACACCGGTGCGACCGGCTGGTCTGCCAGCGCCAGCGACTCGGCTTCTCGCAGGATCGCCGCGCGCCGCGTCAGGTCCACCTCCTGCGTCGCGCGGGCCAGCAGCGCATCGTAGGCCGGGTTCGAGTAGCCCGACGCGTTGACGCCGACCGCCGAGCCGGCCGACAGCATGCGCTCCAGGAACGCATAGGGGTCGCTGAAACCCGCCAGCCAGACGAAACGCACGGCGTCGAAATCGCCGCGGCCGACGTCCGCCACCAGCGACTTGGTCTCCTTCTGCGCCAGTTCGGGCACGACGCCGATGCGTCGCCACATCGTGGCGATCGCGACCGCGACCTTGCGGTTCAACTCAGTGCTCGGGAACGCGAGGCGCACCTTGAGTGGCCGTCCGGCGCCAAAACCCGCGGCCGCGAGCAGGCGCCGCGCCTCGGCTGCGCGTCGCGCCGCCGTCCAGGCGGCGAAATCCGGTCTGGCCCCCTCGCCATAGTTCAGCACGCCCGGTGGCACGTAGCCCCAGGCATCGACCCCGGGGAAGCCGATCACGTTTTTCGCGATCGCCTCGCGGTCCATCGCCATCGACAGCGCGCGCCGCACGCGCCGGTCCGCAGTCGGCCCACGACGCGTATTGAACACCAGCACCTCGTTCGCGGTGCCGCGGCCGACGCGCACCGCGCTGCCGAACTCGCGCTTCGCCCACTCGACCCGCTCCGGCGGCAACACATAGACGAGATCGAGCCCGCCGGACTGGAACCGGCGCACCATCGTCACCGGGTTCTCCACCGGGTAGTGGTGCACGGCATCGAGACGCACGCGCTCGGCCGCGAAGAAGCGCGGATTGCGGCGCAGCCTCAGGTAGGCATTCGGCACCCAGCGCTCCAGCACGAACGGCCCGTTGCTGACGAAATTCTGCGGGCGGATCCAGGCGTTGCCGAACTTCTCGATCGCGTGCCGCGGCGCCGGCAGGCCGATCGCGGCGATCACGTCGGTGAGGTACGGCGTCGGACCCTCGAGCTCGATGCGCACCGTGCGTGGATCCGGTGCCGCGACCCCGAGAGACTCGACTGGCACCTGGCCCGCACTCACCCGGCGTGCATTGCGGATCGGGTAGAGCCGCGACGCGAACGGAAACGCCGTTTTCGGATCGAGCGCCCGGCGGAACGACCAGACGAAATCGGCCGACGACATCGGCACGCCGTCCGACCACTGCAGGTTCGGCCGCAGCCGGAACGTATAAGTCCGGCCATCCGGGCTGATCGTCCACGACTCGGCGCAGCCCGGCACCGGTCGCCCGCCGCGGATGTCCGAGGTGGTGAGCCCCATGAACAGGTCCAGCACCACCAGTTGCTCGCCCGGGAACGCGATCTTGTGCGGATCGACCGTGGCCGGGTCGTCGGTGCTGGTGCGGTGCAGGGTTCGTTCAGGCGCTGCCATCGAGCGCGGCGCGACCACGGCTACGCCGACGACGAGCGCCGCGAATGCCAGCGTCGCGAGGCGGCGTGACCTGCGACACGGTGACGAGGCCGAACTGGAGCGCCTGGTGATCAAGCCGGAACGTAGCGCAACCTGATCACGTCGTCGCCTATCCGATCGTGGGCCACGAGGCGAAGCGGCGGCTGAGGTCCGGCGAAATAGGGCTTGCCGCGACCGAGCACGACGGGGTGCAGGTAGATTCGATACTCGTCGATCAGGCCGAGCTCGCCGACGCTCCGCGCCAGGTCCGGGCCGGCAACTTCGATCTCCCCGTCGTACCCGGCCTTCAGCTCGCGGATCGTGCCCTCCATCTCATGCCCGACGAGCCGGGCGTTCGGCCCGATCGAGGTCGCCGAGCGCGAGACGACCCATTTCGGCTGGTTGCGCCACACCGCCGCGAACGCGCGCCGGTCCGCGTCCCATTCGGGATGCTCGTCGTCCCAGTAACGCATCACTTCATAGATCCGGCGACCGTACACGCTGCCCGCCTGCCCCCGCGCCTCGTCGATGAAATGGCGGAACAGGGTGAGGTTCGGCGCGAACGCCATGTGGTCGACGTAGCCGTCCAGGGACTGGTTCATTCCGAACACGAGCTTGGCCATGAGCTTTTCCCCAACCCGTAACGCTGCGACGGATGCCGCGCAAGTACGGCAGCAAGTGAGTGGGCCCGTCCTCGCTCGAAATCGGCAGCAATGCGCATGTTCACGCGCGAAATGCCAGGTTTTCGCTACGTTCCCAAGCCGGCCGGCAATCCTGGCATTGCCACATCGAGCGCCCGACTTCCTGCACGGGTCCAGGAACTTCACGTTCCTGTCCGACCAGATATTCGAGCCGTTGTGATCCGCCGACCACGCCTCTGCCAATGTATCTAAAATCCGGTTGGCGAACTCCGGTGGCGTGAAGACCTCGTCATTGGAGAGATTCGCAATGCAGGTCAGCACGTCCGGGTTGCGACTGCGCAGCGCGAACGACGCCTGCGCGCTCATGCAGCTTTCTTCCGCTCGGTGGCAACCGTGCCGGCAGCCAGCTCGCCGACCGTCGCGAGCCGGTACGTCCTTACCGGCGTGAAGATTTCGTGCCTGCCCAGGTGGGCGAACAGCGAACCTTCTGCGCTGAAGGTGGATGAGCCCGCAAGAACGTCGAATCGAAACTCCCGCCGCTGGAATTTTCCCTTGCCGAGGTAGCCCCATTCGGCAAATCTTGTCGGGTGACCATCATGGGCGCGCATCGTGAGCGCATCCCCGTGGACGATATTCTGCGACAGTACGTAGCTCGCAGCACGGTAGAGGTCTTGCGACTCAACCAGATGCAGGTATTCGGCGAAGACTTCGAGCACGTTCGCACGGCACTCGGCAATGTTTTCCGCCAGCAGTTCGATTCCGTACATGCACATCAGCCCGAGCAGCGCATAGTGCCGCCGCTCGAAATCCGACTTACCGTACTTGAGTTCCACAGCGGTTAGCTTGCGCCGCAGGACCTCGACCAGGAAGTTGCCGCTTCCGCAGGCCGGTTCCAGGAAGCGGGAGTCGATGCGCTCGGACTCGTCCTTCACCAGGTCCAGCATTGCCCCTACCAGCCACGCCGGGGTGAAGACCTCCCCGTGGGGTCGGCGACGCGCTGTTTTGCTCTCACGAGGCTCATGGTTCAGAGGACTTTAGCAATTCAATCGCCGCTGCCGGCGCAATGATCTGAAACTGGACTTGCCCGACCAGGTCCAGCAAATCCCTGTCGCCCGTCACTAGCCATTGCGCCGCACCGACTGACGCGAGGTCGAGGAATATCTGATCCTTCTCGTCACGGCACACGGGCACTTCGGGTTTGTTCTGCCACGGAGCAACGACTTCTCCATATGGCAGGTAGTCCGCTAGCAACTCGTCGCGCTCTTCCGGCGTGAGTTTGAACTTTGGGTAAGCCAACACCCGCAGAAGCTCTTCCACGGTCTGCGCACCTAGCAGCGGCGTCAGCTCGCCCGACTGCCAAGCCGTTCGCAACGGCACCAGGCGGCCATGGACGAATAACAACGCCGAAAGGACGGTGTTGGTGTCGAGTACAACCCGACGGGCTCCGACCATCAGCCCTGGCTGCCCGCGCTGCGCGCCCAGGTGACGGCGTCTTCCACGTCCTGTTCCGAAATCTCTAGTTCGGCCAGCTTTGCGCGAACCGCGTCTGCCCGCTGTATCCGTACCGGAGTCAGGACGATCTGCCCGTCTTCCGCGCGGATCTCGTAGTAGCGAGGGTCGCCTACCGCCTTCGTGACGGCCTTCGGCAGCGTCAATTGGTTCTTGGCAGTCATTTTGGCAAGCATGAGCTTCTTCGGGAAGAAAGAAAGGATTCCTTACTTTACCAGAATCACTGTCTCGCGCAAGTAGTCCACGGGACTCCCTGTGACGGCGTTCAGCATCACCCGCTCAACAGCCGGCCGCTCACGCGCCCGCTGGCACGTCACAGCGTGTGTATTCGAGCGAACCCACTGGTCACGAAACCGCCCGAGCGTCGCATAGGCGGCCACGCCCTGATCCCGCAGGTTCGCCGCAAACTTCGCGCACCCCTTTGCAGGGTCGCTTTTTTAATGTTTAGCCGCCTGCCCTGCTTGCTGACCGCTTTGAGCACGACATGGACGTGCGGGTGCGGCTCATCGGTATGCAGCGCCATGACGTACCGATGCCTCGAGGCGAATTCCTCCTGGCACAAAACATCTGCGCTGCCGACGACAGCACCCGTTGCGGATTCGTGCCGGGCGGCATGGAGAACACCAGCTTGTGGACCAGACGCGGTGGAGTTTGCTGACTCGAGCGACGCGTTCATATCGGTGACTACCTGTACTCTAAATTGCGGAGCTCAGGTGTCCTGTCCATCATTGGCACGGAGGGGTAACGGCAGAACCTGCTCGGTCACCGCAGCAGCCGGATCACCACGCACTACTCGCAGGCCGAACTCGCGGCCCTGATCGTTGCGGCGGAGAAGATCTGCAAGCAGCAGTCCCGCGAAAGTCCCGCGCTCGTGCTACGGCGAAAGTATGGTTGGACCGGCGCGAAGCCTAACGGGCCAAAAAAACGTTGGGAAAGTTGGCGCGCCCGGAGAGATTCGAACTCCCGACCCCATGGTTCGAAGCCATGTGCTCTATCCAACTGAGCTACGGGCGCGGCTTTTTGCCTGGCCGGCCATCGTAGCGGCCGTCGCGGTCGCGCGTCTATGGCGGGCCGCGTCGACCACTCCGCTGGTGCGCAGGCAGGGGTCGCACCGAAACGTCCGGCCGCTCGGCGAGCGGCAATCCGGCCACGCGCCGACGAAGTGAGGCGCATCCGGCACGACCCGACCCGCCGGGTCAGCCGGCCGGTTTCACGCCACGTGAATGCCGTGAGCGTCGTCCTGTGGTGCGGCGCGAGGATCGCCAACCAGTGCGACCGGCACACCGGGCTCGTCCTGCAGCAGGATGCGGAATACCCGCGCGAGATAGTCCTGCTGCAGCGCGCCTCGTTCGCGTGCCTCGGTGGGATCCGGATGGAACGATTCGATCGCGTCGCGCTCGACCAGCGAACGCTGCGACAGCAATCGCTCCACGGTGTCGAGGCGTTCGCGCGTCACCGCAAGCTCCGCGGTCAGCGCCAGCGTGATGCCGAACAGCCGCTCGACCATCGGGTCGCCGGTGAACTCGGGACGCCGGCCGCGCGCCGCGCGCGCTGCCTGCTGGATCATGTCGAGGTCCTGCATGCAACGGCTCCGTCAGGTTTCCAGCGGGCGCGTTTCCAGCGACTGGCTTCCCGGCGCACGACCCGTCGCCGCAACCTGCCATGCACCTGCCGCATACCATTGCGGCGCGCGTCCGAAATCCTCCGGCCCGTCGACATCGCCCGCCGCGCCGGCCCGCGGGGCGGCGCATTCCGATTCGAACACACATTGTGGCGCGAACCCCGCCTCCCGCAGCAGCGCGGGGAGGGACGACTCGTGCAGTGCGCTCCAGAACGGCTCGTTGTTGTAGCGCCCGTCCCAGTCGCGCATGAACTGCTCGAACGGCTCCATGCCGCGAAACGGCGGCTGCTCCAGGTGAATCGTCAGGCCACCCGGGCGCAGCAGGCGTCGCGCTTCGGCGAACAGGCGCGGCAGCGCCTCGTGCGAGGTCTCGTGCAGCACCATGGTGGTGAACACGAAGTCGCAGCTGCCGCTCGCCAGCGACGTCTGCATGGCGTCCTCCTGCCGGAACTCCACGTCGTCGACACCGAGCGAGCGGGCACGGGCATGGCCATAGCGCAGCATCGGCGCCGCGACGTCGATCGCGACGATGACGGCGTCCGGGTAGGCCGCACGCAGCGGCAATGTGTTGTGGCCGAGCCCGCAGCCGAGATCGACGATGCGGTCGGGCTGGAACTGCGGATAGTGCTCGCGCAGCCACGCGACCAGCGCGCGGCCCGCGCCGTCGTTCCACGGACCGCCGCTGCCGCCGACCGTCGCGAAGAATCCCGCGTCGTAGTTGGCCGCATTCGAGAGGGCGTCGTCCTGGCCGACGCCCGTATAGCCGCCGGGCATCAGGTGCGTATCCACGGCGGACAGGTAGCGTGGAATCGGCAGCGAAGGATCGAGGTGCAGCCGCGCCGAGCCGGCATTCAGTGCGGCCACCCGCTCCTGGAGATCGCGCGCCTGGCGCAATACCAGCGAACGTCCGGCCTGCTGGCGCATTTCCATGGTGTTGCGCCGCAGTGCGCTCCACGCGCGATACGCCGGGTCACTCGCGATCGCCTCGTGCACCTCGTGGCGGTCCACCGGCGCGCGCCCCTGGCGGGCCCGCCAGGCCGGCATCGCGCGCCGCTCGTAGGCCGCGCCCACCGTCGGCGCCAGACGTTGTGCGAGGAAGGCGTTGAGGTTCGCGATCACGTTGAAACGCGCTACCTCGTCATGGGTCGCCTGCGGCAGCGCGCCGTGCCTGCCGATCTCGCTCCATGCCACCGGGGACTTCATGCCCGGGAGTCTAGGTAGCGCAGAAAGCCCGGGAAAATCGATTCTGCCTGACCGAGGCTTCGGTTATCCCGAAACACCGCGCCCCTGGCGGGCGCCCGCCGGCGACCACCGGCCGGCGCATCGCGGTAGCCGCGCCCCGATCCCACCCTTAAGATAGCGACGCAGGATGCCGTGCAGGTTTGGCGCTGGGGTGCCGTTCAGGGTTCATTCAGCGCCGGGCCTTCACGCTGGTCCGCAATCGCTCCGATGCAGCAATCCGATCTCCTGGGGGATCTCTCGACATGAAAGCGCTTCTCTCTCTGGCCCTCATCGCCAGCCTCGCGGCCGGCCCGACTCACGCCGCCTGCACCTACCCGAAAGCCCCGGAGAAGATCCCGGACGGCCAGAATTCCACGCTGGAGGAAATGCTGGCGACGCAGAAGCTGGTCAAGCAGTTCGACACCGATATCGGTGCCTACCAGACCTGCCTGGAGGGTGAGCACAACGCCGCGCTGGCCAAGGAATCCAGCCTGTCGGATTCGCAGAAGGCCGAGCGCCAGAAGATGTTGGCGCAGAAGCAGAACGCCGCCGCCGACGATGCGACGGCCGTGGCCGCGCGCTTCAACGACCAGGTGAAGATCTACCGCGAGAAGAACAAGAAAAAGGAATGAGCCGGCGGGGAGTGCCGTCACCGACACTCCCCGAATCCGTGCCGTCCTGCCCGCGCCCACGCGCCCCAGTTCCGCCCGGACCGCGGTCCCGCCCGGATAGGCGGGAGGGATACACTTCCCGGCATGATCTCCACCGCCGAGGCCGACCGACTCATCGGTCGGCACGTCAATTGCCTCCCGATCGAATCGCTACCGCTGGTGCAATGCGCCGGCGCCGTGCTGCGCGAGCATGTTTACGGCGAGCGTGACCAGCCGCCCTTCGACCGCGTGGCCATGGACGGCATCGCGCTCGACAGTAACGCGGTGCGCGGCGGCACGCGGCGGCTCCACGTACAGGCGATGCAGGCCGCCGGCGAGGCTCCGCTGACCCTCGCCAACGGCCAGCACTGCATCGAGATCATGACGGGCGCGATGCTGCCGACGGGCTGCGATGCGGTCGTGCCGGTGGAGCAGATCAGCGTCGCCGACGGCTTCGCGCAGATCGAGGAGTCGGTGCGGCCCGAGCCCGGCCTGAACGTGCATCGTCGCGGCAGCGACAATCGTCAGGGTTCACTGCTGTTGCAGGCCGGCCGGCGGCTGAATGCCCCGGAGATCGCGATCGCCGCCGGCGCTGGCATGCCCCGCATCCGCGTCAGCGCGCAACCGACCATCATTGTGGTCTCCACCGGCAACGAGCTCGTCGAACCCGGCGAACCAATCGAGCCGCACCAGGTGCGCCGCTCCAATGCCTACGGCATCGTCACCGCGCTGCGCCAACGCGGCTTCATGCGGATTGCCGACGACCATGTGGTCGACGAGCTCGCGGTGATGCGCCACCGGCTGCGCGTGCACCTGGACACCCACGATGTGCTGATCCTCTCGGGCGGCGTCTCGATGGGCCGGCTCGACCTCGTGCCGCGCGCGCTCGAGGATCTCGGCGTGAAGGTCGTGTTCCACAAGATCGCGCAGCGTCCCGGCAAGCCGATGTGGTTCGGCATCGCGCCCTCGGGCAGTGCCGTGTTCGCCCTGCCCGGCAATCCCGTCTCCACCCTGGTCTGCCTGGCGCGCTACGTGGTGCCGGCGCTGTATTCCGCGATGGGGCAGACGACCCTGCCGACGGAGAAGATCGCGCTGTCCGCGGCCGTCGAGGTCAAGGCCGGGTTGTCGTTCTTCATGCCGGTGCAGGTGACGAATGACGACTGGGGCCGCAACTGGGCCAACCCGAGCCCGACCAACGGTTCCGGCGATTTCATGGCGCTGACCGGCACCGACGGGTTCGTCGAGCTGCCGCCCGGCCCGAACACCTACCCCAAGGGGTTCGTGACCCGGCTCTACCGCTGGTGACGGGCGAGCAACGCATGGACGCTACCCACGACACGATCGTCCCGCTGGTACGCCGCACGCGCGAACCGCACGACACGCTCGGCCGGCCGATGCGCGACCTGCGCATCTCGGTGATGGACCGCTGCAACTTCCGCTGCCCGTACTGCATGCCGAAGGAAACCTTTCACGACGGCTACCGCTTCCTGAAATCGGCGCAGCGCCTGTCGTTCGAGGAGATCGTGCGGCTGGCGCGGCTGGCGGTGCCGTTCGGTGTGCGCAAGCTGCGCATCACGGGCGGCGAGCCGCTGCTGCGCGCCAACCTGATCGACCTCGTCGGCGACCTCACCTCGATCCCCGGCATCGACGACGTGGCGCTGACGACCAACGGCGTGCTGCTGGCGAAGTACGCCTCGGAGCTCAAGGCCGCCGGCCTGTCGCGCGTGAGCGTCAGCCTCGACAGTCTCGACCCCGCCGTATTCGCGAAGATGAGCGGCGGTTTCGGCGGCGTCGACGAGGTGCTCGACGGCATCGAACACGCGCGCCGCGCGGGCCTCGCGCCGATCAAGGTGAACGCCGTGATCCAGCGCGGCTTGAACGACCACACCGCCGTGGCGCTGGTCGGGCATTTTCGCGGCACCGGCGTGATCGTGCGCTTCATCGAGTACATGGACGTCGGCAACCGCAACCACTGGCAGGCGGGCCTCGTCGTGCCCTCCGCGGAGCTCGCGGCGACCATCGGCGCGCACTGGCCGCTGCGGCCGCAGTCGCCGAACTATCGCGGCGAAGTCGCGGAGCGCTACGTGCTCGAGGATGGCAGCGGCGAGGTCGGCTTCATTTCCTCGGTCAGCCAGCCCTTCTGCGGCAACTGCTCGCGGGCGCGGCTCTCCTCCGACGGCTCGCTGTTCACCTGCCTGTTCGCCAACGAAGGCGCGGACCTGCGCGGGCCGCTGCGCGCCGGGGCGAGCGATGCGGAACTCTCGGAGCTGATGCACGCGATCTGGACGAAGCGCACCGACCGCTACAGCGAACTGCGGGCCGAACTGCGTCGCCGCGGCGGATCGAAGGTCGAGATGTACTTCATCGGCGGTTGACCCATGCACCGCCGCTCCAGCCCAGCTCCCGGCAAGGCCGGTGCACGTCCCGGTTCCAACCCCGGCTCCCGTGCCCCGCGAACCGGCAGCTCGGCGTCCGGCCTGACCCATCTCGACGCCGCGCAGCGACCGACCATGGTGGATGTCGGGGCAAAGGTCGCGACCGCGCGCGAGGCGCTGGCCGAGGCGCGTGTGAAGTTGCCGGCGGCCGTCGCGCGCGCGCTTGCCGCGAGCGGGCACCGCACCCGCAAAGGTCCGGTGTTCGACACGGCCATCATCGCCGGGGTGCAGGCCGTGAAACGCACCCATGAACTCATCCCGTTCTGCCACCCGCTGCCGATCGAGCGCTGCGACATCGACATCGACAGCCGCCGCGGCGGGCTGGTGGTGATCCGCTGCCGCGTCGGAGTGTTCCACAAGACCGGCGTCGAGATGGAGGCGCTGACGGGCGCCATGGCCGCCGCACTGACGATCTACGACATGTGCAAGGCCCTGTCGCACGACATCGAGATCACCAGCGTGAGGCTGCTGGAAAAGCACGGTGGGCGGCGCGAATTCGCCCGCGCCGGCAGGGCCGCGCGGTGAGCGTGCCCGTGCATGGCCTGCTGTTGAGCGGCGGGCGCAGCCGCCGCATGCGCCGCGACAAGGCCGCGCTGGAGTACCACGGCCGCAGCCAACTCGCGCACGCCTGGGAACGCCTGTCGGCCGTGGTTGAACAGGCCTGGATTTCAGTGCGGCCCGATCAGGTCGACGACCCGCTGCGTCGCGACTACCCGAAGATCGTCGATCGGCAGGCGGGGCTTGGGCCGCTGGCGGGCATCCTCGCCGCCCAGGCCACCCACCCCGACGCCGCCTGGCTGGTGCTCGCCTGCGACCTGCCGTTCCTGGACGGGCGCACGCTCGCGCACCTGCTCGCCTCGCGCGACCCGCAGGCCCC
>JAYTNX010000416.1:0-1556 GCA_043748075.1 Pseudomonadota bacterium
ATGCCGCTGATGCTCGCCTGCAGCGCATCGAACAGGTCACGGTCGGTGCGCCCGGTCTCTCGCCAGCGGCGCAGCAGGTCTACCTGCATCAGGTTCATCGGGTCGACGTACGGATTGCGCAGCTGGATTGCGCGCTGCAGCGTGCGATCGCCGTCGAGCAGCTCTGCCTGGGCCTTTACGGCCAGAACGCTTTGGCAGGCCAGCGCGTGTTCGACGCGCAATTCGGCAAAGAAGCGGTGCAGCGGCGTCGGCGCCAGCGCATGGTAGGTCATCGCGATGTCGAGATCCGAGCGCGCGAGCATCGCCTCGACATCATCGACCAGCGTGCGGAAGAACGGCCACTCCAGGAAGGCGCGCTGCACTGCCGGGAGGCCCAGCGACTCGATCGCAGCGCCGAGGCCGCTGCCGGCGCCGAACCAGCCGGGCAGCAGCAGCCGCGTCTGCGTCCAGGCGAACACCCAGGGGACCGCCCGCAGCGCGTCCATCCCGTCGCGGTCGGGACGCAAGGCTGGACGCGCCGCGATCTGCATGCGTTCGATGACGTCGATCGGGGTGACGAGCCGGAAGTACTCGTAGAACTGCGTCTCGCCCCAGACGAGCTGTCGGTAGCGGCGACGGCTCTCATCGGCGACCGCGGCCCCGACCTCGAGCAGCGCTGCGGCGGGATCGACCGCCTCGGTCGTCCGCCCCGTTTGCGTCGCCAGAGACAACGCGCTGAACGCACGCTCGAGCGTGCGCATCGCGATCGGCGCGAGGCCATAGTTCTGGCTGACCACCTCGCCCTGCTCGGTCAGTCGCAGCAGTCCATTGACCGTGGTCGGCGGCATCGCACCGACGAGTGCGTCGATGCGTCCGCCGCCGCGGGCGATGCTGCCGCCGCGGGCGTGAAACACCACGTGCTGCTCGCCGGCCGCGGCCAGCGACGCCGCCAGCGCGCCCTGGGCCCGATACGCAGCGAAGCGCGAAGCGCACATGCCGCTTTCCTTGCTGCTCTCGGAATAGCCGACCAGCGCAACTTGCCGGCGGCCCCGGGTGTCGACATGCCGGCGATAGAGCGGATCGGCAAGCAGCTCGCGCATCACCTCACCGCAGTTCTCGAGCGTCTCGACCGAATCGAACTGCGGCGCGATGTCGAGCGCAATCGATTCTTTGCGCTTGTCATAGGCCTCGGCCCACTGCGCGAGCAGCAGCGGCGCCAGCACGTCGTCGGGCCCCGCGACGCCACTGACCACGTACAGGCCGACTGCGTCGGGCCCAAAGCGCCGGCGGCATTGCAACATGGTCTCGAACACCGCCAGCGTGCGTTTGCCGAGCGCATCCAGCTCACCGCGCGGGCCGATGTCCCGGCCAATGGCGTCGACCAGCCGCCGGTGGCGCTCGGCAGAGGTGCGGCCGAGCCACGACGGATCGTCCAGGCCCCGCGCCAGCACCTGATGATGCACATCGCTGTGCTGGCGGACGTCGACCGTCGCGAGGTGAAAGCCGAAGGTCGAAATGCGTCGCAACAGCCGCTGCACCGGGAAATAGCCGGCATGGCGCCCGCGGTGGGCGAGCAG
>JAYTNX010000417.1:0-32808 GCA_043748075.1 Pseudomonadota bacterium
CGCGTGGGTCGATTTCATTCGCCGCCCGTTATCGGCTCGGTGAAATCGACCCACGCGCCCCCGCCCCTCGCCTACCACCGTCATCGCGTTGGTCAGCCCGCGCAACGGCGGCGTACTGCGCGTAGTGGGAGTGACCGCGAGCCAAACGACGCTCGTTTGGCCGTGCGCGCCGGCTGGGGCTGAGACCACGCCTCGGGGTGGTGCGTTCATCGATGCACGCGTCTCGATAGCGGATGACCTTTGCCGGTGCGGGGGCGTGCTCGAGGGGCGTTTTCACCGAGCCGATAACGGGCGGCGAATGAAAACGCCCCTCGAGTGCGCCCCCGTGCCGACGGTGACCTTCACGCTCTCAAGGAGAGGAGGGCACCGACAAAACCCCACCCGCCTCGAACCGCCATTCGTAAGCGAACCCGAGCTCGGGGAAGACCTTCGCCATCTCGCTCGGGAACGGATCGAACGGGCTCGACAGCTTCAGGATTTCGAGTGCGGCGGCGTCGAGCCGGGCGTCGCCGGAGCTGCGGCGGATGCGGGCGCTGGTGAGGCGGCCGTCGGCGGCCAGCTCGACTTCGAGTACGGGCCAGCGGCTGCGGTTCTGTTCGCGGGCCACAGTCGGGTAGTTCAGCGTGCCGAGGCGTTCGACCTTGCGGCGCCAGGCGTCGAGATAGGGGGCGAGGATCGAGCGACGCGTGTCCGGTGAGACGAAGGCCCCGGCGCGCGCCGCCGGGCCGGTGAGCTGCACGGCATCGACGGCATCCTCGCCGCCGAAATCGGCCGTCGCCGGTAGCCGCGGCGACGCGCCGCTTTGGCCGGTGAGCTGCGGCAGCTCGGCCGCGTCGGGCAGGATCGGGCCCGAATAGCGCACGGTCGGGCGCCGCGCCGAGCTCGCCAGCATCGACTCCACGCCGCCGGCGGCAGCGGCCGAGCGGTCGCCGCGGTTGGGCGCCGGATTGCGCGGTTCCTCGCCGTCGGCCGCGGTCGGGTCCGGCGGCGGGCCGAACGGCGTCCGCGCGGCGATGCGCTCGGTGGTCGTGCCTGCGCCGACGCGCGAGGCCTGGGCGAGATAGGCCGCGTCGCGCTCGCGCGGCTCGTCCTGCGCGTCTTCGGCGAGCAGTTGCACGTCCAGGCCGGGCGCGGCGCTGCGATTGAAGCGCCCCGCGGTGAAGGTGACGCCGAGGATCAGGATGCCGTGCACCACTGCCGCCAGGAACAAGGTCGTCACGAGCCGGTCGCGGACCGGCGTCTCGGCGCCGATCGGCGTCGTCGCGTGGCCGGACGCTGCGAAGGCTGCGGGGCTCACTGCCGCTGCGCCAGCCGCCGCCCGATGGCGTCCATCAACTGGCCTGCGACATCCGTGCCGCGCTGCTTGTCGATTTCGCGGATGCCCGTCGGGCTGGTGACGTTGATCTCGGTGACGAAGCCGCCGATCACGTCCAGGCCGACGAACAGCATGCCGAGCTCCGCCAGCCGCGGACCGATCTGCGCAGCGAGGAAGCGGTCACGGTCGTCGAGCGGCCGCGTGACCCCGGTGGCGCCGGCGGCGAGGTTGCCGCGGTTGTCGGTGGCGCTCGGGATCCGTGCGAGGGCGAACGGCACTGGTTCGCCGTCGACCAGGATCACTCGCGCGTCGCCACCGGTGACGATCTCCGGGATGTAGCGCTGCACGATCGCGAAGCGGCTGCCGTAGCCCGTCAGCGTCTCGAACACCACGTTCATGTTCTTGTCGCCGCGCTCGACCACGAAGATCGAGCGCCCGCCCATGCCATCGAGCGGCTTGCAGACCACCTTGTCGTGCTCGGCCAGGAAGGCCTCCATGTCCCCCTGGTTGCGGGTGATCAGCGTCGGCGCGCAGCACTGCGGGAACCAGGCGGTATAGACCTTCTCGTTCATGTCGCGCAGCCCGCGCGGCCGGTTTACGACCAGGGCGCCCTGCTCTTCGGCGCGTTCGAGGATGTAAGTGGTGTAGATGTACTCGGTGTCGAAGGGCGGATCCTTGCGCATCAGCAGCACGTCGAGGTCGCCGAGCCGCGCGACCTGCGGCTCGCCGAGCTCGAACCAGCGCGCGGGGTCCGCGAACACCTGCAGCGGCCGCACGCGCCCGCAGGCCACGCCGTCGCGCAGCCACAGATCCGCCTGTTCGAGATACAGCAACTCGTAGCCGCGGGCGCTGGCCGCGTGCAGCATCGCCAGCGTGGAATCCTTGGCGTATTTGATGTCCTGGATCGGGTCCATGACGACGGCGAGGCGGGAAGGGCTGGGCATGTCTTGCGTCCGGATGAGGCGAGCCTTCAGAAACGTGAACTGCGTGCCATGGCGGGGGTGGTACGCATATGTTAAAACGGCTCCCTGCCGCAGCCGAGATTGTGTGCGATACCGCGAGGGCTCGCTTCGCTTGCCGCGGTTCCCGAAGCATACAGCCCGAGCCATACAGGGAGAGGAGATTGGAGACGGTTGCCAAACCGGGTCTGCAGGGCTTGAAGGTCCTGGTCATCGACGACAGCAAGACGATCCGTCGAACGGCCGAAACCCTCCTCACCAAGGAGGGCTGCGAGGTGTTCACCGCCGTGGATGGCTTCGATGCCCTCGCCAAGATTGCCGATCACCAACCCGACATCGTGTTCGTCGACATCATGATGCCGCGCCTCGATGGCTATCAGACCTGCTCCCTGATCAAGCACAACAAAGTCTACAAGTCGATTCCGGTCATCATGTTGTCGTCGAAAGACGGGCTGTTCGATCGGGCGCGCGGACGCATCGTCGGCTCCGAGCAGTACCTCACCAAGCCGTTCACCAAGGACGAGCTGCTCTCCGCGATCGAGTCGAACATCGGGAGATGACCGCATGCCCCTCATCCTGATCGTCGATGATTCCCCAACCGAGGTGCACGTGATGCAGCGTGCCCTCGAGAAGCACGGCTACCAGACCGCGGTCGCCGGCGATGGTGCCGAGGGCGTGCGCCTGGCCCGGGAAATCCATCCGGACCTGATCTTCATGGACATCGTGATGCCGGGCATGAACGGCTATCAGGCCACTCGCACGCTCACCAACGACCCCAGCACCCGCGCGATCCCGATCGTCATGGTCACCTCCAAGGGCCAGGAGACCGACAAGATCTGGGGCCTGCGCCAGGGCGCGATCGACTACATGGTCAAACCGGTGTCGCCCGCGGACCTGGTCGCCAAGGCGCAGTCGACGCTTGCGGCCTGAGGTGCGGGCTCGCGGGTCTGCCCACGGCGCGTCTGTCCACGGCGGGTATGTCCACGGCTGGTGTGTCCACGAGAGTCGCCCACGATGACTGCCTCACCCTCGCTCAAGTCGCTGCGTGACCAGCCGTTCGAATTGCTGGCCGAGCTCGAACGGCGCGGCCGTGCTGTCTCGGCGCTGCTGGCGCAGGAGAGCCCGTCGGCGCGCGAATGGGTCGGCGTCGCGTTGAAGATGGCGGGCGAGCTCTACCTCGTCGCCCGAGAGGAGACGCGCGAGGTACTCGGCGTGCCGTCGCCGCTGACCCGGGTGCCGGGCGCCCGGCCCTGGCTGCGTGGCCTCGCCAACGTGCGCGGCCAGCTGCTGCCGGTGCTCGATCTGCGGCAGTTCCTCGGCAGCGGCGTCACGCCCTCCACCCGCAACACCCGCGTGATCGTCGTCAATCATCGCGAGATTCCCGCCGGGCTGATGGTCGACGAGGTGCTCGGCTTCCGCCGCTTCCCCGAGTCCGAATTCAGCGGCGATGCGCCGCCGACCGTGGTGCGCTGCGAGCGTTACCTGGCCGGCGCGTTCCGCCGCGGTGAGGAGAACTGGCCGGTGCTGTCGCTGCGCACGCTGGTCGAGAGCCCGAGTTTCCAGGACGCTGCCGCATGAGCCGCCGGGATCCCTTCCCATGAAGTCCGAACCCCGAGCCGAGTCCCGATCCGGCGGCCGCAGCGACGTCGCGGCGGCGCGGGTGCGCAACATCCCGCTGCTGCTCGCGGCATCCGCGCTGCTGATGATCGTGGCCACTGCCGGATTCCTGCTCGCGCCGGGTCGCGGCAGCGGCGATGCCGCGGCGACGCTGGTGGTGCTGCAGGACCTGGTTGCCGGTGCCGCGCCCGCGCGGGCGGGCGATGCGGCGGCGCTGGAGCGGATCGCGAAGGGCGGGTCGCGGCTGCGTGAACTGACCCTCGCGGCGCAGGGCGCGCAATGGACCGTCGATCCCGCGCTGCCAAAGCTGCTGGGCGCCGCGGAGGCGCTGGCCCAGGCGCGCAGCCCGCTGGTCGATGCGGGGCGGGCGGCGAAGGATGCGAGCGAGCTGGCGCCGCGGCTGGTCTCCGGTCTCGCCGAAGTGGTCACCGCGATGGCCGGTTCGCCGGCGGACCCGATGCCGCGGGTGTTCGAGCGTTTCGAGCTGCGCGCCCAGCGCCTGCAGGCCGACATCGCCGCGCTCGCGGGCGGCACGGGCGAGCCGCAGGCCGCGGCGCGGCGGCTCGCCGACGGTGCCGACTATCTCGGCCAGGTGGTCAATGGCCTGGCCGGCAGCGATGCGCGGCTCGCGCTGCCGCGGCCCCCGGCCAATGCCGACGTACAGTCGAAAGTGCAGAGCCTGACCCGGGATTTTGCCGCGCTGGATGGCGCGGTGCGGCGCGCGGTCGGCGCGGCGCCGGCACTGCCGGGCGCCGTACGGGCCGCCGACGAACTGCCGGTGCACGCGGCCGCGGTGGCGCGTGCCGCGGCCGCGGGCGGCGGCGCCGCCTCAGCCCTGCCGCGCTGGCCGCTGATTCCTGCGCTGCTATCGCTGGTGCCGCTGGCGATGCTGTTCCGCCAGTCCCGCCAGCTGCGCGGCGATGCCGAGGCGCAGAGTCTCGCCACCCAGTCGCAGCGCAAGGACGCGGAGCGCAACCAGGAGGCGATCCTGCGCCTGCTCGACGAACTCTCGAGCCTGGCCGACGGCGACCTTACCGTGCAGGCCACGGTCACGGAGGACATGACCGGCGCGATCGCTGATTCCATCAACTACGCGGTCGAGGCGCTGCGCGGTCTGGTCACCACCATCAACGGCTCGGCGATCCAGCTCGACGGTGCGGCCCGTCAGACCACGGCGCTGGCGGCGCATCTGGCCAAGGCGAGCTCGGCGCAGTCGAAGCAGATCGGCTCGGCCACCGAGTCGATCTCCGAGATGGCCGCGTTCACCGAGGAAGTCTCGGGCAATGCCGAGCGCGCCGCCGACGTCGCGCGCCACTCGGTCGACGTTGCCCACAAGGGCGGCGACGCCGTGCGCCGCACGATCGACGGCATGAACACGATCCGCGAGACGATCCAGGACACCAGCAAGCGCATCAAGCGCCTCGGCGAGTCGTCGCAGGAGATCGGCAACATCGTCGAGCTGATCAACGACATTGCCGAGCAGACCAACATCCTGGCGCTGAACGCGTCGATCCAGGCCTCGATGGCCGGCGAGGCGGGCCGCGGCTTCGCCGTGGTCGCCGACGAGGTGCAGCGCCTCGCCGAACGCGCCGCCAACGCCACCAAGCAGATCGAAGTGCTGGTGCGCACCATCCAGGCCGACACCAACGAGGCTGTGGTCTCGATGGAGCGTAGCACGACCGACGTCGTCGGCGGCGCGCTGCTCGCGGAGAACGCGGGCGCGGCGCTCGAGGAAATCGAGAACGTCTCGAACCAGATTGCGAGCCTGGTGCAGAACATCTCCGGCAGTTCGCGCCAGCAGGCGCAAGCGGCGCAGAACATCACTCGCAACATGCAGGTGCTCAAGGAGATCAGCACGCAGACGGCTGAATCCACCACCGCGACCTCGCAGTCGGTGGGCAAGCTCGCCGAGCTGTCCACGGATCTGCGCACTTCGGTGTCCGGCTTCCGCCTGCCCGCCGCGGCTGCGGCGGGTACGCGTCGCGAGGCGCCACGCCAGGCCGCGCCTGCGGCCGCCGGCACGGCCATCGTCGCCGAGAGCGCCCCCAAGCTGTCCGGCACCGGCGGCGCGGCGGCCTGAGGCCTCGCGCCCAGCATGACCCAGGTCGCTCCCCAGACCTTTGACCTCGTCGGGCGTGAGCTCGGCGGCACGCTGAACGAGGCGCGGGTCGCCCTCGAGGCGTACGCCGAGCAGTCCGACAACCTGGCGCTGCTCGAGCGCTGCGCGGCCGAGCTGCATCGCGTGCAGGGCGTGCTGCGCGTGCTCGAGATCTACGGTGCGGCGTTGCTCGCCGAGGAGATGGAGCAGGTCACCCGCTACCTGATCGAGACCGCCGCCGATCGCCGCAACCATGCCGAGAGCCTCGATGCGCTGCTGCGCGCGATGGTGCAGTTGCCGTCCTACCTCGACCGCGTGCTCGCCGGCGGGCGCGATCTCGCGCTGGTGCTGCTGCCGCTGCTGAACGACCTGCGCGCGGTGCGCGGCAGTCCGCTGCTCTCCGAGGGCACTCTGCTGCTGCTGAACCTCAAGTCCGAGCAGTCGCCGGTGGCGGCGCGCCTGCCGCCGGGCGAGCCCGAACTCACGGTGCTGCAGTGGGCGCGTCGCCTGCGCGCGCAGTTTCAGCTCGGTCTGGTTGGCTGGATCCGCGGCGAGCGCGTCGCGGACAATCTCGCGGCGCTGGCCCAGGTGGCTGCGCGAATGGAACAGGTCGCCACCGACCAGCCCGTGTTCCAGCTCTGGTGGGTCACGGGCGCCGTCATCGAGGCGCTGCGCGATGACGGCCTCGAGGGCAGTGTCTCCATCAAGCGCCTGCTGGGCCTCGCCGACCGCGAGCTGAAGCGTCTGTACGAACAGGGCGAGCCGCGCTACTGCCAGACCCCGCCGGTCGAGTTGCTGAACAACCTGCTGTACTACGTGGCGCGCACCACCAGCACCGGCGCTCGCGTGACGGCGGTGCGCACCTCGTTCCGGCTCGATGAGCTGCTGCCCGTCGATCAGGCCATCGACGAAGCGCGTGAAACGCTTTCCGCGCCGAGCATCAAGCTGATGCAGACGGTCGCCGCGGCGATCCGTGAAGACCTCGGCAAGGTCAAGGACACGCTGGACATCTTCGTGCGTCGCGGCGGCGGCCAGCCCGGCGAGCTCGCGCCGCAGCTCGAACTGCTGCGCAAGATCGGCGATACGCTCGGCGTGCTCGGCCTCGGCGAACTGCGCGGCAAGATCCAGGGCGAGCTGGTGCGGCTGGACGACATCGTCGCGGGGCGTGTGCCGCCGAGTGAGCCGTTGCTGGTCGAGATCGCCACCACGCTGATCGGCATCGAGGACCGCCTCGACGGCAGCCTGTTGCGGATGATCGTGCCGGACCGCGGGGCTTCCGGCGAAGGCGCCGGCGCGCCGCAGCGCGACGGCTCGGGGGAGGTGGCGAGCGAGGACTTCCTGCACGTGCAGTCGGCCGTGCTGCGCGAGTGCATCGTCAACCTCGCGCGCATCAAGGACACCATCGCGCAGAACGTCGGCGGCACGCTCGATGCGCCCGGCCTGGACGCCTGGCCGGAGCTGATGCGCGGCATCAAGGCGGGCCTGCTGCTGCTCGGACGCACGCGCGCGGTGGCCGTCGTCGACGGCATCGCCACCTGCCTCAAGCGCGTGATGCAACCGGGCGGCACGCGGCTCGCCGCCAGCTACCTCGACCGGCTCGCCGACGCGATCGTCAGCGTCGAGTACTACATGGAAACGCTCGAGGCGGGGCGCGCCGAGCCGGGCTATATGCTCGACAACGCGCAGAACTGTCTCGATGCGCTGCTGGTGGCACCGGAAGCGGTCGCACCGACGGTCACCCCCGCGGCGCAGCCCACTTCGTTCGCGCAGACCGTGCGCCTCGACCCCGCGACGGCCCGCGCCTACGCGTCACCCCCTGCGGCCGACGCCGCCGCGTCGATCCCGCGCACGACGTCGCCGGCCGACCTCGCGGACGTGTCGGTCGCGGCGGCGGAGTCGCGGCGCGCCGATCGGTACGGCGAGACCAGCGCCTCCGGCCGCTTTCCGCTCGGTTCACCGCCGGTGCTGCCGGCGGCCGGGCCCGTGTCGATTCCGCCCGCTGCGGCCCGCCGGCCCGATGCATTGCGGCCGCTGCCGGAGGACGTCGACCCGGAACTGCTCGAGGTGTTCATCGAGGAGGCGCGCGAGGAGGCCGAGAAGATCTCGCGTTTCTTCCCCGAGTGGGAGCGCAACGTCGCCGAGCTCGAGGCGCTGCGCACCGTGCGCCGTTCGTTCCACACCCTCAAGGGCAGTGGCCGCATGGTCGGGGCCGGCGAGCTCGCCGAGTTCGCCTGGTCGATCGAGAACCTGCTGAACCGCATCCTCGACGGCACGCTCGAACGCTCGCCCGCGGTGGGCTCGACCTTGCGCGAGGCCGTCGCCGTCGCGCCGCTGCTGGTGGAGCACCTCGCCGGCGGAATGCCGGTCGCGATCGACGTTCCGGCGCTGGTCGCGAGGGCGCACGCACTCGCGGCAGGGCAGCACGACGTCGCGGCCGCCAGCGGGTTGTATCCGGCGCTCGCACCGCGGGTCGGACCGTCCCCCGAATCCGTCGCATCGGCCGTCGTCGCGGAAGCGTCCAACGATCCGTCGACCGGCCGCTGGAATGCCACGGACGCTGCCCTGTCCACCACGACGCCGCCCGCCGATCGCAGCGTCGACAGCGCTGCACCGGTGCCGGAGCCTCCGACCTGGGTCGGTGAATTCGGCGTCGTTGCGGGCCTCGACCAGGCCGCCTCGAACGACCTCGCGCCGCCCGCTGCGCTGGCACCCGCGGCGGCAACGCCGGACGGTACCGCCGCAGATCCGCTCTCCGACAGTGCAAACCGCGAGGCGAATGCGCTGCGCGAAATCTACCTGCGCGAGACCGATGCGCATGTGCAGACGGTGCGTGCCTTCCTCGGCGACCGGCGCTGGCGCAGCGAGCCGCATCGGCTGACCGAGGCGGTGTACCGCGCCTGCCACACGCTCAGCGGCAGCTCGAAGATGGCCGAGGCGCACCACGGCATCCGTCTCGCCGAGCCGCTCGATCACTGGCTGCGGCGCAGCTGGAACAGTGGCGCGGGTCTGGTCACGGCGGACCTCGCGCTGCTCGACGATTGCATGGACGCGATGTACCAGGTGGCGCGCCATCCCGACGAGCCCTCTGCGTACTTCATCGCTCACGACGCGCTGCGCGAGCGCATCGCTGCCGCCGAAGCCGAACTCGAGGAGCGTATCGTCGCCGCGGCCGACGCCGCCGCTGCTGCGGCGTCCCCCGCGCCGCCGCCTGCCGCACCCGAGGTGCCGCTCGGGCCGGCGACGTCCGCCACGGAGCTGGGGTCGGCGCCGGGCGACGTTGCCGCCCTCGCCGCCGGTGCCATGGACGACGACGACGCCATGGACGACACGCCGTTCGATCCCGAGATCGCCTCGATCTTCACCGAGGAAGCGGCTGAGCTGCTCGAGACGATCGAAGCTGCGCTGCAAGGCTGGGCCGGCGCGCGCCACGACGCTGCGGCGCTCGATGCGCTCAAGCGCCCGTTGCACACGTTCAAGGGCGGCGCACGCATGGCGGGCCTGCGCGCGATGGGCGACCTCAGCCACGAGCTCGAGACGGCGATCGGCCACATCGAACTCGGCCTCGTCGCGCCCGACGACCGCGCGGTGGCGACGCTGCAGGCCGGCGTCGACGAACTTTCGAGGATGCGCGACCGCGTCGCGCAAGGCCAGAATCCACCACCGGCGCAGGCGTTGGTCGCGCGCCTGCGGCGTCTCGCGGGTGGCGCAGAGGAGGTCGCGGCGGACACCGCCGACGTCGACGCGGCGGCGGTCTCCGCCGACGATCTGGACCTCGACGCCGCCGAACCCGGCGCCGGCGCGCCCGGCGACCCGGACGGGGCGAACTCGAGCGATCACTACGTCGCCGCCGGCATCGAGGTCGACACCACCGGCGTGATCGAGCGGATCGATTTCCCGTCTTCGCTCGAGGCCGATGCGGTCGATGCCGCCGACGAGGGCGCCGCACCGAACGCGGCATCTGCCCCGCTCGCGAGCCTCGCCGTGCCACCTGGCCGCGAGCCGGTGGCGCAGGGCGATCGCCCGGAAATGGCCCGGGTCGACGCCGAGCTGCTCGACCAGCTGCTCAACAATGCCGGCGAGGTCAGCATCGGCCGCGCGCGGCTCGAGCAGCAGGTCGGCTCGCTCGATCACAACCTCGGCGAGTTGTCGCGCACCGTCACGCGCCTGAAGGAACAGCTGCGCAACCTCGAAATCGAGACCGAAAAGCAGATCCTGCACCGCTACGAGGGCGAGTCGGCGCATCGGGGCGACTTCGATCCGCTCGAACTCGACCGCTACTCGTCGATCCAGCAGTTCTCGCGCGCGCTGGCCGAGACGGCCAGCGACGTCGGCAGCATCCAGCAGTTGCTCGAAACGCTGACCCAGGACACGCAGAACCTGCTCCAGCAGCAGGCGCGCGTCGTCACCGAGCTGCAGAACGGCCTGATGCGCACGCGCATGGTGCCGTTCCAGCGCCACGTACAGCGCCTCTCGCGCATCGTCCGCCAGGCCGCCGCCGACACCGGAAAGCGCGCCGAGCTGGTGATCGAGGGCGCCTCCGGCGAACTCGACCGGCAGGTGCTGGAGCGCATGCTGCCGCCGTTCGAGCACGTGTTGCGGAACGCCGTCGTGCACGGCATCGAGACGCCGGAGGTGCGCGCCGGTCGCGGCAAGCCCGAGAGCGGACGCATTACGATGATCCTGCATCGCGAGGGCTCGGAGGTCATTGTCGAGGTCTCCGATGACGGCGCCGGCATGGACCTCGAGGCGATCCGCCTCAAGGGCCTGGAGCTGGGACTAATCCGCGAGGGCCAGGCCGTCTCAGATAACGATGCGATGCAGCTGGTGCTGGAGCCCGGTTTTTCCACCGCCGGCCGCCTGACCCAGCACGCCGGTCGCGGCGTCGGCATGGACGTGGTCGCCACCGAGATCAAGAAGCTCGGCGGCGCGCTGCACATGGACACGCGGCCGGGCCAGGGCACGCGCTTCACGATCCGCCTGCCGTTCACGCTCGCGATCAGCCACGCACTGGTGGTGCGCGTCGATGACGAGCTCTATGCGCTGCCGCTGCCGACCGTCGAAGGTGTCGTGCGACTGCCGCGCCGCGAGGTCGAGCGGCATCTGGCCACCGAGAGCGCGAGCTTCGAGTACTCGGGCCAACACTACCGCCTGCAGCAGCTCGGCCTGTTCGTGGGCCTGACGCCGTCGCCGCTGCCGGCGCAGGACGTCACGATCCCGGTGGTGCTGGTGCGCGCCGGCGACCACTCCACCGGCCTGGTCACGGACGAGCTGGTGGGCAGCCGCGAGATCGTGGTCAAGAGCGTCGGTCCGCAGATCTCCGCCATCCGCGGCGTCTCCGGCGCCACCATCCTCGGCGACGGCCGCATCGTGATCATCCTCGACATCGGCCCGCTGGTGCGCGCCGACTGGCGCACCCGGGTCGCGCCAGTCGCGGCACGCGACAAGCTCGACGCGCAGCCGATTGCGCTGGTGGTCGACGATTCGATCACGGTGCGTCGCGTCACGCAGCGCCTGCTCGAGCGCAACGGCATGAAGGTGCTGACCGCGCGCGATGGCCTGGATGCGATCGCGGTGCTCGCCGAGCACCTGCCGGACGTGATCCTGCTCGACATCGAAATGCCGCGCATGGACGGCTACGAGGTCGCGGCGCAGGTGCGCAATGACCGCCGCACCGCCGGCATCCCCATCATCATGATCACCTCCCGGGTCGGCGACAAACACCGCGCCCGGGCGATCGAGCTGGGCGTCGACGACTACCTCGGCAAGCCCTATCAGGAGGCGCAGCTGCTCGAGGCGATCGAGCCCCTGGTGGCGCGACGACGGGCCCAGGTGGGCGCCACCGGCGCAGGCCTCGCGTGAGCCGGTCACGCGCGATCACCAGGAGCTGACCGATGGCCGAACGACTGACCGAGGTCTACTGCGTGCTGATCCCGCTGGCCGAAGGTCGGCTGATCCTGCCGCGCTCCTGCGTCGCCGAGGTGGTGGCGCATTCGACACCGGTGGAAATGCCCGGTGCGCCACCGTGGTACCTGGGTACGGTGCAGTGGACCGGCCGCGCCGTGCCGCTGGTGTCGTTCGAGGGCGTCTGCGGCGAGGCGCTGCCGCCGGTCACCGGTCGCGCGCGCATCGTGGTGCTGCATTGCCTCGGTTCCGAGCTCGAGGGCGGCTATTTCGCGCTCGTCTCGCAGGGCTTCCCGCAGGTGCTGCGCGTCACCGCCGACGTCGTGCGCCCCGACAATTCGCGCGCGATTCCGGAACGCTGGCCGGCGTTGTGCCAGCTGCGGATGATGAGCGAGACGCCGCTGGTGCCGGACATCGATCGCCTCGAGTCGATGATTGCGCAGGAAACCAGCGTCGCCGCCTGAGCGTCTACGCCCGAGCGACTACTCCCGAGCAACTACACCCGATCGGCGCCGCCTCATCGCGCACTGAAATCCCCCGCCACGAGCTGCAGCACGCCGAGTGCGGCGATCGACGCGGTTTCCGTCCGCAGCACCCGCGGTCCCAGGGCCACGGCGACGAACCCCGCCTGTACCGCGACGCGCAACTCCGACTCGCTCAGCCCGCCCTCGGGCCCGATCAGCAGCCCCACCTCGCGCGCGCCGGCTTCGACGGCCGCCGCCAGCGACACCGTGGCTCCCGGCGCCAGCACCAGCCGCACGCCCGCGGGCGACAGGGACGCCAGCGCACAGGCCGCCTGCAGCGATTGCGGTGGCAATACCTCGGGCAGGCGATTGCGGCCGCACTGTTCGCAGGCCGCGGCGACGATGCCCTGCCAGTGTTCCAGCCGACGCCCCGCGCGCTCGGCGTCGAGCTGCACCACGCTGCGCGTCGTCGCGACCGGCACGATCCGCGCGACTCCGAGTTCGGTCGCCTTCTGCAGCACCCAGTCCATCTTCTCGCCGCGCGCCAGGGACTGCAGCAGCGTCACGCGCAGAGGCGACTCGCGTTCCACCGCGTCGTGCGCGCCAGTGCGTACCGTGACGGCGCCGCCCGTCACGCGCTCGATCACCGCGGACCACTCGCCGCCGCGACCGTCGAACACCGTCAAGGCCGCGCCGGCGCGCAGCCGCAGCACCTTCGCGACGTGGCCGGCCGCCGGCGCCGGCAGTGACAGCGCCGTGTCCGCGGTGAGCGGTCCCGGCACGTAGACGCGGATTTCGCGCATGCCTAGTCCCGCACGGCGAGGTCCAGCCCCTCGCGCGCCACCGTGACCATCAGTGCGATCTCCTGCGGCGTCACCACATAGGGCGGCATGAAGTAGATCACGTTGCCGAGCGGCCGCAGCAGCACGCCGCGCTCGAGCGCATGCCGATGAATGCGCAGGTGGCGCCGCTCGCGCCAGCCGAAGGCTTCGCGCGTCGCGCGATCGCGGACGAACTCCACCGCGACGATCATCCCGAGCTGGCGGACCTCGGCCACGTGCGGATGATCGGCCAGCGGCCCTGCGGCCGCCGCGAGCTGCGCGGCGAGACCGCGATTGCACGCCAGCACGTCGTCATCGGCGAAGATCTGCAGCGTCGCCAGTGCCGCGGCGCAGGCCAGCGGATTGCCGCTGTAGCTGTGCGAATGCAGGAACGCATTGAGCCGGGTGTAGTCGTCGTAGAACGCGTCGTAGATCTCGTCGGTCGTCAGCACCACCGACATCGGCAGGTAGCCGCCGGTCAGGCCCTTCGACAGACACAGGAAGTCGGGGCGGATCTGCGCCTGCTCGCAGGCGAACATCGTGCCGGTGCGCCCGAAGCCCACCGCGATCTCATCGGCGATCAGGTGCACGCCGTGGCGATCGCAGGCGGCGCGCAGCAGCGAGAGGTAGACCGGGTCGTACATCCGCATGTTGCCCGCGCACTGCACCAGCGGCTCCACCAGCACCGCGGCGATCTCGTCGGCACTCTCGAGGAGCACGCGCTCGAGCGCCGCGAACTGGCGCCGCGCGCAGTCCGCGGCGGACTCCCCGGGCTCTCGCGCCCAGGCGTCGGGCGAGGGCACGGTGATCACGTCCATCAGCAGTGGCCGGTAGATCGCCTTGTAGAGCTCGACGCTGCCGACCGCCAGCGCGCCGAGCGTCTCGCCGTGATAGCTGTTGGCGAGCGTCACGAAGCGCGTCTTGCGCGGCCGGCCGCGGTTCTGCCAGTAGTGATAGCTCATCTTCACCGCGATCTCGATCGCGGCCGAGCCGCTGTCGGCAAAGAAGCAGCGGTTCAGGCCCGGTGGTGCCAGGGCGGTGAGCCGTTCCGCGAGCCGCAGGGCCGGCTCGTGGGTGAAGCCGGCGAACATCACGTGCGGCAGCGCCTCGAGCTGCGCGGCCACCGCGGCGTTGATGCGCGGGTTCGCATGGCCGAACAGGTTCACCCACCACGAGCTGATCGCGTCGAGGTATTTGCGGCCGTCGTAGTCCTCGAGCCAGGCGCCGGCGCCGCGCCGGATCGGCAGCAGCGGCATCTCGCGCTCGTGGTCCTTCATCTGCGTGCAGGGGTGCCAGACGTGGGCGAGATCCCGGGCCCGCAGGTCGGCATTCGAGGGCGTGGACATGGCTTTATTCTGGCATGCGGGCGCGCCGGGTCCGCGGATTTGGCATCATCCGATCCTCATGCCGCCGTCAGCCACGCCAGCCTCGCAGGCCGGGCCGATCGAGATCGATCCGGCGACCGGGCTCGCGCGCGCGCTGCGCCAGGTGCTCTCGCCGCACCGCGACGCCCGACCCTCGGGGCAGCAGCCCGAGTTGATCGTCGTGCACGGCATCAGCCTGCCGCCGGGACGATACGGGGGGCCGTGGATCGAACGGCTGTTCTGCGGCAACCTGCCTGCCGACGTCGACCCGTACTTCGCGGCGATCGCCGGGCAGCGGGTCTCCGCGCATGCGATGGTGCGGCGCGACGGCGCGGTGCTGCAGTTCGTGCCATTCCACCAGCGTGCTTGGCATGCGGGCACCTCGACGTGGAATGGCCGCAGCGCCTGCAACGACTACTCGGTCGGCATCGAGCTCGAAGGCACCGACACCGATCCCTACGAAGACGCCCAGTACGATTCGCTGGCGCGACTGATCCGGGCGCTGATGGGGACCTATCCCGGGCTCACTCCCGACCGCCTCGTGGGGCACGACCAGATCGCGCCGGGGCGTAAGACCGACCCCGGCGTATCCTTCGACTGGCCCAGACTGCGACGCCTCGTCGCCGCCTGAGCGATCGTCCTCCCAGGGCCTGGAACCGGAGCCCCGGAACTACAGCGAGACAACAAGAATGAACGATTCCGCCGCACGCGAGGCCCCGCGCGTCTATCCCTGGGTCATCGCCTTCATCGGCATGTTCGCGCTGTTCCTGTCCAACGGCATGACCGCCACCGGCATCACGATTTTCGATCCGTCGCTGCTCGACGAGTTCGGCTGGTCGCGCGGCGATTTCAAGCTGCGCGACCTGTTGAATTTCGTGCTGGTCGCGCTGTTCTCGCCGATCTTCGGCATCCTGATCGACCGCTGGAACCCGAAGTACCTGATGATGACTGGCTGCAGCCTGCTGTCGCTCGGCTATTTCGGCTACAGCATGATCCGCAACGGGGCGCCGGTGCCGCTGATCGAGGCGATCGCGGTGCTGACGTTCGTGTCCTTCGCGGCGCTGGTCGCCTTCGCCGCGCGCCAGGTCTGGCCGAAGCTGCCGCTGGTGGCACTGGTCGCGATCACCGTCGTCCTCGCTGCGATCGCACTCGGGTTCTATTTCCAGAACTGGAGCGGCGTCGCGCTGAAGCAGGTGTACGTGATCCACCTGATGTTCGCGCTGGCGCTCGGCAGTTGCGGCTCGATGGTCGTGATCTTCCTGGTCTCCAGCTGGTTCGTGAAGAACCGCGGCCTTGCGATCGGCATCGCCCTGGTCGGCACCAGCATGGGCAGCGCGATCCTGCCGCTGGTGAATCCGTACCTGATCCAGTCTTTCGGCTGGCGCCAGGCCTATGTCTACAACGCGTTCATGCCCGTCGTGCTGTTCCTGCTGGTGCTGTTCTTCGTCAAGGGCACGCCGGCGCAAGCCGGCACCGTCGCCTTCGGCCAGAGCGCCGCAATCGCCGATCTCAAGCAGCACGGCCTGACCTTCCGCGAGGCGCTGCGCACCCGCACGTTCTGGGCGATCGGAGTCTCGGGTTTCCTGACGTATTTCTCGATCTTCGCCTTCGTGCAGCACCTCGTGCTGCATCTCAACAAGAGCTTCGGCTACACCCTCCAGCAGGCGGGCCAGACGCTGTTCTTCTTCAGCGTGGTGGCGATGCTCGCCAAGCTGATCATCGGCGCGATCGCCGACCGGATCGACCGCCACAAGGTGTTTGCCGCCTGCCAGATCATCATGCTGATCGGCGTGGTCGGGCTGGCGACGATGAAGCGCGAATGGGTGTTCGCCTCGGCGCTCGTGATCGGCCTCGGTTGGGGCGGCCTGTTCACGCTCTACAACATGCTGGCGGTCAACAATTTCGGCCTGCGCGAGATCGGTCGCATCAACGGCTCGATCAGCCTGCTCGAATCCGTCGGTGTCGGCCTGGGCAGCTGGGCCGCCGGCCGGCTCTACGACGCCTACGGCAACTACCAGGTCGCGTTCGAGATGGTCGCGGCCTCGGTGCTCGTCGCTATCGTGATCGGCACGCAGATCCGCGCCGAGGTCGACGAGCGCGTACTCGCCAAGGCCTGACGGCACGCGCATTCGAGCACGTTCCCGTGGCCGAGGCCGAGGCCGCGCCCGCGCCCGAGCTTCGTCATTGCCGGCGGTTCCTGCCGGCGATCAGCGTCGGCGCGGCTTGCGTTTCGCCCGCGCCTTCGCGCGTCGCGCCTCGGCGGCCGCTGTCTTTGCCGCCGCCTCGGCCAGTCGCTCTTCCGGCGTGCGGCCGGCCCGCAGGCTGAAGCGCTCCTCGAACAGCGGCTTGTCCGACCCCTGGCGATACCAGGTGACCCGCAGAGGCACCTTCGCCATCCGGAACAGGCCGAGCTGGGGGCAGCGGCGGTGCGTCTCGGCTGCCAGCGCGCGGATCTTCGGCACCCGTTCCGCCGTGTCGAGCGTCAGGTCGAAGTTCAGCTGTTCATACTTCGGCTGCCGATGCAGGTCGAAGAAGAAACCGCGGATGTCGATCAGCGAGCGCAGCTTCGTTCCGAGCCCCGCATAGCGGAACCCCTGATCGCGCGCGACGACCGCGATGGTGATGGAGGTGCAGCCGGCGAGTGCTGCGAGCTGCGCATGCACCGGCGTCCAGCCCCGCGAGCGGCCGCGCAGCTCCGGTGGGTCGCCGATGTCGAAGCCCTCGGGCTCGTCGAACATCAGCGACGGCTGGCCCTCGAAGTGCGCCTCGACACGCATCTGCTCGTGCGACTTCGTCATGACATCCGAGATGCCGATGTACGGCGGATACGGCGTGCCTTCCTTCATCGTGGTCTCCTGTTCGGAAATCGGGCGTGAGCGGCGGGGCGAGCGAGCGGTTAGCGGTGAGCGGCGACGGCTGATCCGCGGGCTTTCAGAGTGCCGCTCGGCCGCGATCATGGCGCCACAGCACCTCGGCGCCATGCTCGTGACGCGCCAGCACGCGCGCCAGCACGAACAACAGGTCCGAGAGACGGTTGAGGTATTTCGGCGCGTGTTCGCCGACATCGCTGCCCCCGGCCGCGAGCGTCCAGACGCGCCGTTCGGCGCGTCGCGCGACCGTGCGGGCGACGTGGCAGGCCGCGGCCGCGGGCCCGCCGCCGGGCAGGATGAAATCCTTCAGCGGCGGCAGCGGCTCGTTGAAGCCGTCGAGCGACGTCTCGAGTGCGGTGACATGGTCGGCGGTGATCATCCGCGTTCCGGGAATGCACAGCTCGCCGCCAAGGTCGAACAGGTCATGCTGGACCTCACGCAGTCGTGCAGCGACGGCCTCGGGCAGCCCCGGCACCGCGAGGATCACGCCGATGCTGCTGTTGGCCTCATCGACGGTCCCATAGGCCTCGACGCGGGCATCGTCCTTGCGGACTCGTGCGCCGTCGCCGAGCCCAGTGCTGCCGTCGTCGCCCGTGCGCGTGTAGATCTTGCTGAGGCGATTGCCCATGGAGCCCTGTCCGCACTGTATCGGCGCGTACGATATCAGGCCCCCGCATTGACAGCACGCACGCACGCCAGCACGCTCGCGACCTCGCTCACGCCACCGTCGGAAGTCGCCTTGGCCTCGCCCGAACTCACCGCTGCCCTGGAGGCGGCCGCCGCCGCAGCGGCGGTGATCCGTTCGCTGTATCAGCGCAATCTCGAGGTCGTCACCAAGGCCGACAAGTCACCGGTCACCGAGGCCGACGTGAAGGCCGAGCAAGCAATCCACGCGGTGTTGTCACAGCGCTTCCCAGGCTATGGTTTCTACGGCGAAGAGACCGGCCAGCACGATATGGGCGCCGAAAATGTCTGGCTGGTCGACCCGATCGACGGCACCAAGTCGTTCGTGCGCGACTGTCCGTTCTTCTCCACCCAGATCGCGCTGCTGCGCGAGGGTCATTTCGTGCTCGGCGTATCCTGCGCCCCGGTCTATGGCGAGCTCGCCTGGGCCGAGCGCGGCGCCGGCGCCTGGCTGGACGGCAAGCCGCTGCGCGTCAGCGCAACGGCGCAGCTCGGGGCCACGATCCTCTCCACCGGCAACCTCGAGACGCTGGCGCAGGGTGCGCGCTGGGCGCGCTTCGGCGCGCTAGTGCCGCAGCTCAGCCGCCTGCGCGGCTACGGCGACTTCGTGCACTACCACCTGCTGGCGCGCGGCGCGCTCGACGTCGTGGTCGAGTCGGACGTCAACATCCTCGACATCGCCGCGCTGACGGTCATCGTCGAGGAGGCGGGCGGCCGCTTCACCGATCTCGACGGCGGCGCCATTGGCCTCGACACCACGACCGTGCTGGCGAGCAACGGCGCGCTGCACGACACGGTACTGGCCGCGCTGCGCTGAAGCTTGGCGCGCCGGTACGCAGCGAGGCGTGCGGTCGAGCACCCGATCGTCCTGCCCTCAGGCTGCCGCAAAGATGCGGCGCGGCCCGTCCTGCAGCGCCATGATCGGCGTCAGATACAGCGCCGAGAGCTCTCCCGCATTCAGCAGCCGCTCCTGCGGTCCGCACTGCCAGCGCCCGTCGCCATGCAGCAGCAGCACGCGGTCCGCGTAGCGCGCAGCGAGGGTCGGATCGTGCAGCGAAGCGACCACGCTGCCGCCGCCCCGCGCATGCGCGGCGAACACCTCGAGCACGGCGATCTGGTGATGCGGATCCAGGTGGTTGGTCGGCTCGTCGAGCAGCACCACGGACGCCTGCTGCGCCAGCGTCGCTGCGGCGCCCGCACGCCGCTGCTCGCCGCCCGAGAGCGTCGCGAGTTCGCGCCCGGCCAGCTCCGCGATGCCGAGCCGCGCCAGCGAATCCAGCGCGAGCCGTCGGTCCTGCGGATCATCCGCACTCCACGGCCCCTGGTGGGCATAGCGACCCGTCATCACGGCCTCCAGCACCGTGGCGCCTGGCATCGCTTCGACGTCTTGCGGCAGCAACGCGAGCGCCATCGCCACCTCGCGCCGTGGCCGGGCTGCGAGGGGCTGACCGAGCAGGCGCAGGATGCCAGCCGCAGGCACGCGCAAGCCGGCGAGGGTATGCAGCAGAAGGGTCTTGCCCGTGCCGTTGCGCCCCAGCACGGCGAGGAACTCACCGCGGCGCACGGCGATCGTGAGCGCGTCGATCAGCAGCCGACTGCCGGCGCGGACCTCGAGCGCCTCAGTCTCGAGCGGCGTCTCGCCGTCGCCCGTCTCGCCGCTCCCCGCAGCTGCGCTCGACCCCGCAGCCGCGCTCAAGGCTGCAGGCGCGTGACCGACCAGGCGCCTGGCGTGAACGCGCGGGCGCCGGAGGCCTCGCCTTCACCCGCAGCCAGCAGACGCGTCCAGCGCGCGCGGTCGTGGATCCGCGATTCGCCCTCGACCCACAGTTCCACCGCGTCCACCCAGACGTGGTAGCCGCCCCAGTGCGCGGGCCGCGGGATCGTTACTGTCGGCGCAGGCCCCGAGTCTTCCGGCCCCGGCACCGGCGTGCCGAAGCGCTGCGCGGTGGCGACCACGGCCGCCTCCAGCGCCGCGCGCGAAGCCACCGGCCGGCTCTGCGCACTCGCCCAGGCGCCGATGCGGCGCTGCCACGGCCGCGTTGCGAAATACGCATCGCTTTCCGCCGCCGGTGCCTGCCGCACCCGTCCTTCCATGCGCACCTGGCGATGCAGGTGATCCCAGTGCAGAACCAGCGCTGCGCGCGGCTGCGCCGCGAGGTCGAGGCCCTTGCGCGACAGGTAGTTCGAGAAGAACGCGACGTAACCGGGCCGCACCACGATCTCCTTGCAGAGCACCACCCGTGCCGACGGCGCGCCGCCGGCATCGACGCTGGCCACGACCATCGAATCCGGATTGGGCTGATGACGCAGGCGTCGCGCCTCGGCCAGCCATTCTGCGGCGACGGCCAGCGGCTCGGCGGGCAGGGGTTCGGGCAGGAACTGGGCGGGAACGGGCATCCACGCATGGTATCGCAGGCCCGCGCCGGCGCGTCGTGGTTCAGGGTCCGTTCAGAACCGGCGGTCCACGATCGATGCCACGTCCCTCACGGAGAACGACGATGTCCCGCAGCAAGTGGATCACCGCAGCCGCCCTGTTCGCGCTCGGCGTGCCCGCCGCAAGCGCCGGCGATCGTACTCGCGTTCAGATCACGATCGCGCCGTACTGGGGTTGGGGCGCGCCGGTCTATCGTCCGGGCCCCCGCGTCTACCGGCATGGGTACCCTGAGCGCTATGGCGACAGCCGCTACGGCAGTCACTACGGCAGCGCCTATGGAAGGTCCTACGGCGATCCCTACGGTGAGTACTACCGCGACCCCGTGATCCGCTTCGGGCTGGGTGACGTTTACCGCTTTCGCGACCGAGACTTCCGTCGTGGCGGCGACCGGCGCTATGACAGCCGCCGCCATCGCGACTACTACCGCGGCCACGACCGCCGCGATTAGGCCGCCCGGTGCTTGCGGTGCCGGGCCGCGGTCGATAGAAAGGGCGTCCGGAGGCGGCCCGCTTCCCCGCCAGGTCGATCTGTCGCCCCGATGCCCACCCTCGACGAACTCCGCCAGCGCCTCAACGAAATCGACGCCCAGCTGATCGAGCTGATCGCCGAACGGCAGCAAAAAAGCCGCGAGATCGCCCGCGTCAAGCGCGCCACCGGCCATGCGACCCGCGACTACGCCCGCGAGCGCGAGGTGATCCTCGGCGCCCGCGAGACGGCGCGCCAGCGCGGCGTGTCCCCCCAGCTCGCCGAAACACTGATGCGGATGCTGATCCGCTCCTCGCTCGCCACCCAGGAGCAGGCCAGCGTGGCCGCGCACGGCGCCGGCTCCGGGCGGCGCGCACTGGTGATCGGCGGCGCCGGCAAGATGGGCCGCTGGTTCGCCGACTTCCTGCTCTCGCAGGGCTTCGAGGTCGCGGTCAGCGATCCGTCCGGCGCACCGCCCGGCACGATCGACGTTGGCGACTTTCGCGAGACCGCGCTCGACCAGGACTTCATCGTGGTCGCGACGCCGCTCGGCCTCACCGACGGTGTGCTACGCGACCTCGCGATGCGCCGCCCGCCCGGCGTGATCCTCGACCTCGGCTCGCTGAAGTCGCCGCTGCGCGGCGGCCTGATGGCGTTGAAGTCGCATGGCTGCAAGGTCACTTCGCTGCATCCGATGTTCGGACCCGACACCGAGCTGCTCTCCGGGCGCCACGTGATCTTCGTCGACGTCGGCTCGGCCGAGGCGCTGCAGCGCGCGCGCGAACTGTTCGCGCCGACCATGGTCGAGCAGGTGGTGATGAGCCTCGATGAACACGACCGCCTGATCGCCTACGTGCTCGGCCTCTCGCACGCACTCAATATCGCGTTCTTCACCGCGCTCGCCGAGAGCGGCGAGGCGGCGCCGCGCCTCGCGCGGCTCTCCAGCACCACCTTCGATGCCCAACTGGATGTCGCGAGCCGCGTCGCTCAGGAAAGTCCGGACCTCTATTTCGAGATCCAGGCCCTGAACGACTACGGCGCCGAATCGCTGGAAGCGCTGGCCAAGGCCGTCGAACGGCTGCGACGCGCGGTGCTGTCGCGCGATCGCGCCGCGTTCACCGAGCTGATGACGCGCGGCCGCGAATATCTCGAGGACCGTCGCAGCGTCACCGAGCAGCGCGCCTGAGCAGCAGCAGGAACAGCGGCGCGCCGACCAGTGCCATGATGCCGCCGACCGGCAGCTGACGCGGCTCGGCGATCGTGCGGGCCAGCAGGTCCGCCAGCGCCACCAGCGTGCCGCCCATCAGCGCCGCCGCCGGCGCGAGCCGCCGATGATCGGTGGTGCGCAGCAGCAGCCGCGCCAGATGCGGCCCGACCAGCCCGACGAAACCGATCGTGCCGGCGCTGACTACGGCCACTGCCGTCAGCAGCGCCGCCGCGCCGAGCACGGCCTGGCGCCACAGCGCGGTGTCGAGCCCCACCGAACGCGCGCGCAGCTCGCCCGCCGCGAGCACATTCAGCGCGCGCCCGAAGGTCGCTGCGAACAGGCAGGCGAGGGCGGCTGCGAGCAGTGCCGGCCACGGCTCGTGCGCATGCGACAGATCACCCGCCAGCCAGAACACCATGCCGCGCAGCTGCTCGCTGCTCGCGATCGCCAGCAGCAGGGCCACCACCGCGCCGCAGCCCGAGGCGATCACGACGCCCGTCAGCAACAGCCGCGCCGGTTCCTGTCCGCGCGCCAGCAGCCAGACCGCCGCGATCGCCAGCGCCGCGCCGGCCGCCGCCGACGCCTGCAGCGCCAGCGCGCCGACGCCGGCCACAATTGCGAGCAGCGCGCCGACCGCGGCGCCGCCCGAGATGCCGAGCACATAGGGATCGGCGAGGGGATTGCGGAACAGCGCCTGCAGCAGCAGGCCGGCGACGGCCAGCGCGCTGCCGACGCCGAAGGCAGCCAGGGCGCGGGGCAAGCGCAGTTCGAGGATCACCGTGCGCGCTACCGGATCCGCCCGGCCGGTGAGCGCCGAGAGCAGGTCGCCGAAGCCCTGGTCGGCCGGCCCGCTGACCAGCGACAGCAGCAACACGCCCAGCGCCACGGCCGCGAGGCCACCCCAGCGACGCCAGATGGAGACAGTGTGCATCGATACAGCGTAGGGACCGTCACAGCCTGCGACAAGCTGCCTTGTCGCCCCTTGGAGCGGCGGCGATACTCGGGTCGACATGGACCAGATCGACCAGGACGGCTTCCGCGCCAATGTCGGCATCATCCTGATGCACGATGACGGCCGACTGTTCCTGGGCCGGCGCATCGGCAACCGTGGCTGGCAGTTCCCCCAGGGTGGCGTGCGCCAAGGCGAACCGCTCGAGCAGGCGCTGTACCGCGAGCTGAAGGAGGAAATCGGCCTCGATCCGGGACAGGTCGACGTCGCCGCCTCGACCCGCCATTGGTTGCGCTACCGCCTGCCATCGCGCTACGTGCGTCGCGACCAGACCCCGCTGTGCATCGGGCAGAAACAGCGCTGGTACCTGCTACGGCTGCGCAGCGCGGACGATCCGGGTTTCCGTTTCGACCACACTTCCGAACCCGAGTTCGACGAGTGGCGCTGGACCGACTTCTGGGAGCCGGTGCGCGAAGTGATTCCCTTCAAGCGTCCGGTCTACCTCGAGGCGTTGCACGAACTCGGCGGTCGCGTGTTTCCCGACGGTTTGCCGCCGTATCCGCACTGGTGGCCCGCTGTCGGGCAGGCCTCGGCCGCGGCGCGCTGACCGCGCTCCCCGGACCCCGCGATGGCCGAGCTCCCGCAGAAGGTCGTCATTCGCACCTATGCACCGGCGCGTCGCGGTCTGATCGCCGGGGTGCTCGTTGTCATCGGGCTGCTGGCCGCCTACCTGCTGTTCGAGTACGGCCGCAGCCGCGCCGGCTACGACAACCTGGCCGCGCTGCGCGCCCGCGCCGAGCTGCGCGAGCAGATCAAGCAGCGCGAAACGGCCATCCGCGACCTGCGCCGGATGGCCGCCGAGTACCAGACCGCGACCGCCAGCCAGGCCCAGGAACGCACCGAGGTCTCGCGCACCATCGGTGAGCTGCAGGCCCAGGTGGCGCGCCAGAGCCAGGAGCTCGCGTTCTACAAGGGGATCGTCGTCAAGGAGGCCAACAAGGCCGAGGTGGCGATCCAGCAGCTGCGGGTCACGCCCGCCGCCAGCGGGCCGGACCGCTATGTCGTGCGGCTGACCCTGGTGCAGCCGACGCGGCCGGATTCGATCGTCACGGGCCACGTGCTGCTGGCGCTCGAAGGCCAGCAGCCGGGCCAGCCGGAGGGCAAGTCAACCCGGCTCGACCTGGCGGCCCTGACCGGCGGCCAGACCCGCGAGATCGCCTACAGCTTCCGGTATTTCGAGAACATGGATCCCGAAATCGTGATCCCTGCCGGATTCCGACCCGACCGACTTACGGTAGAAATAAGGTCCAGCCGGCGCGGTGTCGAGCCGGTCGCCCAGACCATCCTCTGGTCCGTCGAGATCGGCTAGTCGCCGCCCCCAGGAGAGTCACGCATGTTCGGTCGCAAGAAGCATGGCCCCATCACTGGACGAATCGACACGCTGATCAGCAAGTCGGCCCGCGTCCAGGGTGACGTCGAATTCTCCGGCGGCCTGCACCTCGACGGCCGCGTCCTCGGCCAGGTCCGCAGCGTCGGCGCCGAACCCGCCACCCTCTGGATCAGCGAACAGGGCGCCGTCGAGGGTGGCGTCGACGTGCCCAGCGTGGTCATCAATGGCACGGTGATCGGCGACGTGCATGCCCGCGAGCGGGTCGCGATCGGTCCGGAATCGCGGATCACGGGCAACGTGCACTACGGCACGATCGAAATGACCCTGGGCGCGCAGATCGATGGCAAGCTGATCCCGATGGCGGGCGCCTCGGCAACGCCCGCATCGCCCGCCCGCCCCGTTGCCGAGGCCCCCGAGACCGCACCGCCGGAACAGCGCATCGCGGCGGCCGGCTGAGCCGCCGCCTCAAGGGCCTTGTTTTCGGGTCGCCCGGACCCACTTTGACGCTTGTACGTCAGGGACTTAGACTAGTTCTCGACCTGAAGCGCGCGACCCTTCGCTGCACCGCTGGATCCGCCCCATGAGCACCGCGACCCAAGACCTCGACTTCGCCGCCGCAGACGCTCCGCCTGCGGCGCTGGTGTTTACGGATGCCGCCGCCCGCAAGGTCGGCTCGCTGATCGAGGGCGAGGGCAACCCGAACCTGATGCTGCGTGTGTTCGTGCAGGGCGGTGGCTGCTCGGGGCTGCAGTACGGCTTCGAGTTCGATGAACAGCTGCAGGACGGCGACACCTGCGTCGAGAACCAGGGCGTGCGACTGCTGGTCGACCCGATGAGCTTCCAGTACCTGAACGGCGCCGAGATCGACTACCGCGAAGGCCTCGATGGCGCGCAGTTCGTGATCCGCAACCCGAACGCGGCGACCAGCTGCGGTTGCGGCTCGTCGTTCTCGGCCTGACCCGCCCGCGTCCGCGCCGATCCCGACGCGCTGACCGCGACGCGCTGGTTTCGCAGTGGCCCGAGGCGCGGCTCGACCGGTCCCGGAAGTCCTGGCGGCCGTAGACCTCGGTTCCAACAGTTTCCACATGGTCGTGGCGCGGTACTCGCACGGCCAGCTCGTCATCATCGATCGGCTGCGGGAGATGGTTCGCCTCGGCGCCGGCGTCGACGATGACGGCCGGCTCGACCGCGAGGTCGCCGCGCGGGCGCTGGCCTGCCTCGAGCGCTTTGGCCAGCGGCTGCGCGACATGCATGCCCGCGACGTGCGCGTCGTCGGCACCAACGCACTGCGCCGTGCGCACCGCAAGCAGTCTTTCCTCGAGCGAGCCCGCGCCGCAATCGGCCATCCGATCGAGATCATCTCCGGCATGGAAGAGGCGCGGCTGATCTACTCCGGCGTCGCGCACACGATGCCGAGCGGCGCCGGCCGCCGGCTGGTGGTGGACATCGGCGGCGGCAGCACCGAGCTGATCATCGGCGAGGAACTCGAGCCTCTCGAGCTCGAGAGCTCGCAGATGGGTTGCGTCACCACCAGCGCGCGCTTCTTCGGCGACGGCAAGATCTCCGCCAAGCGCCTGGCGCGCGCGCGCCTCGCCTCGCGCCAGGAACTCGAGCCGATCCAGGCCGCGTTTCGCCGTCGTGGCTGGGACCAGGCCGTCGGCAGCTCCGGTACGGTGCGCGCGATCGGCGAGGCGATCCGCGAACTGCAGCCCGAGGCGAAGTCGATCACCGCCGAGGGGCTGGAGCAGTTGCAGGATTTGCTGCTGCGGTCCGGCCATGTGCGCGACATCGGTCTCGCCGCCGTCACCGAGGAGCGGCGCGCGGTCTTCCCTGGCGGCGTGACGATCCTCGCCGAGGTGTTCGACGTGCTGGGCTGCGAACGCATGGACGTCGCCGACGGCGCGATGCGCGATGGCCTGCTGTACGACATGATCGGCCGCCTGACCCACGAAGACGCGCGCGAACGCACCGTGCGCGCGATGCAGGCGCGCTACCACGTCGATCGTGCGCAGGCCGAGCGGGTGGAGAAAACGGCGCTCGGATTGCTCGTCCAGGCGGCCGATGCGTGGCAGCTCGACGAGCCGCAGGCCGAACTGCTGATGCAATGGGCCGCGCGGCTGCACGAGATCGGCCTCGACGTGGCGCATTCGCGCCATCACCTGCACGGCGCCTACCTGCTGGAAAATGCCGACATGCCCGGCTTCACGCGCGAAGAGCAGCGCGTGCTGGCGAGGGTCGTCGGCAGCCACCGGCGTCGCCTCGCCGTCGACGGCTTCGACCAGCTGCTGCCGCCCTGGGATCGCCGCGCGATCTACCTGATTGTGCTGCTGCGCCTCGCCGTGCTGTTGCACCGCGGTCGCGGCAGCGCGCCGCTGCCCGATCTGCAATTGCTCGCGCGCGGCCGTTCGCTGGAGCTCCGCTTCCCCATCCGCTGGCTCAAGGAGCACCCGCTGACCGTCGCCGACCTGCGCCAGGAGATCGAGCTGTTACGCGACGCGGATTTCCGGTTGAAGGTGTTTTCGTCGAGCGGCGGGCCCGCCGTCTAGCACCGCCCCCGGACAGCTCGCCCGGCGCGCAACTGCGCGCGCCACCCAGCGCTAGTCATCTGCGCTGCCGCCTCCGGCCGCGTAGGTCTCGAGCAGCTCCGACTGTGCATCCACCGCGGGCTCCGTGCCTGCCGCGGCCCGCGTGTACTGCCCGTCGCGATCGAGCACCCAGGCATGGGTGTTGTCCCAGAGATAGGTCTCGAGGTCGCGCAGGATGCGTCCGCGCAGTTCCTCGCGCCGGATCGGGAACGCGATCTCCACGCGCCGGAAGAAGTTGCGCTCCATCCAGTCGGCACTGCTGCAGAACATCTCCGGTGCGCCACCGTTCTCGAAGTAGAAGACGCGTGAATGTTCGAGGAAGCGGCCGACCACCGAGCGCACCTTGATCTTGTCGGACACTCCCGGAATTCCCGGACGCAGCGCGCAGATGCCGCGCACGATCAGGTCGATTTCGACTCCTGCGCAGGAGGCGCGATACAGCGCCTCGATCGCCTGCGGCTCCACCAGCGAATTCATCTTCAGGATCACGCGCGCCGCGCGCCCGGCGCGCGAGTGTTCGGCCTCGCGATCGAGCTTCGCGATCATCGCAGCGTGCAGCCCGAACGGCGACTGTAGCAGGCTGGCGAGTCGCGGCGTCTGCGTCAGGCTGGTCAGCTGCAGGAAGATCTCGTGCACGTCCTGGCCGATTTCGGGATCGCAGGTGAACAGGCCGTAGTCGGAATAGCCGCGCGCGGTACGCGAGTGGTAGTTGCCCGTGCCGAGATGGCAGTAGCGGCGGATGCCATCGGCCTCGCGCCGCACGACCAGCGCGAGCTTCGCGTGAGTCTTGTAGCCGACCACGCCGTACATCACGTGCGCGCCGGCTTCCTGCAGCCGGTTCGACAGCTCGATGTTCGCTTCTTCGTCGAAGCGTGCCCGCAGCTCGATCACCACCGTGACGTCCTTGCCCGAATGCGCCGCGGCCACCAGCGCCTCGACCACCGACGAGTCGGTCCCGGTGCGGTACAGCGTCTGCTTGATCGCCAGTACCCGCGGATCCGCGGCCGCCTGTCGCAGGAAGTCCATCACCGGCGTGAACGGCTGGAACGGGTGGTGGAGCAGCACGTCGCGCTGGCGGATCACGCCGAACAGGTCCGGAGCGCCCGCCAGTCGGCGCGGCAGGCCGGGCGAGGCGGCCGGATACTTCAGGTCGAGCCGATGCACGAGGTCGTACACCGCCGAAAGCCGATGCAGGTTCACCATCGCCGGTACGCGGTACAGGTCGTGTTCCGTGAGCGAGAATTGACGCAGCAGGAATGCCACCATCGCGTCGGGACAGTCGCGCGAGGTTTCCAGGCGCACCGCCGCCCCGTAGCGCCGCTGCACGAGCTCGCCCTCGAGCGCGCGCCGCAGGTCGTCCACCTCTTCCTCGTCGACGAACAGGTCACTGTTGCGCGTAACCCGGAAGGGATAGCAGCCGAGCAGCGACATGCCCTCGAACAGTCGCGGCACGAACTCCTGCACGATCGCCGACAGCAGCACGAAGCGCAGGGGTCCGCCGCTGCGCTCCGGCAGCGGCACGATGCGCGGCAGGGAGCGCGGCGCCTGCAGGATCGCCTGGTCGGCCTCGCGACCATAGGCGTCCTCGCCCTGCACTCGCACGATGAAGTTCAGACTCTTGTTCTGGATGCGAGGGAAGGGCCGCGACGGGTCGAGGGCGAGCGGCGTCAGCACCGGTTCCACTTCCCGTTCGTAGAACTGCGCGAGCCAGGCCAGCGTCTCGCCTTCCCACTCGGACCGCGGCACCAGGTGCACGCCCGCAGCACGCAGCGCGGGCAGCAGCTGATCGTCGAGGCAGGTGTACTGGTCGTCGACCAGACGCGTCGCGCGCGCGTGGATGGCGGCAAGCTGCCCCGCCGGGTCGAGCCCGTCCGGACTGCGCGGCTGCCCCGCCGGCACCTCCATCAACTGCTTGATACCGGCGACGCGGATCTCGAAGAACTCGTCGAGATTGCTCGACGAGATGCACAGGAACTTCAGCCGTTCCAGCAGCGGCACCGAGTCGTCCTGCGCCTGCGCGAGCACCCGCTGGTTGAATTCCAGCATCGAGAGCTCACGATTGATCAGGTGATTCGGCGCGTTGAGGTCCGGTGTGTCCAGGGGATCGGCGGCCGCGAGGGCGGCACGTCCTGCAGAGGATGGGGTGCGACTACTTAATCACGACTGCTGGCCGCCATGTGTTACAGACGCCGCAGCCGTCACGGAGACAGTTCACAGTCCCGCCGGTTCGACTTAACGTCGCGTCGCGTCGCGCCGCGTCGCGCCGCCCCCCGCCACCTCGCGCCGTGCCGCCCCGTGCCGTGAGGGGTTAGCGCCCCGCGAACGCCGCGCCCGAGGTCGGCAGGCCGCGGACCGGGCCCGACGTCACCCTCGGCCCCTCGGCGGAGGCGGCCAGTGTCGCCGCGCCCGCGGCGGGCTCGACCAGTGTCGCCAGCAGTGGCACCGTGGCGCGTCGGAAGTCCGCCAGTCGCGCGGCCGGTACAGGCTCCGACTTGGGCAACGTGACCTTCTGCGGATCCTTGTGAACGCCGCGGACCAGGTATTCGTAGTGAAGGTGAGGGCCGGTCGCGAGGCCGGTCATGCCCACGTACGCGATGACCTCGCTCTGGCGCACGCGATCGCCGCGCGACAGCCCGCGAGAAACCTTCGACAGGTGCCCGTAGACCGTCGTTACCCCGCCGGCGTGGTCGATTTCGACGACGTTGCCGTAGCCGCCCTTGCGACCGACGAAGCGCACCTTGCCGTCGCCGGCCGCATGCACCGGCGTCCCGGTCGGCGCCGCATAGTCGACGCCCTCGTGCGCGCGGATGCGGTTCAGCACGGGGTGGCGGCGCGACGGATTGAAGCGCGAGCTGATGCGCGTGAACGAAACCGGCGCGCGAATGAAGGCCTTGCGCAGGCTCTGCCCCTCGGGCGTGTAATAGGCGGCCGTGCCCTCCGGCGAGGCGAAGCGCACCGCGCGATAGGTGGTGCCCGCGTTGACGAACTCCACCGCGAGGATGTCACCGTCGCCGATATATGCGCCGTCCTGGCTCACGCCCTCGTAGGTGACGCGGAAGCGGTCGCCCTGCTGGATGTCGAGCACGAAGTCGATGTCCCACGCGAAGATCTCTGCGATCTCCATCGCCGTCTGCTCCTCGATGCCCGCGGCTCCTGCAGCCTCGAACAGCGAGCTGCGGATCGTGCCCGAGGCCGTACGCACGTCCTTCTCGAGCGGGTTCTCGATCACGTCGGACGAGAACCCGTCGGGTGCGCGCACCACTTTCAGTGTCTGGCTCGGGCTCAACTGACGCTCGAGCGCCAGCAGCTCCTCGCCGCGCACGCTGAACTTCAGTGCCTCGCCGACGTGCAACCGGTCGAGTTGCCGGCGCAGGTCCGGCAGCGACCGCAGCGACGCCAGGTCGGCGAGCGAGAGCTGCAGCTTGCGGAAGATGCGATCGAGGGTGTCGTTGTGGCCGACCACGACCTCGATCGTGGAAAAGCCGAGCGAAGCCTCGTTTCGGCCCGCCGGTCCTCCGCCCGCGGGCGAGAAGGCCGCATCGCCCGCGCGCCCACTGCTTTGAAAGTCGCCAGGCGCCGGCAATCCGCGGGACGCGGCGCGCGTTGCCGCGTGGCCCACACCAGGGGCGCCGAACCGGCTCTCCGGCTCAGTGGCCGCGGACGCCGAGGGCGCATCGAAGCTGCGCAACCAGGCGAAGGCCAAAACCGCGCAGGCGCCGATCTGCAGCCAGCGTGTCTTGGGCAGCGTCGAGAAGGGCAGGCCGGAGCGGATCTCGAATGGCATGGACTACACTTATGTCCAAAGGTGCGAGCACCGTACCCGAGCGACGACGCAGGGGTCAACGTTCGACCCCACGGACTGTGACCCAACTGCCGCGCTGAATTCAGAAACGAGACGCAGGAGCCGAGAGTCCCGAATGACCCCCATCGACGAGCAACTGGCCGAGATCAAGCGCGGCAGCGCCGAGCTGCTGGTCGAGGCCGAACTGGCGAAGAAGCTGCGGCGTGGCAAGCCGCTGCGCATCAAGGCGGGCTTCGACCCGACCGCACCCGACCTGCATCTCGGCCACACGGTGCTGATCAACAAGATGCGGCAGTTCCAGCAGTTTGGGCACGAGGTCGTGTTCCTGATCGGCGATTTCACCGGGCTGATCGGCGACCCCACCGGCCGCAACGCGACGCGGCCACGCCTCACGCCCGAGGCGGTGCAGGAGAACGCGCGCACCTACCAGTCACAGATCTTCAAGATCCTCGACCCGCAGAAGACGCTGATCGAGTTCAATTCGAAGTGGCTGAGCGCGATGCTGCTGCCGCAGTTCGTCGAGGTGGCGGCGAAGTACACCGTGGCGCGCATGCTCGAGCGCGACGATTTCGCGAAGCGCTTCAAGTCGCAGCAGCCGATCTCGGTGCACGAATTCTTCTACCCGCTGGCGCAGGGCTACGACTCCGTCGCGCTGCGTGCCGACGTCGAGCTCGGCGGCACGGACCAGAAATTCAACCTGCTGGTCGGCCGCCAGTTGCAGGAAGGCTACGGCCAGGAGCCGCAGTGCGTGCTGACGATGCCGTTGCTCGAGGGACTCGATGGCGTCAACAAGATGTCCAAATCGCTGGGCAACTATGTCGGAATCGCCGAGGATCCCGAAGCCCAGTTCGGCAAGCTGATGTCGATCAGCGACGAGCTGATGTGGCGCTATTTCGAGCTGCTGTCGTTCCGCCCGATCGGGCAGATCGACGGGCTACGCCGCGCCATTGCCGAAGGCCGCAACCCGCGTGACGTCAAGTTCGAGCTCGCCGCTGAAATCGTCGGACGCTTCCATGGCGACCCGGCGGCGAGCGCCGCCCAGCAGGCCTTCGTTGCGCGATTCGCCAACAAGGCGCTGCCGACCGATCTGCCCCTCCAGGCGGTGCCGGCACGCAACGAAAAAGGCGAGTCCGTCGTTGCCGTCCTGAAGGCCGCCGGGCTCGCGGCGAGCCACTCGGAAGCGGTGCGGAAAATCACCGAAGGGGCGGTGCGGATCGATGGCGCCAAGGTCGCGGATCGCGATTTGTGGCTGCCGGTCGGCGCCGAGCACGTACTGCAACTCGGGCCACGCCGCTTCGCGCGCGTACGCATCGAAAAAAGCACTTGAAATCAACCGATTGCCAGGCCGGGAAAATAATTGTGGCGATTCGTTGACAGCCCCCTTTCGCCGCCTATAATGCGCGCCCTTGCCTCTGGTAGCGGCGCTGGCGAAGGCTGGCCGGCACGAGCCGGCTGGTGCGATCGAAAGCGCTGACGGAGGCGGGCTACGAGGTCGGCAGATTCGGGTCCGGGTGCTGCATCGGCGGCACTGCGGTTTCGGGTTTGCCGCCACATTGAATTCGGCCGGTTGATTCGAGTTGACGAGTTTGATTCGAGTTGACGAGTAAAGCCGCGAGGCTATACTCCCCGGCCCTGTCCTCCGCCCCAGCGGCGTGAGGTGCTCTTTAAAAGTTCGGCAGGTAATTTGTGTGGGGACTCGCGTCGATGTATCCCTTTGGATGCGAAGACCGAGTGACCAAAAGTCCAGCAATGAGCTTTGAGTCATTCATGTTGAAGTTCAAAATCTTCAAGTGAAGAGTTTGATCCTGGCTCAGATTGAACGCTGGCGGCGTGCTTAACACATGCAAGTCGAGCGGTAACAGGTGTAGCAATACATGCTGACG
>JAYTNX010000418.1:0-3690 GCA_043748075.1 Pseudomonadota bacterium
GTTCACCGCGTTCCGGCTGGATGGCTGGACGCCGGTGTCGCGAGATTCGCTGGTCGTCTGGAACGGACCCAACGAGGCCTACCTGCTGAAGGTCTGGGACACCTGCCGCGACCTGCAGTTCGCGGACCGCATCGGCGTCACCTCGACCACGCGCACCATTTCGAAGTTCGAGAAGGTGCAGGTCGGTCGCGATAGCTGCCCGATCGAGGACATACGCCGCATCGACGTGAAGCACTACAAGGCGGATCGCGCTGCCGCCGTCGCCGCGCGGCGCGCCATCGCCGTGCCGGGCAATTGAGTATCGGCGTCTGCAGCAGGCGTTCCGGTCTCACGGGTCAAGAGCCTCCTGGCGGGGACGGCCACGAGCACGTCCATGTGGGCCTCGGAGCGCGCCATCCCTGGCGCGCTACGCCCCGCCAGAAGGCCCTTGATCCGCGAGCCCGGGACGCCCCCTATCGATGTCAGCGATCGTTCGCGCAGGAAGGCGCCAGCACGAACGACCGCGTGAGAGTTTGGGATCTTCACTCTCACGTCGCGTTCCGGCGCACGTAGCTGCTCTTTGTCTTGGGCTCAGGCGGCAGCGAAACGTTCCGCGCCGCACGACGATGAATCAGGGGAGCGTGCGTGCGTGAGGCTCTTGGGCGGGGCGTAGCGCGCCATGGATGGCGCGCTCCGAGGCCCACATGGATGTGCTCGTGGCCGTCCCCGCCCAAGAGCCTCACGCACGCACACTCCCCGGCTGCGCCACCGTACAGCGCAGAGTCTTTCCGTTTCCTTCTGGGAGCAGAGGGTAGGGCAGCAGCGTGAGCAGGCGCTAGAGAAGCGGCACGCCCGTCTTGCCGCGAATCTCCTCCGCGGTAACCCCGGGCGCGAGTTCCGCGAGCACGAGCCCGGCCGGCGTAACGTCGATCACGCCGAGGTCGGTGATGATCCGGTTGACCACGCGCACGCCGGTCAGCGGCAACGTGCAGGCCGGCAGAATCTTCAAGTCCGTCGTGCCGTCCTTCTTGCGCGCAACGTGCTCCATCAGCACCACCACCCGCTCGACGCCGGCGACCAGGTCCATCGCGCCGCCCATGCCCTTGACCATCTTGCCCGGGATCATCCAGTTGGCGAGGTCGCCGCGCGCGCTGACCTGCATCGCGCCGAGGATCGCGAGATTGATCTTGCCGCCGCGGATCATCGCGAAGCTCTGGTCGCTGCCGAAGATTGAGGAGCCGGGGAGGGTGGTGACGGTCTGTTTTCCGGCGTTGATCAGGTCGGCGTCGACCTGGTCCTCGGACGGAAACGGCCCGATACCGAGCAGTCCGTTCTCGCTCTGCAGCCAGACGTCGATATCTTCCGGTACGAAGTTCGCCACCAGCGTCGGGATGCCGATGCCGAGGTTGACGTAGAAGCCGTCGCGCAGTTCCTGCGCCGCGCGCGCGGCCATCTGGTCCTGGGTCCACGCCATGTCAGCGACCGCCGGGCACGGAGACCGTGCGCTTCTCGATGTGACGGACGACGTCGGGCGCGTGCACGAGGCGGTGCACGTAGATTCCCGGCAAGTGGATGTCGTCGGGCGCGAGCTCGCCGGTCTCGACGATCCGCTCCACCTCCGCGACACAAATGCGCCCGGCCGTGGCGGCCGCGGGATTGAAATTGCGCGCGGTCAGCCGGAACCGCAGGTTGCCGGCGCGATCCGCGACCTCGGCCTTGATCAGCGAGACATCCGGCGTCAGCGAACGCTCCATCACGTAGGTCCGGCCGTCGAACTCGCGCAGCTCCTTGCCCTCGGCGACGGGCGTGCCGACGCCGGTCTGGGTGTAGAACGCCGGGATGCCGGCGCCGCCGGCACGCAGCTTCTCGGCGAGCGTGCCCTGCGGAGTGAACTCCACCTCCAGCTCGCCGGCGAGGTACTGGCGCTCGAATTCCTTGTTCTCGCCGACGTAGGAGGAAATCATCTTGCGGATCTGGCGGGTCTTCAGCAGCTTGCCGAGTCCGACGTCGTCGATGCCGGCATTGTTGGAAATCACCGTCAGGTTGCGCACGCCGCTGTCGCGCAGCGCGTCGATCAGCGTCGTGGGTATGCCGCAGAGGCCGAAGCCGCCTACCGCGAGCAGCTGACCGTCGCGGACGATGCCCTGCAACGCGGCGCTGGCCGATGGAAACGTCTTGTTCAAGCAGGTCTCCGTTCAGAACATGGTAGCGGAAACAGCGGGCGCGCTCATGCGAGGTGTTCGCGCGCGAGGTACTCCTCGCTCTGCATCTCGATCAGCCGACTGGCGGTGCGCTGGAACTCGAACCGCAGCCGCTGCCCACGATACAGCTCGCCCGGCGACGCCGCCGCGGAGACGATCAGCTTCACGCCACGATCGTAGAACTCGTCCACCAGCGCCACGAAACGCCGCGCCTCGTTCTCGCACGTCTCGTCGAAGACCGGCACGCCGGAGACGATCACCGACTGGTACTCGCGCGCCAGCCAGATGTAGTCGTCCTTGCTGCGCGGCCCGTCGCACAGCGCCGCGAACCCGAACCAGGCGACATTTTCGCTCTCGCGAAGGCAGGGCACGCGACGCCCCTCGATCTCGACCTCGCCGCCGCTGTCCCCCGGCCCGTCGGCCAGATCCTCGAAGATCTCGAACAGCCGGTCGTCGGTGTCCAGCCCCTGGGTCGGCAGGTAGATCGCGGCCTGGGTCAGCTGGCGCAGGCGATAGTCGACGCTGCCGTCGACTGCCACGACTGCGGTGTGTTTCTCCAGCAGCGCGATCGCGGGCAGGAAGCGCCCACGCTGCAAGCCGGCGTGATACAGGCCGGAAGGCGCGACGTTCGAGGTGAACACCAGCGTCACCCGTCGTTCGACCAGATGGCGAAACAGGCCGCCGAGAATCATCGCGTCGGCGATGTCGTCGACGAACAGTTCGTCGAAGCACAGCACGCGGTTGCCGGCGGCGATCGTCGCGGCCACCTCGGCCAGCGGGTCGCTGCGCTCGTGCAGTGCCCGCAACTGTTCGTGGACTTCGTGCATGAAGCGATGAAAGTGGCTGCGCTTCTTGTGCGCGATCGACAGGCTCTGGAAGAACAGATCCATCAGCCAGGTCTTGCCGCGTCCGACGCCGCCCCAGAGATAGACGCCACGCACTGCAGCGCCGCCATGGGACGGGGGCCCGGAAAAACGCTTGAGCAACCGTGCGGTCATCGACACGGTCGCGGCGCGCACCAGATCGCGTCGGACGCGTTCGAGTTCGGCGACCGCGGCCGCCTGGGCAGGATCGTCGCGGAAACCGCGTTGCTGCAGTTCCCTGGCGTAGAGCGCTGGAAGGCCCTGCGAGGCGCGTGTGCTCAAGTCGCGCGACCCGGACTCAGAGCGACTGGTAGATCGGGCCCGACCCGCCTTCCGGCGTGGTCCAGGTGATGATCTGGTAGGGGTCCTTGATGTCGCAGGCCTTGCAGTGCACGCAGTTGGCGGCATTGATCTGCAGCCGCCGCCCGCCGGCGCCGTCATCGACCATTTCGTAGACGCCGGCGGGGCAGAAGTTCTGGCAGGGGTTGCCGTATTCCTTCGCGCAGCGGTCGACGCAGAGGTTGGTGTCGAGCACCTTCAGGTGCACCGGCTGGGCCTCGTCGTGCGAGTTGTTGGCAAAGTACACCGAGGCGAGGCGGTCGCGAGGCGGCAGCTCGCGAGCGACCCAGTGCCTCTCCGGCGATTCG
>JAYTNX010000419.1:0-2224 GCA_043748075.1 Pseudomonadota bacterium
TGCAAGGGGTACCGTCACCGCTGATCCGGCGGAACTGCTTTTCGGCGCATATCGAGGCGGCAACCAGAACCTGCCGATCGCCATGGCCGACAGGCTCCGGGGCGATGTTCTGCAGGGCAAGCGCATCGTCGGCATCGACGTCGATGCAACGGGCGGCAAGGTCACCTGCGCCGACGGCAGCCGCCATCGCGCCCGGGCGATCGTCTGCACGATGCCGTTCTCGACGCTGCGAAACGTGCCGATCAACCCGCTTCCGGAGCCGGTGCAGCAGCGCGCCATCACGACGCTGGGCTATATTCCGATCACGCAGTTTCATGTCGTGGCCAGGAAGCCGTTCTGGGAAGCGGATGGCCTCTCACCCTCCATGTGGACCAATGGTCCGCTCGGTGCCGTACTGGCAGAGCGACTTCCCGACAGGTTGGGGCAGATCAACAGCCTGACCGTCTGGTGCCGCGGAGCCAATGGCCAGCACATCGACCGGTTCGGCGTGGACGAGGGCAAGCGCCTCATCCTCGACCAGTTTGCCCAGCTGCGTCCGGCATCGAAGGGTTTGCTCGAGGTGGCTGCGGTGCATTCGTGGACCACGGACCCTTTCTCGGCCGGCGACTGGGCGATCTTTGAACCGGGCCAGGTCAGCGCCTTCCAGAAGACGATGGCGAGGCCCCATCAGCGCCTGTTTTTTGCCGGCGAGCACACGTCGGTCGGCAGCCGCGGCATGGAAGGTGCGCTCGAATCTGCGGAGCGCGTAGCGATCGAGGTACTCAGTGCGATATGAGACGCAGGCCGCGAAAGCCGCAGCACACCAGCGCCGCACCGATGAGTAGCAGTACGGCCGGTGCAACCATCAGCGAGTAGCGTACGAGTTCCGGGGCACCGAACACGTAGTCCGTGAACAGTGCGACGATCAGCGGACCGCCGGCCTGCCCCACGACATTGGCGATGAGCAGATAGACCGCGACCAACAATCCGCGCATCCGCGGCGGGCAGATCACCGGAATGAGGGTGGGCCCCGCGCCGAAGGCCATGGTGCCGAAGAAGATCGCGGGGGCAAGCAGGGCGACCGCCGCATTGCCGGTGGCCACGGCCGGGAACGCGACGACGAACGGCAGGGCCGTCAACGCCGAGAAGAGTACGGCACGCAAGTGACCGTCGCGATGGCCGCGCTGCTGCAGCCTGTCTGCCATGAATCCCCCCGCAATCACGCCGCCGCTGCCGCAGATCAGAAAGATCAGACCGAAGGCGTAGCCGATCTCGGAAGCGGTCCAGCCGAGGTTGCGAACAAAGTGCGACGGTACCCAGGCGGCCAGGCAAAACTGCACGGCGGCAAGCACCGACACGCCGCCGAATACGGCCGCGAAGATGCCGGCGTTGCCCCCGACGAACCGCGCGACTTCAGTGAACGAGGGCTTGTCCGTCGCGCCCGTGTCGGGCGCGCCCCCCACGTGGGTGGCGCCGATCGGGAGCGACGCCACCCCGCGGCGCGCCGGTTCACGTATGGTCAAAACGAACAGCAGTGCGATGACGATGCCTGGCAGGGCGGCCATGATGAACGCCGCCTGCCAGGGCTGCAGCACGCCTACCATCGGCAGCGAGACGACATCCAGACCGGCCATCTGAGCGATCACGTAGCTGCCGATCAGCAGTGCGACACCGGAGCCGAAGAACGACGAGGCGGTGAAGACACCGATCGGCAGGGATACGCGGGCCGGGCGGAACAGGTCCGCCAGCATCGAGAATCCCGCCGGAGTCAGCGTGGCCTCGCCCACGCCCACAAACATCCGCGCGACGAACAAGTGCCAGAATGAGCGCACCAGTCCGCAGGCCATGGCGGCGGCGGTCCACAGCGCGACGCCGATGGTAATCAGCCAGCGGCGATTGCCGGTGTCGGCGAGCCGACCGAGTGGCACGGCCGCGAACGCGTAGAACAGTGCGAACGCGAGGCCTTGCAGCAGGCTGATCTGCGTGTCGTTGATTGCCAGATCGAGCTTGATGTCGTCGACCAGCAGATTGATGATCTGACGGTCGACGAACGCGACCATGTTGCACAGGCAGAGCACGGCCACGACGTACCAGCCGTAAGCCTCCCTCGCCCAGGGCGGCGCGCCGTTCGGGGGCCCGGTCACAGCAGTCGGCCATGGCGGCGATCCGCGAGCATCATTTCGGCATCAGGCCAAAACCCGGCTTGTCTGCATTGAGCGCCATGGGCATGGCTCCTGTGAAAACC
>JAYTNX010000420.1:0-6826 GCA_043748075.1 Pseudomonadota bacterium
CTCGGCGCCGAGCTCGGCGCGGCCACGACGGCGCGCCTCGAGCAGCAGGTGCGCGAGCCGCGGATGCGCCGGCAACCGCGCGAGCTCGCGGCCGTGCGCAGTCAGGCGGCCGTCGGCGTCGAGCGCGCTGAGGCGTTGCAACAGCTGGCGTGCACCCGCGAGCGTCGGTGCGGGCGGCGGATCGAGCCAGCCGAGGGCGGCGGCCTCGCGCGCGCCCCAGCTCGCCAGCTCCAGCGCCAGCGGCGCGAGGTCCGCCTCGGCAATTTCCGGCGTGGTGAACGCCGCGAGGCTGCGATGCGCGCCCTCGCTCCAGAGCCGGTAGCACACGCCCGGGGCGACGCGTCCCGCGCGTCCCTGGCGTTGGTCGGCCGAGGCGCGCGAGACGCGCTGCGTTTCCAGGCGGCTCATGCCGGTCGCGGGATCGAACAGCGAGCGGCGCACCAGGCCGGAATCGACGACAACGCGGATGCCCGGGATCGTCAGGCTGGTCTCGGCGACATTGGTCGCGAGAATCACCCGACGCGCGCCACCCGCATCGGGCTCCAGCGCCGCGTCCTGCTCCGCCGCGGCGAGTTCGCCATAGAGCGGCAGCACGCGCGCCTCGACCTCCGCGAGCCGCTCCTGGACCCGTCGGATCTCGCCCGCGCCAGGCAGGAAGACCAGCACGTCGCCCTCGCACTCGCGCAGAGCGCGTTGTATGGCGAGGACGACGGCCTGGTCAGGTGAATCGGGGCCACCCGGCAGCATCGGCAGACCCTTGCCGAGGTACCGCGTCTCGACCGGCCAGGCACGGCCCGCGGAGCTCACGAGCGGCGCGCCACCGAGCAGCGCGGCCACGGGTTCGCTGTCGAGGGTCGCCGACATGACCACGATTCGCAGGTTCCCGCCGAGCTGTGCGCGCGCATCGAGGCATAGCGCCAGGCCCAGGTCGGCCTGCAGGCTGCGCTCGTGGAATTCGTCGAAGATCACGGCCGCCACCCCTTCGAGCGCTGGGTCCGACTGCAGCAGGCGGGTGAACACGCCCTCGGTGATCACTTCGATCCGGGTGCGCGGCCCGACACGGGTTTCGAGACGCATGCGATAGCCCACGGTCTCCCCGACTGGTTCGCGCAGCGTCTGCGCCATCCGCTGCGCCACCGCGCGTGTCGCGAGCCGGCGCGGCTCGAGCATCAGGATGCGCTGGCCCCGCGCCCACGGCTGCGCCGCAAGCGCAAGCGGCACGACCGTGCTCTTGCCGGCGCCGGGCGGCGCTTGCAACACAGCCGCATCGCGCGACGCGAGCGCGGCGCATAGCGCCGGCAGCGCGTCGTCGATCGGCAGACCTGAAGTGATCATCGCGGGAAATATTTTTTGCGTAACGAACGGGTAACGATTGCGTAACGTGAAGGAATTGTATGCAATTGAGTTCATGCGAATGATCAAGAGACTCGTCGGCGGCCTGCTCGGGCTCGTCGTCGTCGTCTGGCTCGCACTCACCGCCTGGGCCTATTGGCCCGGCGAGGCGGAAGTCCCCGTCGCGCAACTCGCCACCGACGCCGACCGCTTCATCGTCGTCGACGGCGTCCGGTTGCGCTATCGCAGCTGGGGCGAAGCGGGCGCGGCTCGCCCCGACCTGCTGCTGATCCACGGCTTCGCGAATTCCCTGCAGAGCTTCCGCCTGCTCGCGCCGCGCCTCGCGGACTGCTGCCACGTGATCGCCATCGACATGCCGGGCTACGGGCTGTCCGACAAGCCAGTCGACTTCGACTACCACAACGGTCCGCAGGCCGCGGTCATGGTTGCGGCCGCGAAAGCGCTCGGGCTGCGCCACACGGTCTACGTGGGCCATTCGCTCGGCGGCGCGATTGCGTTGCAGGCCGTGGTGCGCGACCCAGATGCCTCGGGCCTGGTGCTGATGAACCCCGGCGTCCTCACCACCGGCGTGCCGAAGATCGTGCAGCTGACCGTGCCGCCGCTGCCGCGGATGTCGGCGAAGCTGTTCGGCAGCCGCGCGTTCCGCGGCGACTTCCTCGGCAAGTCCTACGTGAATCCGGCGCTGGTCACGCCCGCCGTGATCGACGACGTGATGTTGAGCGCGCGCAGCGAGGGCTACCTGGCCGGGATGACCTCGCTGATGAAACAGTATTCCGAGGGCGAGGAGATACGGCTCGCGGCGCGCGTCCACGTGCCGACGCTGATTCCCTGGGGCGATCAGGACCGCAACAAGCTGCGCAGCGAGGCCGACGACCTGCAGCGCCTGATTCCGGGATCGGAGCTGGTGCGATTCGCCGAGTCGGGCCACTACGTGCACGAAGAAGCCGCCGCAGGCGTCGCCGCGGCGATCGAGTCGTGGCTGGCGCGACGCCCTGCACCCGCGGCGTCGCCGGCACCCGCGGCGTCGCCGGCACCCGCATCGGTACCGGCACCCGAATCGGTACCGTCACCGTCACCTGCAGTTGCCTCGCGCCCGAAGACGGTGGCCTCGTGACCGCCGAATCCCTGCCGCGACGCGACGTCGCGCGGCCGGTGTTGCGCCTGGCCTTCACCGTAGCCTGGTCGGTCGGCGCACTGTTGGCGATGGCCATCGTGTTCACGGCGGCCCGCGCCGCGTCCCCGGCAGCGGATCCGGCGCGCTGTACGGCGCTCGACGACGATGGCGCCCGGCTCGCGTGCTTCGATGCGCTGTTTCCCCGCGGCGGCCGCGTGGCGGCGGCCGGGGTGCCAGGCGAAGCGCGTGGCGCAACCCCGGCGGCGGCACCGGAAGCCGTCTTCGGAGAGAACGACAGCGTGCGCCGCGCGCGCGGTGAACGGCTCGAGTCGGACCTGGCACCGGTCAGCATCGAATCCACACTGGCACGGCTCGACCCGCTCGAACCCGGACGCGCCCGGCTCACGCTCGCCAACGGCCAGGTCTGGGAGCAGGTCGAGCCCTCGACGCGCTTCCAGCCCCGTGCCGGCGAGACGATCACCGTGCGGCAGGCCGCCCTGGGCTCCTATCTGATGCGCGGCAGCCATGGCGCCGCCGTCCGGGCACGCCGCCTGCGCTGACCGGCCTGCTACCATGGCGGCGTCACCCGGGAGTTAGCCGCCATGCGCACCGACCGCAGCCGACGCAGCGAGAACATCGAGGACCTTCGGGGCCAGGGTTCGTCCGGTGGAGGTGGCGGCGGCGGCGGCGGCATGCGCTTCGGCATCGTCGGCACGCTGATCGCGCTGGTGGCCGCCTACTTCCTCGGCATCGATCCGCGCATGATCCTCGGCCTGATGCAGGCCGGCGCACCGGCGGCGACGCAAACGGCGCCGGTCGCCACCGGCACGCCCACCGATGCCGGAGGCGACTTCCTCGCAGTGGTGCTCGGCGACACCGAGGACACCTGGAGCGAAATCTTCCGCGCCAACGGTACGCAGTACCCGCCACCGACGCTGCGGCTGTTCAGCGGCCGGGTCAATTCCGCCTGCGGCATGGCCGACTCCGGCGCCGGCCCGTTCTATTGCCCCGGCGACCAGAAGGTCTACATCGATCTCGACTTCTATCGCGAGCTCGAAACGCGCTTCAAGGCACCCGGCGACTTCGCCAAGGCCTACGTGCTGGCACACGAGGTCGGCCACCACGTGCAGACGGTGCTCGGCACTTCCGACAAGGTGCGCGCCGCGCAGGCCCGTGCCGGCGAGGCGCAGCGCAACCAGCTGCAGGTGATGATGGAGCTGCAGGCGGACTGCTACGCCGGCATCTGGGCGCACCACGCCAACCGTTCGCGGCAGATTCTCGAGAGTGGCGATCTCGAGGAAGCGCTGGGCGCCGCCTCGGCCGTTGGCGACGATTCGATCCAGAAGCAGGTGCAGGGCTACGTGGTGCCGGAGTCGTTCACCCACGGCAGCGCCCAGCAACGCATGGCCTGGTTCAAGCGCGGCTTCGAGAGCGGCGAGCTGAACGCCTGCGACACGTTCAACACGCGCGGCTGACGCCGCGCCCGGCGGTCGCTCAGCCGGCGCGGCCCAGACCGCTGGCCAGGGCATCGCTGCCAGCGGCTTCGCTGGCGGCGGCAACGTGCGGCGCCCCCGAGGGGGCGCGCACCACGCCCCAGGCAAAGACCAGCCACGCCACCATCAGCGACACGCCGCCGAACGGCGCAACCATGCCGAACCAGCGCGGCGCGTCGAACGTCAGCGCGTAGATGCTGCCGGAAAAGAGCAGCATCCCGACCAGCAGCAAGCGGATCGCCGCGCGGATCGCCGCCGTGTCGTAGCGCGCTTCGCGCTGCAGTACGCCGATCGCCAGCAACCCGAGCGAGTGGAAGAACTGGTACTGCACGCCGGTCTCGAACGACGCCAGGCGGGCCGCCGAAAGAATCGGCCGAAGCGTGTGCGTGCCAAGGGCGCCCAACGCCGTGGCGGTGGTGATCAGGACGGCGGCCATGACGAGCGTGCGGCGACTGTCGGACATGATGTGTTCCCTCCGGAGCGGCGACTCATTGTTCGCCCCTGCGGCGACTCGCGCAACCTGCGGTAGGATCGGGTGCATGAACACCCCCGCGCTCGCCCGGGCCGCAGCCCCGGCCCCGGCCCCGGCCTTGGCGCCGGCGCCGACGCCGGCCTTCGCAATCGCGATCGCGCTACTCGGCATCGCCACCGCCGCCCCGACCCCTGCGGCGACGCGCGGGACCGGCACCACGCCCCCGGTCGCGACGACCGTGCCAGGCGTGCCAGCGCCGAACGATCCCGCGTTGGTCCATGCCCGCAAGCTGCTGGAGAGCACGATCCTGATCGACGGCCACAACGATCTGGCGATCACGATCCGGGGCAACCGCGCTGCGCCGATGGACCTCGTCGCCTACGACCTGCGCCAGACGACCTCCGGCGACACGGACATCCCGCGCCTGCGTGCGGGCTTGGTCGGCGGCCAGTTCTGGTCCGTTTACATCGCCGGCGAGGGCGGCGGACCCTATGCGCGGGTGCAGCTCGAGCAGATCGATCTCGCACGCCGCATCATCGCACGCTATCCGGATACGTTCCGCCTGGCGACCACCGCCGCCGAAATCCGCGCCGCGCACCGCGCGGGACGTATCGCCTCGATGCTCGGCATGGAAGGCGGCTACGCGCTGGAGAATTCGCTCGGCGCGCTGCGCGCGTACTACGACCTCGGCGTGCGCTACATGACCCTGACCCACAACACGCACAGCGACTGGGCCGACTCGGCCGCGCAGGTGCCGATGCGCCACGGCGGCCTCACGCCGTTTGGCGAGGAGGTGGTGCGCGAGATGAATCGCCTCGGCATGCTGGTGGATCTCGCGCACACCGCGCCCGGCACGATGGACGATGCGCTGCGCGTCAGCGAGGCCCCGGTGATCTTCTCCCACGGCGCGGCCCGCGGCATCTGCGACCTGTCGCGCAACGTGCCCGACGACATCCTGCGTCGCATGCGGCAGAACGGCGGCGTCGTGATGGTCATGTTCGTCGCGGGCTTCGTCGACTGCGACGTCGCGCGCGTCACCCAGCCGGCGATCGTCGAGATGGGGCTGCGCGCCCGCGCGGCGAAAACGCCCGAGGAGCGCGCGAAAGTGTTCTCGGAAGGCATGGCCGCGATCCAGGTGCCGCCGACCTCAATCGGCAAGGTGGCCGACCACATCGAGTACGTTCGTGATTTGGCCGGCATCGACCACGTCGGAATCGGCGGCGACTTCGACGGCAATCCCTGGTGGCCGCAGGGTCTCAGCGACGTCTCGATGTATCCGAACCTGTTTGCCGAGCTGGTGCGCCGCGGCTGGTCGGACCGCGACTTGCGCAAGCTGGCGAGCGAGAATCTGCTGCGCGCGATGGCCCAGGCGGAAAAAGTAGCCCGGCGCCTGCAGTCGGAGCGCCCGGCTTCGATCGTGAAGTTCACCGCACCGGCGGCCCCCGTCGCTCGTCAGTCACAGGCCGGGAATACCATCGACACCGTCGCGCCCGCACCCGGGTCCGAGCGGAGGTAGAGCCGTCCGCGGGACTGTTCGACGAAACCGTCCACCATGCTCAGCCCCAGCCCGGTGCCGCCTCGATCGGGGCGCGTCGTGAAGAACGGCGTGACGGCTTCGCGCAGCACCTCGGGCGTCATGCCGCAGCCCCGATCCGTCACACTGAGTGCCACCTGCCTACCGCTCGCAAGCCGGGGCCAGTCGAAGTCGCGCCCGACGATCTCGATCGATTCCCCCTTCAGGGTCACCTCGCCGCGACCGTCGGAGGCATCGCGCGAATTGACCAGCAGGTTCATCACCGCCGTCGTCAGTTGCCCACGGTCGACGCGGATCGCCAGCGATTCGTGCCGCGGCAGGTCGATCGTGAGGCGCATGCTTTCGCCGAGACTGCGCTCGAACAGCGCGCGGTGCTGCTCGCAGAACTCCTGCAGTCGAACCACCTCCGGCCGCATCGGCTGCTGGCGCGCGAACGCGAGCAGCTGTTGCGTGATCCGCCCGCCGACGCGCGCCGCGTCCTCGGCCTCGTGGACCAGTTCGAGCGCGGCGGGGGCTCCGCGCACGCCGGGCTGCAGGCGTAGCAGGTGCATCGCCTGGCAGACCACCGTCATCAGGTTGTTGAAATCGTGGGCGACACCGCCCGTGAGGCGCGCCAGCACGTCCAAATGCTGGCTGCGCTCGACCTGCGACTCGAGGGCGCGCTGGGTGCGCACGCCAGCCGAACGCCGCGCCCAGCAGCAGCACCGCCAGTAGCGCGAGCAGGAAATTTCGCGTCAGGCGATCGCGGGCGGCGGCGGCAGCCTGACTCACCTCGGAACCGCGCGAGGCGCATCGCCGCGGGTGAGCTCCGCCCTGCCGAGCCCGCTGCGGATGTTGAACAGCACGGCACCGAGCACGGC
>JAYTNX010000421.1:0-1701 GCA_043748075.1 Pseudomonadota bacterium
AAGCGTACGCGCTCGAGCCGCGGCACCTCGCCGGCGCGCAGCGGCAGGCGCGCGTCGTCGACGACGATCAGCGCGCCCTCGCGCTGCACGACCGGCCGCGGCTTGGCGAAATACAGCGGCACCAGGGGAATGCTCTCGAGATGGATGTAGGACCAGATGTCCGCCTCGGTCCAGTTCGACAGCGGGAAGGCGCGCACTCGCTGGCCACGCTGGATGCGGCCGTTGTAGTGCCTCCACAGCTCGGGACGCTGGTTGCGCGGATCCCAACGGTGCTGGGTGTCGCGGAACGACAGGATGCGTTCCTTCGCACGCGACTTCTCCTCGTCCCGGCGACCACCGCCGAACGCGGCATCGAAGTTCCAGCGATCGAGGCCCTGCTTCAGGGCCGTGGTCAGCATCAGGTCGGCATAGCTGCTGCCGTGGGTGAACGGCGTGACGCCGTCGCGCCGCGCCTGTTCGTTGAAATGCACCCGCAGGTCGAGCCCGAACTCGCGGGCCGTGTGGTCGCGGAACTCGAGCACCTCGCGGAAATCCCAGCCGCTCTCGATGTGCAACAGGGGAAACGGCAGCGCCGCGGGGGCAAATGCCTTGCGCGCCAGATGCAGCAGCACCGAGGAATCCTTGCCGATGGAATACAGCAGCACCGGCCGCTCGAACTCCGCGGCGACTTCGCGAAAGACATGGATCGCCTCGGCCTCGAGTGCCCGCAGGCTGCGCGGCATCGCCTGACGCGCGTTGCTGGCCGGCTGCGGGTGGGGAAACGGCACGACCTTGGCCGGAACCCGGAAGGACGGGTGCGAGGCGGGGTCGAAATCGAGTGGCATGGCGAAGGCTCCCTGGGCTTGTGTCAACTGTGGCGTTCGGGCTCGGCAGGCGTCCAAGAACAAACCTGACTCAGGACCGACGCCGCGGTTATTACCGGCCGCTTGGCCGGCCCAAATGACCGGCCCAAATGACCGGCCCAAATGACCGACGAGTTATCCGCATATAACGAAACGTTCCTTCAGCGCGGAAACGCGCTGCGTAGGCTGGTCTCATGAACGCGACCCTGCCCGCCCCGATCCTGGACGCTGCGCATCAGGCGGCGATCGAAACGCTGGCCGCGGGCCTCGACCCGATCGCCCTGAGCTGGGCCTCCGGTTACCTTGCCGGCCTGTCGCGCGCGCGCGCGGGCGGTGGCGCCCTGATGCCGCACGGCGCGACGGCGCTCACGTCCGTTGCCGACTCGCGCGGCGAGGCTGCGGTCCGGGCCACGATCCTTTATGCCTCGCAGACCGGCAACGGCCGGCGCGTCGCCGAGAAATTCGCACGCGGCGCCGAGGCCTCCGGCCTCGCCGTTCGCCTGGTCAGCGCGGCGGATTTCGCGCCGCGGGAGCTGGCGAGTGAACGGCTGCTGTTCCTGGTCGCCAGCACCCATGGCGACGGCGATCCGCCGGATGACGCGCGCGCGCTGATCGACCTCCTCGTCGGCCGGCGCGCGCCGCGCCTGGAGCGCCTCGGGTTCGCGGTGCTCGCGCTCGGCGACTCGAGCTACCCGAAGTTCTGCGAGACCGGCCGCCAGATCGACACCCGGCTCGCCGCGCTCGGTGCGCGACGGCTCGCGCCGCTGCAGGAATGCGACGTCGACTACGACGCCGACGCCGGCACCTGGGTCGACCGCTCGCTGGCACTGGCGCGCGAGCAGCTCGCCGAGATCGGCGG
>JAYTNX010000422.1:0-2719 GCA_043748075.1 Pseudomonadota bacterium
CGCTCGATGACCCGCTCCAGCTCGCCCAGGAAGGCCAGCGACTCGGCGCCGCTGCGTCGTTCGTCGCCAAAGCAGGTTGCCGTCTGCCGGTGGCAGACCGGCCCGGCCGGACGCGCCAGCCACAGCAGGCTGTCGCGGTCGCAGTCGATCGCGGAATCGACGACCTCGAGTATGTTTCCGGAGGTCTCCCCCTTTTCCCACAGGCGCCCCTTGCTGCGGCTCCAGAACACGACGCGGCCGCGCCGCAGGGTTTCGTGCACCGCGTCGGCATTCATGTAGCCGAGCATCAGCACCGCGCCGGTGTCGGCGTGCTGCACGATGGCGGGCAGCAGGCCGGCACTCCTGGAAAAGTCGAGGGTATCGACCGAGTCTTCCGTGATTTTCATGATGGGATGAGGTTCATGACGGAGTGGTATTCATGCAGGCTCAGGCTCATGGCAAGACGACTCTCAGGTTTGGGCGTCGCTCGCCACCGGATCAGGGCCGCACTTCGATACCCGCCTCGCGCAGCGTGCGCTTGAGGTCCGGAATCGTGATCGAGCCGCCGTGGAATACGCTCGCCGCCAGCGCCGCATCGACCCCGGCGACACGAAAGGCCTGCTCGAAATGCGCAGGCTCGCCGGCCCCGCCGGAGGCGACCAGCGGCACCTGGCAGATCGCGCGCACCGTGGCGAGCTGGACGAGGTCGTAGCCGCGCCGAACGCCGTCGCTCGACATGCAGTTGAGCACGATCTCGCCGGCGCCGCGCTGCTGCACCTCGCGCACCCAGTCCAGCGTCGCACGGCCCGAATCGCGAGAGCGATCCGGATCGCCGGTGAACTGGTAGACACGATAGCCGTCGGGCGTCGTCTCGCTGTCGATGCCGGCGACCACGCATTGCGCGCCGAAGCGCGCCGCGAGCCGGTCGATCAGCGACGGATCGGCGAGCGCCGGCGAGTTGACCGAGATCTTCTCCGCGCCCGCGTTCAACACCGCCTCGGCGTCTGCGACCGAGCGGATGCCGCCCGCGACGCAGAACGGGATGTCCAATACCCGCGCGACCCGCGCGACCCAGGCCCGGTCGACCGAGCGCCCCTCGGGGCTCGCAGTGATGTCGTAGAACACCAGTTCGTCGGCGCCCTCGTCGCGGTAGCGCGTCGCGAGCTCGAGGATGTCGCCGACGACGCGATGGTCGCGGAAGCGTACGCCCTTGACGACCTGGCCGTCACGCACGTCGAGACAGGGGATGATGCGGCGCGCGAGCATGTCAGCCTGCGAGATACGCCCGCAGGTCGTCGGCCGCGATGCGCTCCTCCAGCAGCGCCTTGCCGCTGATGGCCGCCGCGGCGCCGGTCGCGCGCAGCGCCGCGAGGTCCGCGGCGTCGCGCACCCCACCGGAAGCCTGCCAGCGAATGTCCGGGAACCGCCGCACGGCTTCCGCATACAGCGCCACCGACGGGCCGCCCATCGCTCCGTCGCGGTCGACGTCCGTGCACAGCACGTGCCGCAGACCGACCGACGTGAAGCCCGCAACCGCGTCCCACAGGGAAAGCCCGGTGGCGCGCGTCCAGCCGCGCGTCTGCACCCGCGGCGTACCCGCGGCATCGGCGCGCACATCGAAGGCGAGGCAGACCCGCTCCGGGCCGAACTGCGCGATCCACTCGGCCACCGCCACCGCCGCCTCGACCGCGGCGCTGCCCACGACCACGCGGTCGATACCATGGCGCAGCAGGTCGTCGACCACCGCCAGCGAACGCACGCCGCCGCCGACCTGCAGGTTGACCGCGCGCTGGCTGGCGAGCCCCAGCAGCAGCGCACGGTTGGCGAGCTGCCCGTCGCGGGCGCCGTCCAGGTCGACGACGTGCAGCCAGCTCGCCCCGAGCGCGCGATAGCGCCCGAGCAGCTCGTGCGGTTCGAGGTCATAACGGGTCTCGGCGGCGAAGTCGCCGCGCAGCAGGCGCACGCAATGTCCGCCGCGCAGATCGATCGAAGGAATCAGCAGCATCGGTCGAACCTCAGGAAATTGGCCAGCAGCGTCGCGCCCGCAGCGCCGGAGCGTTCGGGATGGAATTGCACGCCGCGGAAGTTGTCGCGGCCCGCGACGGCGACCATCGCGCCGCCGTAGTCCGCCGTGGCGATCGTCGTTTCGGACGGGCGCGCCGCGAAGCTGTGGACGAAGTAGAAATGCGCACCGGGTGCCAGGCCCTCGAGCAGTGGATCACTGCGCAGCGCGTCGAGCGTATTCCAGCCCATGTGCGGCACCGGTCGCCCGGGCGCCGCCGCCAGCCGGGCGACATCCCCGGCCAGCACGCCGAGCGTGTCGCTCGGCCCTTCCGCGGACCGATCGAACAGCAGCTGCATGCCGAGGCAGATGCCGAGCACCGGCTGGCGCAGGGCGGGCAACACGCGATCGATGCCGGCGGCACGCAGGCGTTGCATCGCGTCGCCCGCCGAACCGACGCCCGGTAAAATCACGCGTGGCGCCGCCGCGATGACCGCCGCATCGGCGCTGACCCGCGATCGCGCGCCGAGGCGCTCGAGCGCGAACTGCAGCGACGCAAGGTTGGCGCCGCCGGAGTCGATGATGACGACGTCGTCACTCATCGGCCGCGCGCCGCCTGCAGGCGAGTCACAGCACGCCCTTGGTGCTGGGCAGGTCGTCGCTCTCGCGCCGGAACGCGCCACGCAGCGCGCGACCGACGCCCTTGAAGCAGGCCTCGATCATGTGGTGCGTGTTGTC
>JAYTNX010000423.1:0-2386 GCA_043748075.1 Pseudomonadota bacterium
CAGGCCCTGCGTGCCGGCATGGGTCGTGTGGACCAGGGTGCGACCGACGGGCACGAAACACGTCCACGACGATGACGACGCCCCGGGCGGCACTCGCCCCGGCGACGAAGTCCGCCGAATGGCAGCTCAGCCCGACCAGGCGCGAACGCGACCCGTGTCGAGATGGACGAAGTCGGAAGCGGGGTAGTAGCCGACACCGCCGCAGGCGGCGGCCAGCGCAGCGTCGCGCAGCACGTCGCAGGGCACGCCCTGCAGGCGCACGTCGACGGCCCGGCCCTGCATGTGCAGGCTCTGCCGGGCGACGCCGCGCCCCGCGGCGGCCAGCGCCGCGTTGGTGTGCGGCGAACGGTAGCCCGAGATGATCTGGTAGCGTGGCTCCACGCCCGCGGTCGCCGCGAATGCGTGGAGCTGGTCGAACAGCTGCGGATCGATCGGCGCGGATTCGTTGGCGCGGTGGTCGCGCAGCACCCACTGCAGACGCTCGAGTGCTGCAGGCACGAAGCCGGTCGCCGAGCGATAGACCACTCGCAGGGTGTCGGAGGTATGCGTGTTGAACAGCTCGATCCAGCGGGCCGGGGTCGGCAGATCGTCGGCATGGGCGGCCGGCAGCCCCAGCGCTACCGCCAGCGCACTGGTGGCCGAGGCCCCCAGGAACCGCCGTCGCGAGAGACCCACTTGCCGGACCCGGAGCGTCATGCCCCGGATCGTCCCAGAGGCCGCCCCGAGGGACAAGCCCCAAAGGCCCCCTGGCTGCTCATCGCTCGATGGCCATCACGGAACCGGCATCGCCGGGCGCCAGGTTGACGGAAACGACCGTCGCCCTGGGGAAGAAGTTGAATTCGGAGGCGCTGGCCCAGGTGTAGGCGCCCATGGCGCGTCCGACGATCAGGTCACCCGGCTCGAGCTCCGGCAGCATCAGGTTTTCGGCGATCACGTCGATGCTGTCGCAGGTCGGGCCCGCCAGCACCGACGGCAGCCGCTCGCCGTCCGGCACCAGGGCCTCGACCGGATAGCGCGCGTGGTCGAACAGCTGTCCGCTGTAGGAACCGTATAGGCCGTCGTCGAGGTAGTACCACCAGTGCCCCTCGCGCCGGGCGCGGCCCATCACCGAGGCCACGCCAATGGCCGACGGGCCGACGATGAAGCGCCCCGGTTCCGCGATCACCCGGATGCGGCGCGGCAGCTTCGCCAGCGCGGCGCGAATGGGCGCACAGAAGGCCTGGATCGGCGTCGCGCGCTGGCCGTAGTCGATCGGGAAGCCGCCGCCGATGTCGAGGGTGTCGAACACGCCGAGCTTCTCGCGACGCGCCGCGGCGATCAGCGCCGCGCAGGCCTCGATCGCCTCGACGTGCTTGCCCGGATCCGCCGCCTGCGAGCCGACATGGAACGACAGGCCGCGCACCGTCACACCGACCCTGCGCGCGAGCCGCGCCAGCCCCAGCAGGTCTTCCGGATCGCAGCCGAACTTGCGCGACAGGTCGCAGACCGCGCCGGGGTTGCGGAACGAGACTCGCAGCAGCAGCTCGGCCTGGTCGGTATAGGGCGCGAACTTCTGCACCTCGTCGGGGTTGTCGGCGACGAATACCCGCACGCCGCGTGCCAGCGCGCTGCGGATGTCGAGGTCGCGCTTGATCGGGTGCGTGTGGATGCAGCGACGCGGGTCGACACCCATCTTCGCCACCAGTTCCACCTCGCCGGTGGTGGCCAGATCCAGCCAGCCGCCGGCCTCGACGATGGTGCGCACCACCGCCGGGTGCGGCAGCGGCTTGAGCGCATAGTGAAGGTCGACCCGCGGCAAGGCGCGACGCAGCAGCTCGTATTGGCGGCGCACCCGCTCGCAGTCAACGATCAGCAATGGCGAACCGAACTGCGCGACCAGCCGCTTGATTTCGCGACGCGAGAACGGATCGATCGTGCCGCGCGGCGCGGCCTCCCGGGACGCACGGGTCGGGGTGCGCCGCGCGCGGCTCGGTCGGGTTCCATCGGCCATCGGCGGCGCTTCCTGAGGGTGAAACGACAAGGATAGGAAAAAAACGCGACGCGCGCAGCAGAACGCGCGCGCGGCGACTCAGCGCGGGTTGCCGGCGCAGCGCGCGAGCCGGTCCCGCACCGCCGCCCACTCCGGCTTCTGCGGCACCTCTTCCACGAGGATCAGGTCGGCGCCGGCCTTGTCGAGCGAACGCAGGTTGGCATAGAGGTCGCGCTGATAGACATCGAGACGCCGACCCACATTGATCCAGGTGACACCGGACTGCGCTTTGCGCGGTGGACGCTGAGCCAGCACCGCGACGCGACGCGCGTCGCGCAGCAGCGTGTCGATGCGCGACTCGAGCAGGGTCGAGGGCACGACGGCGACGGCGGTCGACGGCGAATAGTGCTGCGCGGC
>JAYTNX010000424.1:0-5679 GCA_043748075.1 Pseudomonadota bacterium
CGCCGGCCTGCTCCCCGGCGTGATTGCGCGGATGATCGACAAGTTTCCGCAGATCAACGTCTACATCCAGCCCGGCTATTCGGCGGCGTTGTATGGCGCCATCGAAAACGGCGATCTGGATGCGGCTTTCGTGCTCAAGGCGCCGTACGCGCTGCCGAAGACCTGCGACTGGCAGCTGCTGCGGGAAGAGCCGCTGATCTTGCTCGTCCCGACGCATCTGGCCGACCAGGAACCGCATCGTCTGCTACGCGAGCAGCCCCTGATTCGCTACGACCGCACCCAGTGGGGCGGTCGCGAAGCCGACGAATACCTGCGCAGGGTCGGCATCGCGCCGCGCGAGCGGCTGGAGTTGAACGCGCTGAACGCCATTGCCGTGATGGTGGACCGGGGCCTGGGCGTCTCGCTGGTGCCGGACTGGGCGAAGCCCTGGCCCGAGGGCCTGCGGCTGGCGCGCCTGGCCTTGCCGGAACCGTCGAATCCGCGCCGCATCGGTATGATCTGGTCTCGCGCCTCGGTGCGCCTGCGCCTGGTCAACGCGTTGTTGCAGGAGAGCATGCAGGAGGCCGGCGTGCTGCCGAGTGCCTAGGCATTTCGACAAACCTTCACGGCATCGGGACCGGTTACTTCGGCTTTCGGAAGCGATACGCGAACTGGTCCGTCTTGCCGCGAATCGCCGGATCAAAAACATTGGTGGTGTGAGGATCGGCCGCGTTCCGCCAGGCCTCGAGTTCACCCTCGAAGCGGAAGCCTGAGGCTTCGAGTTCCTGACGCACGATCGCCGGATCGATGCGGTGCAGCGTATCCGCCGCCGCGAGTCCTGATCCAGGCCCGGCCACATGATCGACCACCACGAGCGTGCCACCGGGCTTGAGCATGGCGAACAGCTTAGCCGTCGCCTTCGCTGCCGTTTCGGCCGGAAATGGCTTCAGATGCAGGTCGTGATAATTCTGCACCGTGATGATGGCATCGACGGGTCCCGCGATATCCGGCGACCCGAAGGCGCTCCGCACAGGCCGCACATTGCTACGAACCTTCGCGACGGCATCCTGCTCGGTGCCATAGGCGGCACGAAAACCGATGAATTCGAGCGGCTGAAAGGCGTACACCACGCCCTTCGGCCCCACGACGGAGGCGAGGATGTGCGTCCAATAGCCCGCGCCCATCACGAAATCGACGACGGTGTCGCCCGACTTGATCCCAGCGAAGCGGATCAGCTTCTCGGGTTGGCGCGCCGTGTCACGCGCGCGGTGCTCGACGGGACGCGCGGGATCGGCCAGTGCCGCCATCACTTGCGAGGAAGCGTCCTGGTCGCGAGCAAATCCGGGCGGGCACAGAAGAAGCGCCAGTACGGCAACGCGCAGTGCAATCATCACAGCGTATTCCTTCGGTTTCGAGGTATTGCTGATCTTCCGCACTCCTCCCGGCTTCCCATCGATCAATCCTGGAGAAAACACTGGGCGGATCCTGCGGATCATATCGCACGTTGCGACGCGTACAGAAACGCGACTCGTCTCCGCTGGTTACGCGCGACCGGCCCAGCTGTTGCGCCAAACTCACAACAAACGCTGTCGTCTGAAGCAACTCCGACTCGCTTCCTTTCGCCGCAGCCCGGCCTAGAGTAGCGGCTACAGTGCGTCCTGTTTCAGCGCCTGTATGAGGGGGAACAATGAACAGATCATGGTGCGCAGCCCTCGGCTGCTTGTCGTTCGTCGCGGCTGGCGGACTTGCCTACGCTGATCAGGCCGGGTCGGGTCAGGCCAGCTCGGGTCAGACCAGCTCCGGTCAGACCAGGCGAAGCGCCGCGAACGACGATTCCAGACTCGAAGAAGTCATCGTCACCGGAACCCGCTCCGGCAAGGCGGTCGACCAGATTCCGGGCGCCATCACCGTGGTCTCGCCCGAAGAAGTCCTGCGGACCCTGGCGCTGACCGAAGATGCCACGGCCGTGCTCGCGCGCACCGTGCCGGGCTATTCCGAATCCTCCCAGGCGATCAACACGCTCGGCGAAACGCTGCGCGGCCGGGTACCGCTGCGCCTGCTCGACGGCATTCCGCAGAGCACGCCGCTGCGCGACGGCAGTCGCAATGGCACGTTCACCGACATGGATGTCGTCGGCCGCATCGAAGTCATCAACGGTCCGTCAGCGACCGAAGGCATCGGCGCGGCGGGCGGCATCATCAACTACCTGACGAAGAAGCCGAGCGCGGAAGGCACGCGGTTTTCGGTGACCACGCGACTGTCGTCGCAGCTCGAGAGCGACAGCGAAGTCTGGAAGGTAGCCGGCACGGTCACGCACAAGAGCGCGGCGTTCGACCTGTTCGCCGCGGCGTCCTTCACCGATCGTGGCATCACCTACGACAGCAACGGACGGCGGATCGGCCTGAGCGCCAGCAGTTCGGCCGCCGACTCGAAGTCGGACAACTTCTTCCTCAAGGTGGGCAAGGACTTCGGCGCCGACGAAGGGCAACGCCTGCAACTGTCGCTCAGTCGCTTCAAGCTGCGCAGCAAGGGCGGCTACAGCTGGCAGGAAGGCAATCGTGCACGGGGCCTTTCCGATACCGCCGTGCCGGGCGCTCCGCTCGGAACCGGCGGCATCCGGCTGGTCGGCACCGAGTTCAACGACTTCCGCCAGTACGTCGTCAGCTACAGCAATGCCGACCTCTGGGGCGGTTATCTCACGGTCGATCTCTACAAGGCCGACCAGGCGATGCGCTTCCCGGCGGACAACGGTGCCGACCGCCAGGATCCGTTGATTGCGCCGCTCGGCACCCTCGTGGACCAGTCCGAGATCGCGTCGCAGAAGCGTGGCCTCAGGACCTCCTGGACTCGCCCGGACCTGTTTGCCGTGGCCGGCCTCGAGCTGCAGGCCGGTCTCGACCTGGTCGAGGACGAAACGGAGCAGAGTCTCGCGCTGACCAATCGTGTCTGGGTCCCGCCGCTGAATTACAGCAGCCTCGGCCCGTTCGCGCAGCTGTCGTACGACCTCGGCCCCGTCACGATCAACGGCGGTATCCGGCGCGAGGATGGCGAACTCTCGGTCGACGACTACACCACCACCTTCTTCCGCAACCGCGCCTTCGTGCGCGGCGGCAAGCTGGACTACAAGGACACGCTGCTGAACGGCGGTCTCGTCTGGCGCGTCTCCGATGCATGGTCCGCCTTTGCGTCCTACAGCGAAGGCTTCACGCTGCCGAACGTCGGCATTCCGCTGCGCAACATCAACGTGCCGGGCAAGACGGTCGCCACGATCCTGGACCTGCAGGCCATCGTGTTCGACAACTCCGAGGTCGGCTTCAGCTGGCGCGGCCAGCGCGGCAGCGCGAGCGCGTCGTACTACGAGTCCAGTTCCGATCTGGGCGCCGCGCTCAGCGTCGATCCGGTGACCCGCGACTTCGTGCTGAACCGTGCGCCAGTCGAGATCAAGGGCTTCGAATTCGCGGGCGAGTTCCGGATCTCGGACGCCTGGAAGGTCAACGCGATCTATTCGCAGACCCGCGGCAAGACGACCGCGGCCGGCAATCCCACCGGGCCGTTGAACGTGTCGATCGGGGTGGTCAACATCAGCCCCGACAAGCTCGCCGTCACGACGGAGTGGCGGTTCAGCGAACGCGGCGCGCTGACGCTCGGCACCACGCAGCTCATGAGCCGCCGGATCAACCAGGGCACGAGCACTGCGGAGAGCATCGAAGGTTACACGCTGGTGGATCTGACCGCGCGCTACGAGACCGAGAAGTACGGGGCGTTCTCCCTCGGCGTCGAGAATCTCACCGACAATTTCTATTTCCTGTCGTTCTCGCAGATCGACTTCTTCCGCAACTACTTCGCGGGCCGCGGACGCTCGGTGTCGCTGACGTACCGGATCGACTTCTAGCGGCCCGGCCGCGTGAGTGCGCGGCCGGCCATCCCCACCTATGATGAGGCGGATGCGTCACCGCACCCCGAGCCTGCTGCAGCCATGACGGATCCCATGAACGAACGGCGCGTCTCCCCGGCGACGCCGCTGCGCTCGACGACCCGCTACAAGTTCTCGCATGCCCTGGTCGGTCCGTACCTGCCGACGCCCGGACAGGCGCCGGGCTGGCCCTTCGCCTCGATCGGGCAATGGACCATCGACGTCGACGCCGCGACGGACGATTGGCTGCGCGGCCTGAAGGAGTGGCGGCAGGAGCACCGAGTGCGGCTCGGACACGACGGCGCACACTATCGGCGTCCCGAGTTCCAGTGGGCGCAGCGCAATTTCGTGCACGCGTTGACGATGGTCGAGGATCGATTCTTCTACGATCCCGACACGGCGCGCTACACCGTCGACCGGTATCTCGACGACCTGGTCAGCCGCTATGGCGGCGCCGACAGTGTGCTGATCTGGTACGTCTACCCGAACATCGGCGTCGACGATCGCAACCAGTTCGACCTGGCCGCGGCGCTGCCCGGCGGGCTGGAGGGTTTGCGCGGCGCCATCGCCGATTTCCATCGGCGCGGCGTGCGCGTGTTCCTGCCGACGATGCCCTGGGACCACGGCACGCGCGCCTCGGGGCAGGCCGACTGGGATGCGATCGCCGAGCTGGTGCAGGCGGTCGGTGCCGACGGCATCAATGGTGACACCTACAGCGGGCTGCCCCACAAAGTGTTCGAAGTATGCGACGCGCGCGGACATCCGGTGGTGCTGCAGCCCGAGGCGACGAAGACGGCAGGCGACCACATTCTGTCGTGGAACCTGCAGAGCTGGACCAAGCAGATCCCGACCGACGTCGTCGTGCCCTGCGTGGTGAAGCTGAAGTGGATCGAGCCGCGTCACATGGTCAACATCGAGAACCGCTGGAGCCGCGAGCGCAACAACGATCTGCAGCACGCGTTCTTCAACGGCATCGGTTACGTCGCCTGGGAGAACGTCTGGGGTGTCTGGAACGGTCTCACGCCGCGCGATGCGGAGGCGCTGCGGCGCGTGGCCGCCATCCAGCGTCAGTTCGCGCCGATGATGGTCAGCCAGGACTGGACGCCTTACGCACGGACGCTGCAGGGCGGCGTCTTCGCCAGTCGTTTTCCGGGAGAGACGATGGCGCTGTGGACCGTCGTCAACCGCAACGAGTACCCGGTCGTGGGTGAGCAGCTCGCGGTTCCGCACCGCGAGGGTTGCTGCTACTTCGATGTCTGGAGCGGCGTGCGCCTGCAACCGCGCAACGACGCCGGGCGGGCGGTGCTGGAGTTCCCGCTCGAGGGCCATGGCTTCGGCGCCGTGCTGGCGGTGAACGGCAGCGCCATCCCACCCGACCTCGATCGGTTCCTGCAGTCGATGTGCGAGCGCGCGGCGCAGCCGCTGCAGTCCTTCGACCCGAAGTGGCAGTCGCTGCGCCAGGAACGGCTGCCCGTCGTGCGTACGGCGCCGATGGCGGAGGCCCCCGCCGGCATGGTGCGCATTCCCGGTGGCGAGTTCGAGTTCGTCGTCCAGGGCATCGAGATCGAGGGCTACACCTGGGAAGGGCTCGACCTGCAGTACCCGTGGGAGAACAGCGCACGGCGCAGCCATCGCCAGCGCCTGTCGCTCGCGCCGTTCTGCATGGACCGCTTTCCGGTCACCAACCTGCAGTTCCGCGCCTTTCTGCAGGCGAGCGGTTACCAACCGCGCGATGCGCAGAATTTCCTGCGCCACTGGGGTGACGACGCGCCGCGTCCGGGCTGGGA
>JAYTNX010000425.1:0-16197 GCA_043748075.1 Pseudomonadota bacterium
GGCGGGGCAAGGTGATTGCGGCGAGCGAGGCGACGGTGGTGGTGGAAGGCAATCACGACTTCCCGGAACCCAAGGCCGCCGCCGAGACCGTGCGTGGCCGGATCGCGTTCTGGCGCGGCGTCGAGGTGACCGGCTGAGGCGGGGCCGTCTTGACCTCCCCATCGCCCCTCGAATTCATCGGCGTCACGCGCCGCTTCGGCGCGGCGACCGCGGTCGAGGACTTCAGCCTCGCGGTCGCCCCGGCGCGCACGACTGCACTGCTCGGCCCGAGCGGCTGCGGCAAGTCGACGGTGCTGCGGCTGGCGATTGGGCTGGTTGCGCCGGACCAGGGCACGATTCATCTGTTCGGTGAGGCCCTGGGCGACACGAACCTGGAGTCCGTGCGGCACCGCATCGGCTACGTCATCCAGGAAGGCGGGCTGTTTCCGCACCTGGATGTGCGCGACAACGTCACGCTGGTCGCGCGTCACCTGCGCTGGGATGACTCGCGAATCGCTCGGCGCTTCGATGAGCTGCTGTCGCTGGTGAAGCTGCCCACCGATTTCGCCACTCGCGGCATCGATGAAATCTCCGGCGGGCAGCGGCAGCGCGTCAGCCTGATGCGGGCGCTGATGCTGGATCCGCCGCTGCTGTTGCTCGATGAGCCGCTCGGGGCGCTCGACCCGATGGTGCGCAGCGAGCTGCAGCAGGATCTCGGCGCCTTGTTCCAGATGCTGCGCAAGACGGTGGTGTTGGTCACGCATGACGTTGCGGAGTGCGCGCTGCTGGTCGACGAGGTGGTGCTGATGCGCGCCGGCCGGATCGAGCAGCGCGGTCCGCTGCGCGCCCTGCTGCAGGCTCCCGAAGGCAGCTTTGCGCAGGCTTTCCTGACGGCGCAGCGCGGCGCCCGCGAGATTCTCGAGGACTCCGGCCGGTGAAGCGGGTGCAGACCGGGCCGGTCGCGCGATTTGCGGCGGTCGCGCTAGTCGCACTGCTTGCCCCGCCCGCGAGCCGCGCCGCCGCAGCGGAGCCGAGCAGCGCGCGCCCGCTGGTCGTCGGTTCCAAGGCGTTCACCGAGTCGGTGATCCTCGGCGAGATCGTGACGCAGTCTCTGCGGGCGACCGGCGCGACGGTGTCGCACCGCCAGGATCTCGGCGGCAGCCGCATCCTCTGGGACGCGCTGCGCGGCGGCGACATCGATGTGTATCCGGAATACACCGGCACGATCGCGCGCGAGCTGCTGCCCGGGCTCGGGCTGGAGACGGACGAGGCGATCCGCGCGGCACTGGCCCCGCGCGGGCTGCGGATGTCGCGGCCGCTCGGTTTCGAGAACACCTACGTGCTCGGGGTGCGGCGCGCCGTGGCGCGCGAACGGCGACTGGCAACGATCGGTGACCTTCGTCGCCACGCCACGCTGCGTTTCGGTTTCAGCAACGAGTTCATGCGACGCAGCGACGGCTGGCCGGCGCTGCGCGACCGCTACGACTTGCCGCAGCGTGACGTGCGCGGACTCGAGCACCAGATCGCGTATCGCGCGCTTGCGGAGGGCGCGCTCGACCTGACCGACCTGTACTCGACCGATCCGGAGATCGCGCAGTACGATCTGCAGGTGCTCGAGGACGAGCAGCGGTTCTTTCCCGATTATCGCGCGGTACTGCTGTGGCGCGCGGCGGTGGATGCGGTGGTGCGCCCGGTCGTTGCCGGGCTCGAGGGCGCGATCGACACGCCGGGCATGGCGCGGATGAATGCGCGTGCGCGGATCGACCGGCAGGCCGAGTCCGCCGTCGCGCGGGCGTTCCTGCGCGCGAGCACCGGGCGCGCCGCCGGTGGCACAAAGCGGGACCAAACCGCGGCGACGGGCGACCCGGCGGCGACAACGCAGGACGCCGGACCTGGCCGCCTCGACGCGTTCTGGCGCTACACCCGCCAGCACCTGTTGCTCACCGGGCTGTCGCTGCTGGCCGCGATCCTCGTCGGCGTGCCGCTGGGCGTCGCCGCGGCGCGCCAGGCACGGCTGGGGCGCGTCGTGCTCGCGCTGACGGGCGTGGTGCAGACGATCCCGGCGCTGGCGCTGCTCGTGTTCATGATCCCGCTGCTCGGCATCGGCTTCGCGCCGGCCTGCGCGGCCCTGTTCCTCTACGCGCTGCTGCCGATCGTGCGCAACACCTGTGCCGGTCTCGCCGACCTACCGCGTCCGTTGCTCGAATCGGCCGCTGCGCTGGGGCTGCCGGCAGGCGCGCGGCTGCGCCGGATCGAACTGCCGCTGGCGACGCGCTCGATCCTCGCCGGAATCAAGACCGCGGCGGTGATCGACGTCGGCACCGCCACGCTCGGCGCGCTGATCGGCGCGGGCGGCTACGGCGAGCCCATCGTCACTGGGATCCGTCTCAACGATGTCGGCCTGATCCTGCAGGGCGCCGTGCCTGCCGCGGTGCTCGCACTGCTGGTGCAGTTCGCGTTCGACGTCGTCGAACGACGGCTGTTGCCGAAGGGCTTGCGGTCGCCAGCCTGATGAACGCGCCGCCGCTCACCCATCACGAGATCCTCGACCTGGTTGGGCCCTATGCGCGAAGGGCTGCAGGCGACCTTGCGGGTGCTCGGACCGGATCCCGGTCGATTGCGGGGCGCCGACCCGAACCCTTGAGCGATCGCCGCCGCCCCATTCGGGGCGTCGTCCTACGCGCAGGCCGCCGATCGGCTGACACCGACGGCAAGGTCGCCGGGGCACGCTGTGACCCGGCGGTATTCCCGTCCAGGAGATTCCAATGACGACACAACCCAGAAATTTTCGTGTGCTCGCGGTCGCGGCCGTTGCGCTGCTGTCGATGGTGGCCTGCGCCTCGACGCGCACGCAGAAGTCGGCCGGTGAACAGATCGACGACACCGTCATCACCGGCAAGATCAAGGCCGACCTCATCGGCGACCCGGTGACCAAGGCCCACGAGATCGACGTCGAGGTGTTCAAGGGCCGCGTGCAGCTGAACGGCTTCGTGCGCGACAACGACATGCGCCAGCGCGCTGTGGCGATCGCCAAGGGCGTCAACGGCGTGGTCGGCGTCGACAACAACCTCAAGCTCAAGGGTGCCGACACCCTGACCGCGGGTGAAAAGGTGGATGACGGCGCGCTCACCGCCAAGGTCAAGACCGCGTTGGCCGAGGACGAGCGGACCAAGGCGACCCAGATCAACGTCGAGACACGTGATGCGGTCGTGCTGCTCGCCGGGTTCGTCAACAACTCGACGGCGCGTACCGCGGCCGGCGACCTGGCGCGCGGCGTGTCGGGAGTTTCGCGCGTCGACAACCAGATCGCCGTCAAGTAGGCCGGTTCCCGGCATTTTTCCGACGATCTCGAGCAAATCAGAGAGGAGCATGCGATGAACAAGGACCAGATCAAGGGTGCCGCCAAGGATGCGGCGGGCAAACTGCAGCGCAAGGCCGGTTCGCTCACGGGCAACAGCTCGCAGCAGGCCAAGGGCCTCGCGACGCAGGTCGAAGGCAAGGCGCAGAGGGCCGTCGGCGATATCAAGCAGGCGCTGAAGGATAAGCGCTCACGGTAGGACGGGTTCCGCCGGAGCCGACGCGGCGTCTATCCCTAGCGCCGCGTTGGCTTTCCCGCGGTCACCACGTGACCGTCACGCCCCTTCACGCCAGCGGATCCTTGTCGCGAAGAAACGCTCCAGCTCGCTTGCTGAACCTGATGGATCGGCCAGCGCCACGTAGCTGTCCGGCCTGATCAGGTAGAGAGCATCAGGTGCCAGGCCCGCCTGCTCGTGCTCGGGCGACCAGTCGAAGACCTGCAGTGGCACATCGTGCGAAATGCACCACTGGGTTACTTCAGGGGTTGCCCTGCCGTAGACATGTACCTGCCAGTGCATCGTGTTCAGTGAGGCGAAGTTGTCTCGCCCGCCCGCGGGCGCCCAGGGCAAGCGGTCGCCCCCGTGAACCCGCCCTGCCTTGCCGGAACCCAGCGGGCCATTCCGGTAGCTGATCATGGTCTGGGACACGGTGCGGAACATCAATCGCTGCACCGCCGATAGGCGCACGATCAATGGCATTGCCCGCGGCACGAGGCGGGTGCGCACGAACTTCGCGAATCGTCCGGGGGATGTCGCGAGAGTAAACATCCGGTCGGTGGTATTCACCAGCCTCAGCGCGAACGGCCGGCGTTCGGCTTCGTAGCTGTCCAGCAACCTCTCGCCGGCCTTGCCCTGCACAACCGCAGCCAGCTTCCAGGCCAGATTGATGGCATCACCAATGCCGGTGTTCATCCCCTGTCCGCCCACCGGGCTGTGGAGATGCCCGGCATCGCCCACCAGGAAGGCGCGCCCCTTGCGAAAGTGCGTCGCCACGCGGTGATGCACGTGGTAAGTCGAAAACCAATCCACCTTGCCGATCTGCAGCTGCAGGTTCCGGATCACCTTCTTCGATACGTCATCAAAGGTCAGCGTCTCCGCGTGTTCCGCCCGCTCGCCGCTGACGACGCCGACCAGCCTCACCCGCTGGCCGCGCTCCATGCCAAAGACCAGCAGGAAGTCCGCCTCGTCGATATCAATGTGAACCTCGCCGTTCATCACCGGGCCGCTGCCCCGGATGTCAGCCACATAGAAAATCTGCTGATAGGTTCCGCCGGGAAAGTCGCCGAGGATTCTCTGTCGCACGACTGATCGCGCTCCGTCACATCCGGCGATGAACAGCGCTTCGCAGGTTTCTTCATTGCCCTGCGCATTGCGAAAACGCGCGCAAACATGCGTGCCCAGATCGGTGAAGTCGAGCAGCTCCGTGTTTCGCTCAATCGCGATACCGACCGCAGCCAGTCTGTCGACGAGCAATCTCTCGTGTTCGTCCTGAGGGAAGACCTCGAGCCAGGGAAAAGGCGTTATCCCCTTGCCGATCGCACCAATCTCCACTCGCGCCCTGCGCTGGCCTCCGGCCCACAGGTTCATCACATCGGCTTGGTATCCGCCCGCCACGACGGCCTCGGCCAGTTCGAGCTGCCCGTAGAGCTCGAGCGTGCGCGCATGGACCAGCAGAGCCCGCGACGTGGTGCCCGGACCGTGGGCCTTGTCGATGATTCGTACGTTGACGCCCAGCTTGTTGAGCCACAGCGCGAGTACGAGGCCGCTGGGCCCAGCACCGACAATCAGTACGTCACTAAAGAAGCCGAGCACCTGAGAATCAGTCGGGTTCAGCCCACGCGCGGGCACGAAGCACCGCGGCCCGATAGGCGGGTCGTCCCGTGGAGAGCACCAGCACGGAGAGCAGCCCGCACACGCCGAACACGGTCGCCATGCTGGGGCGGATGCCGTCGTTGCCGAGGAACACGCTGTCGTTTAGAAAGCCGACCGTGAAGGCGCCGAAGGTCAGCGATACGAGACCGGTCAGCAGGGTGTAGAGCGCCACGACCTGCCCGCGCAGCTCATTGGGCGCGACCTGCGTGAGGCCGGCGAGTGCGGCGGCCCCGGACCAGTTGGCAAACAGGTTGAACGCGATGTAGGGCGCGAGTCCGATCGCCGGGCTGGAGGACAGCACCGTCAGCGGCCCGAAGATCATCAGCGCAACGGCGTGCATCAACGAGGCGACCACCGGTGCATCGCTGTGGCCGCGTCGGGCGAGCCAGGTGATCGCCCAGCCAAAAGTGAGGGAGCTCGTCGCGCCAACCGGTGAGATCAGCGCCAGGGCTGCGCCGGTCTGCGCCGCGGTCCAGCCATGCACTCGAATGATCAGCGTGGCGAGCCAGGAGACTTGAGCGTAGATGCAGGTGACGTTGAGCACCGTGCCGCCCAGGAGCGTGACGTAGGCGCGCTTGTTGCCGCGCAGATGCTCGATGAGGTGACGCACGACGAGCCCCGGGGCGAGCCCCGTGCCATTGACCGCCGTTTCGCGGCGCAGCGGCTCGCGCACCGTGAGCAGGAAGAGCAGGGCCACGAAGATGCCGGGCGCCCCGGCGAGAAAGAACGTGATCTGCCAGTCCTGCGTGGCGCCGAGCAGGCCGGGCACGAGTGCGCGCACATCGTCGGCGATGAGAATGGCGATCGACCCCAGCAGGTAACCGGCCGTCGTGCCCAGGGTGCCGCCGAGCAGGAAGATGCCGTAGGCCTTCGGCCGCTGTATTCGCGGAAAGTAGTCGGCGATCAGCGAGCCGGCGACGGGCAGGATGCAGGCTTCGCCCAGGCCCACGCCGATGCGCGCGAGAAACAGCGTCGTGAAGCTGCCCGCGAGTCCACAGGCGATGGTCGACGCGCTCCAGACGAATACGGCTGCAGCCATCAGCCAGCGCCGATTGGCGCGATCGGTCACGAGCCCGAATGCGAGCCCGAACGTGGTGTAGCAGATCGCGAACGCGAGCCCCTGCAGCAGGCCGATCTGCGAGTCCGTGATGCCGAGATCGGCCTTGATCGGCTGCACGAGCAGCCCGATGACGGCCCGATCGAGAATGCCGAACGAGTAGGCCAGCACGAGCATGGCCACGACGTACCAGGCGTAGCCCGCCTTCGGCCAGGCGGGGGAGCGGCTCGCGACCGGGGCGTCGGCGGTCACCCGAAACAACGTGGGTCGGTCACTACGCCGCTCGCCGCGGAATAGGCAGTTCGGGATCGAGGTTGGCGCCCGCAACACGCCGAGACCGGAGCCTCGTGCGGCGCGGGCACCGACATGTCAGCCGGCGCTGCGGTGACGCTGAAGGGCAGCGTCGGGGCCTGTCTCTACGCTCGCTCAATCCCTTTTCGCTTTCCCGGTTTTCGTTCCTATCCTTCGATGGTCTTCGTATCCGGCCCCGAGACGCTCAAAGGCCCGGTCGTGACCCAACACTATCGCCTTCATGCATTCGGCAGTAGCCGTCTGCCAGGCGTCGTTTTCGCCCATGCGATTGGCAACGCGGCTCTGCCGCAAAGCACACTTTTCAGCCTGTACACGGTGAATGCCCTGCCACCCGTATCGTCCCAGATAAGCCTTGACAGCCTGTGGGTCTTGCGCGCCTTCCAGCACTTCGGCCAGCGTGACAGGACTGATCCATAGCTGCGCCCGAGAATTTTTCCTGAGCCAATTCAGCGCGGGGCCCTCCCCATCGCTATCCGCAATTTCATTCAGCAAATCGATGACGAAGGATGAATCGAGCAGGCATCTTTTCATCCAAGCGATACCTCATCCAAGCGATACCTCATCCAAGTGACACCTCATCCAAGCGACACCTCATCCACGCGATACCCGCAATCGCACGTCCCCCATGCGTTTTGTGGCATCGGCCAATACATCCGCCGCCGTGTCGAAAGGCTGCTCGCGGATGAGCTTACGCACGAAACTCGCTTTCTTCATACCAGCGCTCCGCGACCTTCGCGTCAGCAGCCGCTCTTCTTCCTCGCTCAACCGGACAGTCAGGATTGCCATAGTGCTTCTGAAAATAGCTGTATGCCTTTTGTATGTCAAGTGGCCCATCTAGAGCCGAGTCGGAATCCTGGTTGGTTATCCGACAGTGTTCTCGCTAGATTCTCTTCTAAATAAGTCGCCTGCGATTCGGTCCGCGTGTTCGCCGAACCGCGGCAGCTCGGCTTCCATCTCGTCGAGCGACGTCTGCTGCCCATGGAGCTACGGGCCTCAGTTTGCATGCAGCGAGCCGAACAGCGCATCGAAGTCGTTTTGGCTCGGTAACTTCCGGCTCGCGACCTCGAACGTGCGCATGAACGCGGCGTCGCGGCCGAGCGCCTCCACGCAAACCCGCGCGAGGTCGCCGCGGGTCATTGGCCCCTTCAAGGTGTCGCCCTGCGCGAATGCCAACGCCTCGCGGCCGCCGTCGCCGTCGAGCAATTGTCCCGGCCGCACGATGGTGTAGACGAGGCCGCTCGAGCGCAGCGCGTCTTCGCCGCGCGCTTTCCACCTCAGCAATGGCCGCATCGGCACCATGCCGTAGCGATCAGGATCGGTGACGTTCTGCGACGAGACCAGCACGATTTGACGGATCTTCGCGCCTCGCGCGGCCTCGACCAGGTTGCGCAGGCCCTCGAAATCCACGGCCCGCGGACCGTTCGGATCGGCTTCGTCGAGGGTTCCGGCGCCGGCCGCGGACACGATTCGTGACATGCCTCGCACCGCGGCATTCAGCGAGGCGCGCTCCCGCAGGTCGGCCTGGAGAATCTCCACGTCGGGACCGAGCACGCCACGGGCCCGCGACGGGTCGCGCGAGATCGCGCGCACCCGGTAGCCTCGCTGCAGCAATGTGGCGACGACGCGCCGTCCCGTGCCGCCGGTCGCGCCGGTGACTAGCACCCGTTCGCGTCTGGCGCCGTCGCGATCGACTGGATCCGGGCGCGCCGTCACGCAGGCGGACAGCAAGGCCAGTCCGACGGCCATCGCCAGCAGGCGCCAGCGCGTCCGCGACGGCCCGACCGGGCGGTATGCGCTGCCGTGGTACCTCACCACGTCACCTTCCCGCGCGCGCCTTCTCGATCGCAGCGACGTCGATCTTCTTCATGCCCATCATGGCATCGAACGCACGCTTGGCCGCCGACCGGTCGGGATCGGCAATCGCCTCGGTGAGCGCGAAGGGGGTGATCTGCCAGGAAATGCCCCACTTGTCGCGGCACCAGCCGCACTGACTCTCCTCGCCGCCATGGCCGACGATCGCGTTCCAGTAGCGATCGGTCTCGGCCTGGTCGACCGTGCCCACCTGGAACGAGAAGGCTTCGTTGTGCTTGAAGTGCGGACCGCCGTTGAGTCCGATGCACGGGATTCCGAGCACCGTGAACTCGACGACGATCACGCTGCCTTGCTTGCCGTCGGGATAGTTGCCAGGCGCCAGTTGCGTGCCGCGAATGGCGCTGTCCGGAAACGTCTTCGCGTAGAAGCGTGCCGCGTCTTCCGCGTCGTGGTCGTACCACAGGCAGATGGTGGCCTTCGGAGTGGATTTCGTCATGAGTCTTCTCCTCGAGGTTTCGTCAATGGCCTTGCGGCCCCACGACGCCGAACGGCGCTCCCTGCGGATCGATGCCCGTGACGATCCAGTCGCCGCCCGGCACCTCATGGGGCCCACTCGTGATTTTGCCGCCGCCCGCTTCGATCGCTCGCTTCGCCGCCGCGACGTTGGGCACGCCGAAATAGAACACCCACGCGGCCGTCGGAGTCTGCGCGGGCTTCTGCATGATCGCGCCGACGCGAATGCCGGCATGGTCGATGAAGCAGTAGTCGCCCATCGGACCCATCGGCATCACTTCGTTGAACTCGAAGCCGAAATGCTTGGCATAGAAGGTCTTCGCGCGTGCGAGGTCCGGGCTCACGAGTTCATTCCAGCGCACGTGCTGAGCGGCCATCGTATCGAACACATCGCTGGTCGCGTCGGGCTTGCCCGCGGGCGGAATGGGCTTCATCACGTAGAAGGGCGAGCCCATCGGGTCGGTCACCATCGCGATGTCGCCCACCGGCAGCGACGTCTTCATCAGCGTCTTGCCGCCATCCGCTGCGATGTTCCTGACCGCAGCATCCACGTTCGCGACCTGCAGGTAGCTGATCCACGTCGGCCGCGCGCCATGCTTCAGCATGTCTGCATTCAACTGCAGCACTCCGCCCGCAGAACCGCCGTCACTTCGCCTGATGGTGCGGTAGTCCATGTCGCCCGACGAATCCGCATGATCGGCAATGGCCCAGTTGACCACGGCGCCGTAGAAGCTCGCTGCCGCGGTGGCATCCGGAGTCATCAGCTCGTATCAGATGAAGCTACCTGTGGGGCTTGGCATTCGCGCTCTCCTCGTTCATGGGTTGGCGGAACAAAAGTGCGAGGTAACGTTTGAGGTGTCCGAGCGCGTCCAGCAGCGGAGCGCGATCGCCCTTCGCCTTCGACACCACGAAGCCGCCCTGGATCACCGTCTGCGTATACACCGCAAGATCCTCCGCGCTCAACCGTACGCTCGGGGGGTGGAGTGCAATCGCCGCGCGGAAGTCCGCGGCCAGGAGTTCAGCGTGGTCGAAGATCGTGGCGCCCGCGGCAGCGCGAAGGGCGTCGGCCGTGGCAAATGTTTCCTGCACCGTCGTTCCGGCGAAGCAGGTGAAGCTCTCGAGCGGACCGCCGGTGATCGCCGCACGAAAATCGATGTAACCGAAGATGCGGTCGAGCGGGTCGGCGTGGCGATGGTAGTCCGCCTGTGCGAAGCGCGGCGAGGTGACGGTGGTCCAGTGCTTCGCCGCCGCAATTCCGAGGGCTTCCTTCGATGCGAAGTGATGGAAGAACGCGCCCTTGGTCACGCCCACCGTCTCGCAAAGCTGGTCGATGCTGGTGGCGGCCCATCCCTGCCTGCGCACCAGCGTCAGCGCGGCATCCAGCAGCGCCGTGCGCGCGTCGCCGCGGGCGGGCTTTCTGGAAGGGTGCAATTTCCGGCGAGTGGGCATAGGCTCTAGTACATACCAACCGGTTGGTATGTGTCAAGAAGGGCGGTGGTCGGCCGGCGCCTCCTGCCAGCACCGTGCAGTCGCGGTCGCAGGCCGGGGGTCTCGCGGGGCGGGACCGTCGGTTCCGGCCGATTGAGAGGACGGCGCATCGGCCGGTACTCTGGCGGCCGATGTCCGCCGTTCCCACCCCACCGTCCGCGGCGATCCTGCCGCCCGTCGCCGCGCAGTTCTCCGCCCATGTCCCGGTGCTGGTGGTCGGCGCCGGCGGTTGCGGCCTGACGGCTGCGCTGGCCGCGAGCCAGGCCGGCGCCGAAGTGCTGGTGTTGGAGCGCGACGCCTCGGCGCTCGGCACGACGGCGATGTCGACCGGCCTGATTCCTGGGGCGAACACCCGTCTGCAGCGCGCGAAGGGCATCGTCGACTCGCCCGAGCTGTTCGCCGCCGACGTGATGAAAAAGACCCACGGCGAAACCGACGAGGCGATCGCGCTGGCGCTGGCGCGCGAGTCGGCCCGCACCATCGAGTGGCTGATCGACGATCACCAGGTGCCGCTGTCGCTGGTCGACAGTTTTCTCTACCCCGGCCACAGCGTGATGCGCATGCACGGTTCACCGAACCGCACCGGCTCGGAGTTGATGGGTGCGCTGGCCGCGGCGGTCGAGCGACGCGGGATCGATGTGCTGACCGAGGCGCAGGTCACCGAGCTTTTCGCAGACCCGGCCGACGGGCGGGTGCGCGGCGCACGGCTGCGCCGACCCGACGGCAGCTGCGAGGATATCGGCTGCGACGCGCTGGTACTGGCCTGCTGCGGTTTCGCCGGCAACGATGCGATGGTGCGCGAATACCTCCCTGACATCGAGGGCGCGACGTTTTTCGGTCACCCGGGCAACAAGGGCGATGCGATCCGTTGGGGTCTCGCACTCGGCGCGGCGGTGCGCGACATCCACGCCTACCAGGGTCACGGCGGGCTCGCGGCCGGTCGTGGCATCCCGATCCTCTGGCCGCTGATCATGGAAGGCGGCTTCCAGGTCAACATGCACGGCGCGCGCTTCTCGAACGAGGCGCGCGGCTATTCCGAGCAGGCGGTGGACGTGGTGGCGCAGCCGGGCCACGTGGCCTGGGACATCTACGATGCGCGGCTGCACCAGCTGATGCTCGAGTTCGACGACTATCGCGATGCCGTCGAGGCGCGCGCGATCCTCAGCGCCCCGACGGTGGCAGAGCTGGCGCGCCTCGCCGGCATCGATCCGACCGGCCTCGCAGCGACGGTGGTGCAGGTCGAATCCCTGGTACGCAGCGGCGAGCCCGACGCCTGGGGCCGGCGCTTCGGCGGCAAGCCGCCGCTCACGGCGCCCTACCATGCCGTCAAGGTCACCGGTGCGCTGTTCCACACCCAGGGCGGGCTCGCAGTCGACGCGCAGGGTCGCGTACTGCGCGACGACGGCTCCGCGCTGCCGAACCTGTTCGCCGGGGGCGGCGCCGCGCGCGGCATTTCCGGCCCGTCGAGCTGGGGCTACATGGCGGGCAACGGGTTGTTGACCGCGACCACGTTCGGCCGGCTCGCCGGCGATGCCGCGGCGCGTCAGGTCGCGGCGTGAACCCGAACGGACGGATAGCGAAACGGCTGCACCGACCCGGTGCTACCGTAGTTCTGTTGCGGTAACCAGGAGGCGGTGAACATGGCGACGCAGATGGCGACTACCGTGGCGGCGCAGCCCGCGATGGGCCCGGCGGCACAACCGGGCTCCCTGCTCGCGGACCCGAACTGGAAACTGCACCTCGGCTGGGGCCTCGGCACGATCGGCGCGTCCATCCTCCTCAACAGTTTCGCGGCGCTGCAGGCGGCGTACCTGACCACCGTCATGGGGGTGGCCGCCGCGACCGCCGGTACGCTGCTGTTCATCGCCAAACTCTGGGACATTTTCAGCAACCCGCTGATGGGCTGGCTTTCGGACCGCACCGAGACCCGCTGGGGTCGTCGCCGGCCCTACCTGCTGCTCGGCGGCCTGGTCTCCGGCATCGCGATGGTGATCTTCTTCAGTTCCGCGCTGACGCCGGTCGCGCAGTCGTACGTGCTGATCGTGCTGTCGCTGGCACTGGTCGGCACCGGCTACACGATCTTCAACGTGCCCTACATGGCGATGCCGTCCGAACTCGCCGACGACTACGGAGAGCGCACGCGGATGATGTCCTGGCGCGTCACTTTCATCGGCATCGCCACGTTGATCGGCGCCTCGGCGCAGAAGGTCGCGGAGCTGCTCGGTGAGGGCGCCGAGGGTTACGCGAAGATGGGTCTGCTGTACGGTTTCCTGACCTTTGTCTTCATGTCCTGGCCGTTCTTCGGCACCGCCTCGGCACCGGTGCGGCCGCGCGACGTCAAGAGCGTCTCGTTCGGCGCGCAGCTCGCCACGGCCTTCGCCAACAAGCCGTTCATGGCGCTGCTGGCCGTCAAGTTCGTGCAGCTGTTCGGCCTGTTCACTTCCACCGCGATGAGCTTCTTCATCATCAAGTTCGTGCTCGGCAAGGACAAGCCGGGCAGCTGGATGGTGATCTTCCTCGTCGTCAGCACGATCGCCCAGGTGCTGACCATTCCATTCTGGCGAAAACTGTCGATGCGGATCGAGAAGCAGAAGACGTTCTCGCTGGCGGTCGCGGTGTTCGCGCTGGCGTCGCTGACCTGGTTGATCGCGAGCCCCGCCGAGCCGATGTGGGTGTTCTGCCTGCGCGCCGCGATCAAGGGATTCGCGGCTGCGGGCCTGATCCTGATGGCGCAGTCAATGCTGCCGGACGTGATCGAGTACGACTACCGCAGCACCGGCATGCGCCGCGAGGGGGTGTTCTCGGGCTGGTACAGCTTCGTGGAGAAGGTCGCTTCCGCGTTCGCGCCCTCGCTGCTGCTGTTCGGCTATGCCTGGTTCGGCTTCCAGTCGAAGGCGCCGGTGCAGACGCAGGAAGCGATCGACGGCATCCGCTACTGCGCGGCCTTCCTGCCCTGCCTGTATTTCGGCCTGTCCTTGATTCCGTTGTCGTTCTACAAGCTGACCCAGCGGGAACTCGAGGCGATGCCCCGGCCTGTCTGACCCATGCACGCCCCCGCACCCTCCTGCCGACGTGGCGCGTGCGTGTTCCGCCCCCGATGGTGCCGGCGGGGCCGCAGTCCTCGTGGCGCCCGCGGTGGGGCGTGGATGATGTTCCTGCAGGTCCCAGCCCGCTGAATGAAAAGGGCCCGGACGTCGCCGTCCGGGCCCCGGTTCTCGCGCCGCGTCGCATTGCGGCGGATGGATTCGACGACGCTCAGTTCATCGAGTAGTTGACCATCAGCATGTACTCGCGCGGCCGCACCGGGATGAAGCCGCCGAGGAAGCCGCGGCTGCCGGTGGTGATCGTGTCGTCATCGGTGAAGTTCTTCACCGTCGCCTTGACGGCCCAGTGGTCGCCGATGCCGACGCCGACGAACGCATTGCCGACGCCGTAACCCTTGACCTTGAAGTCGTTGGTCGCCGAGGTGATGTAGTCGTCGGTCTGGAACCAGTCCGCGCCGAACGTCAACCGCCCGAACGACAGGTCCATTCCGTAGTCGAAGCCGAGGTTGAACGAGTAGTCCGGCAGCTGCGGCGGCGTGGCCACGACACCAAAGTTCGCCGGCGCATTCGCCGGCGCGCTGCCCGTGCGCAGCGAGGTGTACTCGCCGTCCGTCAGCGCCGTGCCGCTGAGGAATAGCGTCAGGCCGTCGGTCGGCACCACCGTGATTTCGAGCTCCAGGCCCTGGATCGTCGCCTTGCCGGCGTTCTGCACCGGGAACGAGGCCGCCCCACCCGTGATCACCGTGGCGTTCAGCGCGAGGTCGTCGACCTTGGCGTAGTAGTAGTTCGCATTGATGCGCAGGCGGTTGCCGAGCAGGTCGGTCTTCACGCCCGCCTCATACGTCCAGTTCGACTCGGGGAAATACGGGCTGAGCGCATCACCGAAGCCGTAGATCGCGATGCCGTTGTAGCCGCCGGACTTGAATCCGCGGGCCGCGGACGCGTACAGCAGCAGGCTGTCCACCGAGCCACCGGCCGCGACGTTGTAGTCGAGGCCGAAGCGCGGGGTGGTTTCCGTGTACTGGTTGCTGAGCGCGACGACCCCGTTGATCGGCGCATAGAAGCCGCGGAAAGTGAGGCCGAAGTCCTTGTCGTCCTTGGTGTAGCGGATGCCGGCCGTCGCCTTCAGGGCATCGGTGAAGTTGTAATCGAACTGCGCGAACGCCGAGTACGAGGTCGTTTCGGCCTTGATCACGCTGGTGGAGATCGGGATCGCGGTGAACGCGTTGAACGGCGGGAACGGTGCATAGGCGTTCCAGGCGAAGGTCTGGTCGCCGTCTTCCTGGAAGTAGTAGACGCCGACCAGGTAGCTCAGCTTGTCTTCCATCGCCTTGCCGAGCAGCTGCAGCTCCTCGCTGAGCTGGTCCGCATCGGCATTGTTCGCGCCGTTGACGAGCCCGTTGCCGCTGAAGTCGGTGCTGAACGCGTCCTTGGTCTTCACGTAGCCAGTAATCGAACGCAGCGTCACCGCGCCCAGATCGTAGCTGACGTTGACGGAGGCAATGGTCTGCTTGGTGCTGCCGGACGGCAGCGAGGTCAGCGGCGCCGGTGAACGCGCGACGTTCGGCGTGTTCAGCACGTAGGTGCCGAACTGCGGAACGAGGTCGTCCGAGGTGAACTGGCGGTTGGCGGCAACGCGGGGCGTGCTGGCCGGGATCAACTGGGCGGCGTCGTTCTTGGCATCGGCGAAGGACACCGAGCCGACCACGTCCAGATTGTCGATGCCGGAATAGCGCAGCTTGCCGCGCACGGCCCAGTTGCGCTCCAGGCCGGTCTCGGCCGCGACCGACGGGTTGCGGTTGTAGAACTGGTTGTCCTTGTTGGTGATCTGGCCCGAGAGCGAACCCGCCCAGCCGTTGTCACCGAGCGGCGCGCCCGCGCTGAAGGTCGCCTTGTACTGGTCGAAATTGCCGGCGCCGATGCCGGCCTCGAGCCAGGACTTGTCGCCGGGCGTGCGCGACACGAACTTGATCGCACCGGCGAGGGTGTTGCGTCCGTAGAGCGTGCCCTGCGGACCGCGCAGCACTTCGACCCGCTCGATGTCGGCGAGCGTGATGTTGTTGCCGTTGAGGCGGGCAATGTAGACGTCGTCGACATAGATGCCGAACGGCGATTCGGCGACCACCAGCGACGCGTCCTGCTGCAGCGAGCCGCGCAGGCTGGGCGAGAGGTTGGTCGGCGAGGTGATGTTGTTGAACATCTTCAGGCTCGGCGCGTAGCGCGCGAGATCGCGAGCTTCGGAGACCTGCCGATTTTCGAGCGCTTCGACCGACAGCGCCGTGACGGGGACCGGCACGGTCTGCAGCGAGGCCTCGCGGCGCTCGGCGGTCACGACGATTTCCTCGAGCACCGCCGTGTCGCGCGCGCCCTCGTTCGCAGGGGTCTGGGCCATTGCCGCGGCAGGCAGGGTCATCGCTCCGATGGCAAAAGGCAACAAACGATTCCGTGTCATCTGGATTCCCCTTGGATGTGTGGATGGCGCGCGCCAGAAGCGCGCGACCCGCCTCAATTGAAGCGCGGCGAATGTACCAGACCGGGGGCCGCGGTGCAGCGGGGGTCGGGCGGCAGACCGCCCTATGTAGCTAACTCACAACAGTTTTGGCGACCATGGCGGGCGCGGCCGCTGGTGGCGTCGCTGCGGCGACCGGCAGCGGCGCCCAGGCGCCGAGCACGGCGCGCAGTTCGGCGGGCACCAGCGGCTTGGTCAGGAATCCCTGCATTCCCGCGGCCAGGCAGCGTTCCCGATCCTCGAGCCTCGCGCCGG
>JAYTNX010000426.1:0-2075 GCA_043748075.1 Pseudomonadota bacterium
GGATGCGGCCGGCTGGGCCGTCAGCTTCGCGGAGGTTCTGGAGGCGCTGGGCTGGCCGGGCGGCGGCATCGCCGACACCGCCGGTCAGCAGGCGCTCGAGGGCTGGCATGCGTTGCTGCAGCAGTTCGCCGACCTCGCCACCACGCTGGGGCCCTGCCTGGCCAAGCGAGCCGTGGACGTGCTCGCTGCCATGGCGCGGCGCGAGACATTCGCGCCGGTGGGCGCCGACTACCCGGTGCTGGTCACGGCTTCGCTCGACGATCCGGTAGTGCGCTACGACGGCATCCGCGTCTGCGGTCTGCAGGCCGATACCTGGCCGCCGCCGGCTCGGCTCGACCCGTACATTCCATGGTCGCTGCAGCGATGGGCGCGCATTCCTGCAAGCCTGCCTGCCGGCTGCCTGCAGCGTGCGCGCAACGCGATGGCGGCCTGGCGGGCGGGCAGCGACGCGCTGTGCCTATCGTGGGCGGGGCGCGACGACGATACCGAACTCGCACCGAGTCCGCTGCTCTCGGCCTGGCCGCCGCACGAGGTGACGCCGACGATGCCGACGCTGGTGGAGCGGCTGAGGGCGCTCGCGCCGGCCGCGCTGGAGCCGCTGCGCGACGCGAGTGGTGCACCGTGGCCGGCGGGCCGCACGCTGCCGCGCGGCGTGCGCGCGCTCGACCTGCAGAACCGCTGCCCATTTCGCGCCTATGCGGAGATCCGCCTGGGAGCGGAGGAGCTGCGCGTGGCGCAGCCGGGAGTCTCGGTGCTGGAGCGCGGCGAGTATCTGCACCGCGTGCTCGAGCTGACCTGGGCCGGGATCGGGGACTCGGCGGCGTTGGCCGCTCTCGAGTCGTCCGCGCGACGCGAGCGGGTGGCGCGCGCAGCCGACGCGGCGTTGGCGCTCTTCGAACGCCGCGGGCGGGTGCCGATCGACCCGCGCTCGATCGCGCGCGAACGCGACCGCGCCATCGAGGTGGTGCTGACGCTGCTGCAGGTCGAGCAGGCACGCGCGCCGTTTCGCGTGCTCGGTCGGGAGTGGGAAATGGCCGCCGTCGTGGCCGGCGCGCCGCTGCGTCTGCGGATCGATCGCGTCGATGCGATCGAGGACGGTCGGCTCGCCGTCCTCGACTACAAGAGCGGCGCAGCGCGACCTCTCGACTGGATCAGCGAGCGGGCCGTGCCCGTTCAGCTGTTCACCTATGCGCTGGCGCTGCAGGGCCAGCAGGCCGCAGCGATCGGGGCGCTGGCCCACGTGCATCTCGTGCGGCGTGGCAAGGTTTTCAGCGGCATGGCCGAGGACGATGCGCTGCTGCCCGAGGTCAAGGCGACGTTCGACTGGGCGCCGCTGTCGCGCCAGTGGCGCGAACAGGTCGAACGTCTCGCACGCGACTTCCTCGCGGGCGATGCGCGCGTCGCGCCGATTGTCGACGTCTGCCAGCGCTGCCACCTGGGCGGGGTCTGCCGGCGCTCGGAGCTGGGCGTCGGCGGGCCTTCCGGTGGCTGAGGGCGACGCCACGGCGGACGCCGCGGCGCGGGCCGCCGCCCTCGACCCGGCACGCTCGCTGCTGCTGCAGGCGCCAGCAGGGTCGGGCAAGACCACGCTGCTGACGCAGCGTTTCCTGCGACTGCTGGCCGAAGTGGAACAGCCGGAGCAGATCCTGGCGGTCACTTTCACGCGCAAGGCCGCGGCCGAAATGCGGGCCCGCATCCTCGGCGCGCTCCACGCTTGTGAAGTGGTCGGCCGCGACGCCCGGACCAAGAGTGCCTTCGAGGCGACGACGCTCGGGCTTGCGGCCGCCGCACTCGCGCGCTCGCGCCGCCTGGGCTGGGACATCGATGCGAACCCGTCGCGGCTGCGCATCCAGACCATCGACGGACTGAATCGGTCGTTGGCCGCGAGCCTGCCGATCGCCGCCGCGGCCGGCCAGTCGCTGGAGGTCACGCAGCGCGAACGGCAGCTCTACCGTGACGCGGCGCGGCGCGCCTTGATCGATGCCGAATCCGACCCGGCGATGCAGGGCCACTCGGACCGGCTGCTGCAGCGCCTCGACAACCATTGGTTGCGACTCGAGGAGCTGCTCGCCGAC
>JAYTNX010000427.1:0-2039 GCA_043748075.1 Pseudomonadota bacterium
GTCGACGCCGCCCGCCGTGCGGCGGGCCTGCAGGGCATCTTCGAAGCTCGCATCGAGCAGTACTCGTTCGCGACCGCGCGCGAGACCGGCGGCGATTACGTTGCCGTGACGATCCGCTATCGCATCCTGTTGCGCACCCCCGCCGGCGAACCGGTCGACGCCTACACGCTCACCGGCTATGGCAACAGTCTCGCCAGCGGCATGAGCAGCAGCGAACCGCTCGATCGCGCGACGCGCGGGGCGATGCGCGACGCCGCGGCCAAGTTCCTGACGCAGTTCCCCGACCAGCCGATCGCGAAGGACCTGGCGAGCGGCCGTCCGCTGGTCGCGGCCGCCAGCAGCCAGATCGCGCCGCTCGCGACCCTGCAGGCGATCGAGGTGGTGCCGGTGCGCGAATCCCGCCGCGGCCGTGCTGGCACGACGCGGCCCACGCCGCCGCCGGCCACGTTGCCCGACGTGATGCCGGGCACGCTGCCGGCCACGGCGACCCCGGCCGGTTGAGTGTGACGCGGGAATCGCGGCGGGCGTGCCCGCAGCGCGCCTTGCGCCGCTCAAACTGATGTCAAGGGCGGATGGCTCCGGGGTGATGGCTAAGGGGTGATGGCTAAGGGGCCGGTGCGGGCGCCTGAGGCGCCTTGACCAGCACGCGCTCCCGCAGCGTCACGCCCTCGGTCAGCACCGGTTGGCCGTTCTCGATACGCGGCGCGTAGCGCGCCTTGCGTACCGCGAACAGCGTCGCTTTCTCGATCGCGGCCGGCGCGTCGGTGCCGACCGTCTCGACGTCGACCACCTTGCCGTCGGGCAGCACCCTGAAGCGCACTTCGACGAAGTGCTCCTCGAAACTACCTGGATCGCTCGGCCGCGCGCGCGAGATCGACGCGGACGGCGGCCGGTAGGCCAGGCGGCGCGGTGTCGCCAGCATCGCGGTCGCGTCGTTGCCGGCCGCGTTCAGCTCGTTCCAGCCCTCGCGGTAGGCCTCGTTCGCCTTGGCCGGAGCGCCGCCGATCAGGTACCAGTCGCCGAGCTCGACCAGCGTCTCGCCGCGCGCGTGCTGGTCGGGAGGCTCGACCTTGGCCAGCGCCTCGAGCGCAAAACGCAGCGCGCGCTCGCCGTCCGGATTCAGGCGGTTCTCGTTCTGGCCGATCTGTGGCAACGCGCTGCTGGTCGCAAACGGATCGGGCGTCTGCTCGGTCTCTTCCGGGCCGTAGATGAACTCCAGGTAGTAGCTTCGGGCGAGGCCGCGCAGCGCCGCCACCGACTGCGGCTTGCCGCGGCCCGCGCCGTTCTCGGCAATCTGCAGCGCCCGCGCGTGGAGGCCGCGCGCCGTGGTGTAGCGTCCGACGAATTCGTTCCAGCGCGCGAGCCGGTCGAGCGGCTCCAGCATCCGCAGGTCGTTGCGACCGTAGGACGATTCGGCGACCCGGAACCCATACTGGTTTTCCTTCTCGGCGTCGGCCAGCCGGTCGAGCGCGACGTAGCACTCGATCAGCGGATCGAGAATATCGAGCTGCTCGACGTTGAACAGTCCGTCGAGGTTGCGCGACAGGTCCACCGCGCGCTTCAGCGCCGTGGCGCCCTCCGCATGACGTTTCGTTGCGAGGTAGGTTTCGCCGAGACCCATCAGTGGGCGCATCAGCATCCGGTCGGCGCCGGCGAGCTTGCCCTCGATCACGCGCAGCGCGCGCAGGTACGTGGTTTCCGCGTTCGCGTAGTCGCCGAGTCGGTAGTAGACCGTGGCGAGATTCGTCAGCGGGTTGACGAGCTGGCGGTCTTCGGCGCCGTACTGCTGCTCGGTCAGCGCGACCAGCCGCTGCGCGAGCGGCAGCGCGTCGGTGAACTTCGCCGCATCGAACGCGGTGCGAAAGGTCTTGTAGACGTCGAAACGCTCGATATCGGTAACGGCCGGTACGGTGGCCGGCGCGGCGACCGTCGGTGCCGGGGGTGCCGGGGGTGCCTTGGGTGACCGGGGTGACGCGGGAACTGCGGCGACCGCCCACGGCAACCACAGCGCCGAGAGGGCGACAGCGGCGGCGGTGGCG
>JAYTNX010000428.1:0-2888 GCA_043748075.1 Pseudomonadota bacterium
CGAGTCCGGTGAGGTCGCCCTGGCCAGCAACTCGTCCCACGGATGGTACTGCTCGTTCGCCTGCAGTCCCGGCGGCGACATCGGCGAGTAATAGCGCCACGGGTCGGTGTGCGAGCCGCGCACCGTCACCAGCGGCGCGTCCTCGGGCCCCACGTCGCTGAGCGCAATCCACAGGATCGGCAGCTTCTCGCCGGCGAACGGCCAGGTGCAGTAGTCGTTGTGCCAGGGCGTGCCGTCCTCGGCGCCGCCATTCTTGATGAAGCAGGCGTCGGTCCAGTAGCGCACGACGCGCGATCCGGTGATCCTGCCGACGAGTTCCGCCGCAGGCGAGTGGTAGATCCAGTCCTCGAACACGGCGTCGTGCGCGACCACGCTCAGCGCCATCGTGCCGCCGATCACCACGCCGCCCTTCACCTGCGAAACGCTGAGCGGATTCTGCGGCGCGGCCCGGAACTCGCGGTCTAGCGGGTAGGCCGGGTCCTGGCCTTTCTCGATCACGCGATCGAGCGCGGCCAGCAGTTGGTCGGCCCAGTCGCCGAACGCGCCGGGCAGGTGGACGATGCCGTCGCGTTCGTAGGTCGCCTTCAGGCGCGGGTCCAGTTCCATGTCAGTCTCCCTTCAGGAATTCGGCGACCACCGCCGCGAACTCGCCGGCGCGCGCCGGGTTCATGATCGGATGCGAGCCGGGGAATTCATGCTCGCGGCAATCGTGCAGCAAGGACACGGCCTTGGCGTGCCCCGCGCGCAAGGCCTCGCGCTCGGCCGTCATCGCCAGCACCCGGGTGCGGATCAGCGGCCAGCGTTCGATCGCCTGGTAGACCGCGAGCCCGCCTTTCGGCGCATCGGCCTCGAGATAGCCGCGGATCGCCGGATAGCCCATCTGCAGATAGTCGGCCATGTATCCGTACTGCACGGCGATCGTTTCCGGGGTGGCGCGGTAGTCCGGGTCCCATTCGCTGAGGAAGGTCTCGGTCATGTCCCAGGTGAAGCGCTTGTGATCGCCCGCCGCCGTGAACACCGGCGACAGCCCGGCGAAATGGCTCATCAGCGTGACCATCTGTTCGGGCGTCAGCGTCGGCGACCCGTCGAGCACGATCTTCGGCCAGCGTTCAGGCTGAAGGATCGCGAGCTCGGCCACGACGGCCGCGGAGAGATGCCCACCGACGGCGAAGCCGCGATCGATCGCGAGCGCGTCGCAGGCCACCGCGAGTTCGGCCGCCATCTGCCCGCAGGTCCAGCCTTCGGCGTGCTTGTGCGAGCGACCGTAGCCGGGCAGGTCCAGCGCCAGCACGCGGAAACCGTGCGCCGCCAGCGCCGGCTGGATGTGCTCGTACTGCCGCCCGTTCGACGGCGCCCAGTGCAGCAGCAATACCGGCGGACCGGCGCCCTGCGCGCGGTAGTGGATCTGGCCGTGGCGGCCGTCGACGTAACCGAAGCGCAGAGGGACTGTCATGCCTTGGATCGTAGCGGTCACTGCGGCGGGGTTGCCAGCCCCGATCGGCGGAAGCGCAGCGGGCGAGACGGGGGACGTGGGCAGGCCCGCCCACCGGTCGGTCGCAGGGTCTGCGCGCTGCACGGTGTGCCCCGGGGCTGAGCAGAATCCGCGCAAGCCCGGTCCGATTGGTGCCGTGGAGGTGCCGCCATGTCGTCCCGTCTGTCGAAATGCCTGCTCATCGCTGCGGGGCTGCTGCTGTGCGGCACGAACGCGCGTGCCCAGAGCCTCGAGGCGGCCACCGCGGCGTACGGGAAGCGCGACTTCGCCGCGGCGCATCGCGGCTTCCTTGCGCTCGCCCGGATCGGCAACGGCGAAGCGCAGTACAACCTGGCGGTGATGCTGCTGAACGGCGAGGGCGTCACCCGCAACGTCCGCGAAGGGTATGCCTGGCTGCTCTGCGCGCAGGACTACGGCATCGCCGACGCCGAGCCGCTGATCGCGCAGATCGCCGCGCAGGTGAAACCCGAGGTGACCGCGCGGGCGCGGGAGTGCGTGTCGATGGCGGGCAAAGCGGCGGCACTGGCGCTGGTGCCGCGGCTGCCGGCACGCGACTATTGGTCGAACAACCATGGGCCGACGCGGCTCGGCAAGCCCGTCAGTGTGTTTCCGGATTCGGCCCACAGTGGCGACAACATCGGCTGGGTGGAAGCCGAACTGACGATCGACGTCGACGGGCGCGTCAAGGACGTCTGGATCTTCGATTCCTATCCGACCGGCCAGTTCGACGTCTATGCGCTCGATGCGATACGTGGCCTGAAGCACACGCCCGCGATCGTCGGCGGAAAAGCCGCACCCGTGATGACGCGGATGCGCTGGAAGTACGGATTCAAGGGCTTCGACGCGCGTGACATCCAGGGAATCGGCGAAACGCTGAAACGCCTGACGCAGCAAGCCGAGGCTGGCGCGCCGACGGCCCAGTACGTGCTGTATCGGCTCGGCGACTCGTTCGCCGAACTGCGCCCCGGAATCGACTGGCTCGGGTTCGGCCGCAAGGCCCTCGACGGCGGGTTCGTCGCGGCGCGGTTCCAGGGCGGCTACTGCGCGGTGGTTGGGGTCGGCGATTGCCTGATCACCGACCGCGCGGCCGGTCTCGACATGGTCCGCGAAGCCGCACTCACGGGCACGACCACGGCGCAGGTGGCCCTGGGGAGGCTCGCTTTCGCCGAGGGTACGGACGACGGCTATGCCCGCGCCGTGCGCTGGCTCGAGGCAGCCCGAACCAAAGACGACCCCTGGGCCGCGCGCTACCTCGCCGCCGCGCTGCTGGCGTTCGGGGATCCGGCGCGTCGCGACGCGCCCCGGGCGATCGCGCTGCTGGAGCCGCTGCTCGCGACTCCGCTGATGCGCGACGACCCGGCGGTCTGGCAGCTGGCCGCGGTCGCGTATGCGCAGA
>JAYTNX010000429.1:0-1532 GCA_043748075.1 Pseudomonadota bacterium
GCCGTCACATAGCGGGCGGCAAGTCCTGCGGCCTGCGCTGGCTCGAACGCACCTGCCAGCGCGGTGCGCAGCCTGTCCGCCCAGGTGGTGGCGGCGAGCGCGATTTGCCGCTCGATCGCGGCGACGTCCACGTGCGGCGGCGGCGCCTGCGCCGGGGTGCGCACCACGATGTGCAGCCGGGCGTGATTGGAGCTGGAAATCTGCACCTGCGATTCGAGGTCCTGGCCGCGCAGCGCCGCCGTCAGGATCCGCTCGACGCGGTGACGCACGTCGGTCGTGTAGCGGTCGCGCGGCACGTACACCATGCAGGACCAGAACCGGCCGAACGGATCGCGACGCAGCAGCAGGCGCGTGCTGCGTCGTTCATAGAGGTTCACGACGCTGCGCACGAATGCGACCAGTTCCGCCACGCTCGACTGGAACAGCTCGTCGCGTGGCCAGGTCTCGAGCACCGCCCGCACCGACTTGCCGTCGTGGCTCGAGTTGCCGAGGCCGAAGTGCGCGACCACCGCGTCAACCTTGCGGCGCAACAGCGGGATGTCCTGCGGACTCGCGAAATAAGCGGTGGAGGTCCACAGGCCGAGGAAGCGATGTTCGGTCGCTGCGTTGCCGCGCGCATCGAACTCCTTGACGGCAACGTAGTCGAGGTAGGTCGCGCGGTGCACCGTGGCCAGCGAATTGGCTTTCGAGATCACCAGCGGGGCGCTCGATCGCGCAACCTCACGCATGTGCCCGCGCAGCGCCGTCGCCCGCAGGGGGGCGTCGCCCGCCCGCGCGCGCAGGATGCCGAGGCCCGATCGGGGTGCCGGCACCAGGCGATCGCTCGAGCGCCCGCGCCGCAGTGCGTAGCGTCGGTAGCCGAGGAACACGAAATGCCCACCCTCCATCCAGTCGAGAAGCTGGCAGGCTTCGAGCGTCTCTGCGGCCGGCGCGCGCGCCGGCGCGCCGGCGCGCAGCCGGGTGACGCGCTCGCGCAGGCGTTGGCGCATCGGCTGCCAGTCCTCGACGGCGGCGCGCACGTCCGCGAGCGTGCGGCGCAACGTCGCTTCGAGCGCCTGGATGGCGTCCGGCTCGTACTGCCGGTCCACCTCGTAGAGTTGCCAGGATTCGCGCCGCGTGGGGCGCCCCGCAGTGGCTTTCGTGTCGATCGCGGCGTCGTCCGCGACGTCGCCCGGTGGTGCGAGCTGCAGCGCACGCAGCCGCCCGGCGCGGTCGCGTTCGGCCTCGAGCACCGGATGGATCAGCAGCCGCACCGCAACGCCACGCGCGGCCAGCGCGATGCCGAGCGAATCCACGAGGAAGGGCATGTCGTCGGTGATGACGGCGACGAACGTGAACGGCGAATCGAAGCCATGCAGTTCGCGCCGGGGATTGAAGACGCTGAGGCAGGCCTCGCCGGCGCGGCGTCGTGCGCCGACGGCGAGGTGCGCCTGCGCCGCGCGCGCCAGCACGGCGGCCTCGCGTGCGGCGAGGTCGTGCTCGTCGACACCGCGGAAGTACGCGTCGAACCAAGACCGGGCCGGCAGGGCCTG
>JAYTNX010000430.1:0-4602 GCA_043748075.1 Pseudomonadota bacterium
AACTCGACCGTCGGCACGCCGAGCAGCGCGGCCTTCTGCGTGTCGACGTCGAGGCGCAGGTTGGTGCGCGCGACCCGCAACGGGTTCTGCACGTCGCGCGTACCGGGCGTCGCCTCGAGCTCGCGCTCGACCTGGCGGGCGAGGCGTTCAATGACGGCAAGGTCTTCGCCGACCACGCGCACTGCAATCGGCGCCGTAACCGGCGGCCCGTTCACGAACTCCTTCACGCTGATGCGGGCGGCCGGGTAGGCGTCGAGCTCGGTGCGCAGCGCATCGAGGCGCTGCGGCGTGCGCCGCGTGTCGTAACCGTTGAGGATCGCGAACACCTCGGCGTAGTTCGGCGACTCGTTGCGCATCAGCTGGTTGTAGTAGATCAGCGGGTTGCCGTGGCCGAGGTTCGCGAACCAGGACTTCACCTCCGGCATCTTCGCCAGGCGCGCCTCGACGAAGCGCAGCGCGCGGTCGGTCTCGGCGAGGCTGGTGCCGTTCGGCGCTTCGATCTGGATCAGGAACTGCGGCGAATCGGCCTTGGGGAACAGACTCGAGCCGATCAGCGGCACCAGCAGCACCGACAGTGCCAGGGTGCCGCCGATGGCGGCGAACACGGTGGCCTTCGGGCGCGCGAGACAGTAGTGCAGCGCGGGACGGTAGTAGCGGTGGATGCCGCCCATCACCTTCTGCAGGAACGCATTGCCGTGTTCGTCGCTCTTTTCCTCGAGTACGCGGCTGGCGAGGAACGGGATGATGAACAGCGCGATCAGCAGCGAGCCGACGATGGTCGCTACCACCGCGGCGGGCAGCACGCGGATGAACTTTCCGGCGTTGCCCGGCAGCGCCATCAGCGGCAGGAAGGCGAAAATCAGCGTTGCGGTGCAGCCGAGCACAGCGACGAAGATCTGCTGAGTGCCGGCGATCGCCGCCTGCACGCGGCTGTAGCCCATCCGCAGGTGGCGGGCGATGTTCTCGACCGCCACGATCGAGTCGTCGACGAGCAGGCCGAGCGCCACGACGAAGCCGGCAATCGACAGCTGGTTCATCGAATAGCCGAGGAAGTACAGCACCGTGATGCCGAAGGCGAGCGACAGCGGGATCGACACCATGACGATGCCGGCGGCGCGCCAGCCGAGCGGCAGCAGGGTCAGCATCACCAGCGCGATCGCGATGCCGAAGTCGACATACAGGCGATCGAGGCGTGTGGCGACGTTGCGCGACTGGTCGAAGCCCTGCTCGAGCGCAATGCGCTTCGGCAGCGCGCCCTCGAAGCGCCCGACCGCCGTATCGAGCGAGCGGCGCACCTGCAGGATGTTGAAGCCTTCCTTCATGTTCGCGCTGACGAACACGGCGCGCTTTCCGCTGTAGCGGCCGATGTGGCCCCACTGGCCCTCGTCCCAGCGCACCTCGGCGACGTCGCGGATGCGCACGCTGCGGCCGCCGCTCGAACGGACCACGGTGTCGCGCACCTGGTCGAGGTCGGCGTAGGTGCCGGAGGTCTTGAGGCTGAAGCTGCGCGGACCCATGTCGATCACGCCGGCCGGCACGTCGGCGTTCTCGCTCTGCACCGCCTGGATCACCTGGCCGGCGACGAGCCCGAGCTCGGACATGCGCTTCAGGTCGAGCTCGACCCGCAGTTCGCGCGGCGGGAAGGCCCAGCTCTCGGCGGTGCGGATGCCGGGGACCGACTTCAGCGTGTCTTTCAGGTTGCGCGCCTGGTCTTCGAGCTCGCGGTAGGGCGCGTCCTCGGAAACCAGCGCGTACTGCACGATGTTGACGAGCGCCGGGCTGATCTTGCGGATCGTCAGCTCGCGCAGCTCGGTGGGCAGCGTCGGCCGCAGCGCGTTGATCTCGCGCGTGACCTCGTCGTACTTCTTCTCGGGATCGGTGCGAGCCTCGAACTCGATCACGGTGAACGAGACGCCATCGGTGATGACGGTCTCCAGCTTGCGCACGTCGTCCAGCTCGGCGAGGCGATCCTCGATCGGCTTGGCGACCAGTCGCTCGAGATCCTTCGGATCGGCGCCCGGCAGGATTGCCGCGATCTGGAAGCCGGAGAGCTTGAACGAGGGGTCTTCCTCGCGCGGAATGGTCGAGAACGCGAACCAGCCGATCGCGATCAGCATCAGGAACGCGACCAGCGTGAACTGGTAGCGACGAATCGGGAATTCCAGCAGCGACATCGCGGTGCTGCCTCAGCCCTGGCGTGCGGGGCGTGCCGCTGCGGGTGCGGCGGCGGGCGCCAGGGAAGGCGTGGCTGGCTTGGCGGACGGATTCGGCAAGTCGGGCAGGTCCGACAGGTCGGGCAGCATTACCGAGCCCACCGCCTGGGCCGGATCCTGGACGACGCTGATGCGCTCCTCGTCCTGCAGGTACAACGCACCGTCGGTGACGATGGTCTCGCCCGGGGCGAGGCCTTCGGAGAGTGCCACCTGGTCGTTGGCAATGAACGCGACCCGCACGTTGCGCCGCTTCGCGCGATCGTTGGCCAGCACGAACACGCTCGCACGATCGCGGTCGCCCTCGACGACCGCAGCGATCGATACGTAGGTCAGCGAGCCTTCACGCGAGCTCGAGGGCGACAGCGCCACTTTGGCCACCAGGCCGCTGGCGAGCGTGAGTGGTGATGGCTCGAGACGCACCTCGACCGGGAACAGCCCCGAGCGCTCTTCGGCGGCGCGCGAGATCTCGGTCACCTGGGCGGGCAGCACCCGACCGGGGTAGGCGTCCATGCGCACCTCGGCCGGATCGCCCAGCTTGAGCTGCACGACCTCGCGGTCGGCCAGCGCGAGTTTCACCACGTAGCCGCCTTCGCGGCTGCCGAGCACCAGCACGGGCGCGCCCGGCGCGACCTGTTCGCGTTCCTCGACCAGCTTGCGCAGCACGACGCCGTCGCGCGGCGCGACGATGGTCGAGAATCCGAGGTTGAACTGCGCGGAGTTCAATGCGGCACGCGCCACCGACGATTGGGTACGCAGATCCTGCAGTTGCTCGAGGCTGATCACCTGGTCGGCATGCAGTCGCTCGCCGCGCTCCAGGTCTCGCCGTGCCTTGCCCTCGAGCTGGCGCGCCTGCTCCACCTGTGCGCCGACTTCGGCGAGCTCGATTTCGGCGAGGCGCTGGCCCTGCTTGACCTCGTCGCCTTCCTGCACGGCGATGCGGCGGATCACGCCGCCGAGCTTGAACGAGAGGCGCATCTCGTCCTTGCTGGCCACCTGGCCGGTGGCCGCGATCGGCGGCGTCGCGGGTCCGCGAGTGGCGACGCCGACGCGCACCGGCGTCGGCTTCTCGGCGACCGTCGACTCTGCCTGCGTGCAGCCTGCAAGCGTGACGACCAGGGCGACGGCGATGACGATGGTGCGGGAATGTTTCATGGTGTCGATCCGCGCCTTACGGCTGCGGTACTCCGAGGTCGGCGGGCAGCGGGCCCGCGGCGGTGGCGTAGTCGAGCTCGGCCTGGCGGCCGAGCAGCTGGAAACGGGTCAGGTTCAGGTTCAGTTCGGCGCCGGTGAGCGCATTGCGCGCGTCGATGAACTCGACTTGGCTGATCGCACCCTCATCCCGCTTGCGGCTGGCGATGCGGAAGCCCGCCTGAGCCGCCTCGGCGCGCGCCTGCGCGGTGCGCAGCGAATCGCTGGTGGTCGCGAGGCGGTCGAGCGCCTGCTGCACTTCGAGCTGCACCTGCTGCGCGAGTTCGTCGCGCTGAACGCGGGCGCGACGCTCGCTGGCGTTCGCGGCGCGCAGGTCGGCACGGCGTCGGCCGCCGTCGCCGAGCGTCCAGTTCAGCAGCAGCGAGATCGTGCTGAAGTTGCGGCCGCTGCCGAATTCGTACTTTTCCCCCTGGATGCCCGCATCGGCACCGAGCGACAGCGTCGGCTTGCGCGCCGCGCGCGCGATGTCCGCCTGCGCGGCGGCGGCGGCGACCGCGCGATCCAGCTGCGCGAGCTCAGGCCGGTTCGCGAGCGCTGCGCTGCGCAGCACTGCGAGGTCGTCGGTCGTGCGCGCGATCTCGCTGTCGGGCTCGGTGGCTTCGAGCGGCGCATCGAGGCCGCGGTTCAACAGGAAGTTGAGGTAGCTGCGAGCCTGCGCCTGGCCGTTCTGCGCCTCGCGCAGCTGCTGGTCGACGGCAAGCAGTTCTGCGCGCGCGCGCAGCACCTGGTCCTGCGTGATCTTACCGTTGCGGAACAGCGAGTCGTTGACGCGCAGGTTCTCGGCGAGCAGCGCTCGGCTCGAGTCCACGATCGCGACGGTCTTCGACGCCTGCAGCCAGGTGAGATAGCCCACGCTGATGTCCCGCTTGAGGCGGCGCGCCAACGCCAGCCGCGCGTATTCGCTGCCTTCGAGCAGCGCGCGCTGGCCGCGCACCGCCGCGGGAATCGCCGGTGAGTAGAGCGCCTGGCGGATCGTGAGCCGCGTGTCCTGCTCGCGTTCGCGCACCAGATTGAAGCCGCGGTCCTCGATCTGCGGAAACCCGGCCGGCCGACCGCTGGCGGCGAGCAACTGGTTCAGCGAGCCGTAGACCGGGTTCAACAGATCGGCGAACGGCAGCTCGACCTGCCGACCGCCCTCGGCGCGGGTATAGCGCGCCTCCAGTGTGGTCTCCGGGAAGAA
>JAYTNX010000431.1:0-3337 GCA_043748075.1 Pseudomonadota bacterium
CTCCGCCGCCAGCCGTGCCGAGCGCGCGAGTCCGTCGGCAATCGACTCGGGCAGCAGCAGCGTCTCCTGCGCCGTCAACGCCGTCGCCGCGTCGACCCAGAGCAGCCATTCCTCGTGTGCGCCCAGAATCCGCGGCAGGTCGATGCCTGCGCCGCGCAGCCGGGAACAGGCGTCCTCGAGCCAGGTGCCCGTGGCGAGGACCGCAGGGCTGGCCCAGGCGCTGCGGCCGCGGGAAAGCTGCGTGGCGGCGAAACTCAGCCGGATAGCGACCGCGCGCTGGCGGCTCGGAACCACGATCGGGTCGCCCGCCTCGAGCGCACGCAGCAGGGCGTCATCTATCGTATGCAATTCAGATACTTGCAGCCAGTATCTCTAAACTACTTGAATCGCTCACGAGCCTCGACCACCCGCCCGGTGGCCACGGCCCGGGGCGCCGCCCGGTAGCTCATCAGCAACTCGTCGATCCGCTGGAACACGGTGCGCAGGGTCGTCGCGTCGGGCAGGTTGGTGATCCGGAAATGCGTGCGGTAGGGCACGTTGAAACTCACCCCAGGCGCGACGAGCACATGCTTCTGTTCGAGCAGGTCGAGGGCGAACTGCTGGTCGTCGAACTGCGGCACGAGCACAGTGTCCACGCCGACGAAGGCATACATTGCGCCGCGCGGCGGCTGCAACCGCAGCGACGGATTCGCCGCGACCGAGTCGATGATGACCTTGCGCGACTCGAACAGCCGCCCGCCCGGCGACGTCAGCTCGCGGATACTTTGGTAGCCGCCCAACGCGGTCTGCACCGCCCACTGCCCCGGCACGTTGCTGCACAGGCGCAGCGAGGCGAGCAGTTCCATCGCCTGCAGCAGCTCCTGCGCGACACGCAGCTTGCCCGAGACCACCGCCCAGCCCACCCGATAGCCGCAGGCCCGGTAGACCTTCGACAGGCCCGACATCGTGATGCAGACCGTGTCCTGCACCAGCGTCGCCATTGGCACGAACTCGGCTCCGTCATAGGTGATCTGGTCGTAGATTTCGTCGCAGAGCAGCACCAGGCCGCGACGCTCGGCCAGGCCCGCAATCCGCTCGAGCACGGCGCGCGGATAGACCGCGCCCGTCGGGTTGTTCGGATTGACGATCACGATCGCACGCGTTTTCGGCGTGACCAGCGCCGCGATCTCATCCGGGTCCGGCACGAAGCCGTTCTCGGGCCTGCAGGGATAGTGCACCGCCCGCCCCCGATTGAGGTTCACGGCGGCCGTCCACAGCGGGTAGTCCGGGCTCGGTACCAGCACCTCGTCGCCCTCGTTCAGCAGTGCCCGCAGCGTCAGGTCGATCAGCTCGCTGACGCCATTGCCGATGAACACCTCTTCGGCACTGACGCCCTGAACGCCGCGCCCCTGCTGCTGCATCACCACCGCCTCGCGCGCCGGGAAGATGCCTTTCTGGTGAACGTAGCCCTCGCTCTCGGAGAAGTTCTCGATCATCGCGAGCCGCATCGTCTCGGGCGTACGGAAGCCGAACAGCGCGGGGTTGCCGATGTTCAGCGAGATGATCTCGTAGCCCATGCGGGCCAGGTCCTGGGCACGACGCGCTAGCTTGCCCCGGATCTCGTAGCGGACGTTGCGCAGGCTCTCGCTGGTCTTCAGTGCTGGGTCGGTGGTCATCGCAGGTCTCGGAAAGCGGCAGTTACGAGGCCGAGAATAGCGGCTCCGCCGCGCGCGCGCACGCCGCCGGCGTCCCCGCCACCTACCCTCAGGCGCGCGCCGAGACGCCCGTCACGCGCCCGCCCGACGCGGCCGCAGGTCGAGCGCGCGCTGCCGGAGCTGGTCGAGACGGCGCGCACAGCCGTTCGGGCCGGCGGCCCCGTGCCGCAGCACGGCAATGGCGCGAGCGGGTTCATCTTTGGCGCGATGACGGCCCCCTGAAACGACACAGGCCGCTTGCGCGGCCCGTGCGGTGCACCTCGGCGGGGCCTCGGGACGCCCCCAACCGGTACAACGGCGCTTGCGCGCCTGCTCGCTCAACGGCGCTTGCGCGCCTGCTCACTCAACGGCGCTTGCGCGCCTTCTTCTTGTGCTTGTGTTCCACCTGGCCGTCACCGTGGTGGTGCGCCCGCTCGCCGCCACCATGACCGTGGTCGTACTCGAAGTCGATCGGGTGGTTGTGGCCGTGGGTATTGACCCAGTTGTAAAGGTCCGGCTTCCAGTGGAGCATTCGGCTCGCCGCGCGCTGCCGGTTTTCCTCGATGTCGGTCCACGGATTGAAGTGGAAGTGGTTGTAGAGCTGCGTATCCGTGCGGCCGATCGCGAGGATGCCGAGCTTCGAGGCAAACGCGCCGTGGTTGATATACGGCGGGCGCCAGAAGTAGCCGCCGGTGGGCAGGTCGCCGAACTGCATCATCCATGACGTGCCCCAGATGTGGTACGCCTCTTCGTTGCAGTCGTGGTAGGAAATGTTGTCCTGCCAGAAATTCGGTGTCATGCAATAGAGGAACGTGAAGCCCTGTGTGCGCGGGTCGAACTTCACGATCTTGACCATGCAGCCCGGCGCCGTCGCGGGGTAGAAGTTGGTCGAGGTCCACTGCAGGTCGTCGTAGGAGTTGACCATGGCCAGACGGTCGCGCTCGGCCTGGGGATGGTCGGAATCCGACTCGACGAACGACGGCTCGCCGTAGTTCCAGAAGATCAGCGCGGTGGCACCGCGGGGCGAACTCATCGCCTCGATGGCCACACCCGCTGGCACAAAGATATAGCTGCCGGGTCCCCAGACCTTGTCGCCGATCGTGACGGAGCCGGTCTGGATGAACAGCTCGTATTCGCTGTAGCTCATGCCCGGAGGCTGCTTGTAGCCGGGCTCGTAGAGCACGGTCATCGTGCAGGCGCCATCGTCCGTGTCGAGCGACAGCATCTTGAACTGCATCCCCTTAGGGAAGCCCGGAAGGGTCATTTTCTTGAACGGGACGTCGCGGTCGACGAACGGTTCGATATGTGGACGTGCCATTAGGTAACTCCGTTCAGGATACGGCTCAGAACACGACTCGGAACTTTCGCTTCGGCTTGGTCGGAATTTCTTCCGGCCGCACTTTGCGCATCTGGTTGAAGTGCGTATGCACGCCGCGCGTCTGGATGCGCTGCAGGAAATCCGCGATCCACTTGTCGCGCTTGGGGGTCAACGCATCCTGATCCTTCACGATCTTGCGGTAGCGAAGCTTCTGGTCCGCGCCTTCCTTCCGAAGCCAGGCTTCGACATCCCGACTGCGTTTGTGTTCGATGAATTTCATCTTTGACCTCTGGTTCGAGTCCGTACTGACGGCATCCGCCAATGGCTTATACCGAACGCGGCCGCA
>JAYTNX010000432.1:0-3819 GCA_043748075.1 Pseudomonadota bacterium
TCACAGCGGGGGGAGGACGGCACATGAATCGACGTCGACTGTTGAGCGCTCTGGCGGGGCTGTCTGCCGCGGGCGTGGCGCGGCGCGCCCACGCGGCGCCGGAGGCCGCCTTCGAGGTCATTCGCAGCGAAGGCGAGTGGCGGCAGCGGCTCACGCCGGAGCAATACCGCATCCTGCGCGGGGAGGGCACCGAGCGTGCCGGTAGCAGCCCGCTGGACCGCGAAAAGCGCCGAGGCGTATTTCACTGCGCCGGCTGCGAGCTTCCGCTGTTCGCTTCGCAGGCGAAGTTCGACAGCGGCACGGGCTGGCCGAGCTTCTCGAGTCCGTTGCGCGGTGCGATCGCCACGCGTGCGGACGGAGGCCTGTTCGGGGCGCGCACGGAAGTGCACTGCCGCCGCTGCGGCGGTCATCTCGGTCACGTCTTCGACGACGGTCCGCCGCCGACCGGACTGCGTTACTGCATGAACGGCGTGGCGCTGAAGTTCGTTGTGGCTACGGTTTGAGTCCCTGAATGCGCGGTGCTATTCTAGTCAGCATGACTAGAATAAATCGACGACCGAAATCAGCGAAAGCGACACCATCCGCCGCGAAGCCGGGTCATTGGCGGCTCCAGGACGCCAAGGCCCGCTTCAGCGAACTCGTGCGCAAGGTACGCAGCGAAGGACCGCAACACGTGACCGTGCATGGTCTGGATGCCGTCGTGATCATGGCGGCCGAGGACTTTCGTCGACTTCACGGGGATCGCACCGGGCGTGCACTGATCGAGGCGATCCAGTCATCGCCACGCCGCGACGTCGATCTCACTGCTGCGCGGGCCCCCATGCCCGTTCGCGGGGTGGCGTTTTGACGAGCTGGCTGCTCGATACGAACATTCTCTCGGAACTGCGGCGCCCGAAGCCTGAACGAAGGGTGTTGGCGTTCGTCGCTTCGCAGCCACTGGACGGCTTGTACGTGAGCACAGTGACACTGGCCGAGATTCGCTTCGGCATAGAGCGCCTGCCCGACACGACGCTTCGAGCCCAGCTCGGCGATTGGCTCGCGCACAAGATCAGACCGCTGTTCGAGCAGCGGACGCTTCCAGTGTCGGAAGATATTTTGTTCAAGTGGCGAATCCTTGTCGAGGAAGGCCGGAAATGCGGCCACACGTATTCCCAGCCCGACTTGTTCATTGCCGCGACGGCCTTGCATCACGGCTTGACCGTGGTCTCCCGCGGCGTCGCCGACTACTCGAAGACCGGGGTTCCCGTGTTCAATCCTTGGGCGGACGAGGTGCAGTCCGTTCACGACCGCTGAGGTGATATGCCAACCGTCAACATCCACGCCGCCAAATCCCGGTTTTCCGAGCTCGTCGATCTGGCTGCCGCCGGTCAGGATGTCATCATTTCCCGAGGCGGTAAGCCTGTCGCCAGGCTCACCCAGTTGCAGGAGGCGCCGCGAAAAATCCGGTTCGGCCTCCTCGAGGGCAAGGTTCGGGTTTCTCGGGACTTCGATGCGCCGCTGCCAGACGACGCGCTTGCGGCCCTGAGCGTCAGGCCACCTGCACCCCGACCGGCGCCATCGGCACGGCCTGCGGCGCGGTCGCACTCATCGTGCCGAGCTCGTCGGCCGCGAAATCGTCCACGCTGATCAGCTCCATGACTTTGCGGTCGTAGTCGCGCAGCGCCGCGGCTTCGGTCTCGGAAATGATGCCGGCGGCGAGCGCCTGCACGATCTGGCCCGGCACGTCGAGCGCGGTGACGCGGCCGGTCTTGGTGCCCTCGACTCGGATACGCTTCTCGATCGGCTCGGCGTTTTGCGACAGCACCAGCGCTTCCTGTAGCAGGCCGAACGGGTTGCCGGGTTCGACGGTGCGATACACCGGATAGCAGAGACGATCGCGCACCTCGCCGGCGTTGAGCACGAGGTCGGCGAGGTGCCGGCCTGAGCGGTCGCTGGGTGCGGAGTACTGCAGGCCTGCAGGGAAGATGAAGAAACGCATCGCGCCGCCGAGGAAGGCATTGGGGAAGTTGCGCAGGAAGCCGTGCAGCTGTTCCTGGGCCTTGTAGAGCAGGTTGCGGCAGGCCCATTCGACGATCGGCAGGTCTTCGGGTTTGCGGCCCTGGTTCTCGTAGTGCTTGAGCACCATCGAGGCGAGGTACATGCACGAGAGCACGTCGCCGAGGCGCGCGGAGAGGTTTTCCTTCTTCTTGAGGTAGCCGCCGAGCGTCAGCATCGCGACGTCGACCGCGAACGCGAAGCTCGCGGAGAAGCGCGTGACGTGCTGGTAGTAGCGTTTCGCGGGGCCGACGTCGGGCGCCCGGGTGAAGCGCGCATTGGTGAGCGCGAGGATCAGTGAGCGCACGGCGTTGCTGACCGTGAAACCGATGTGGCCGAACAGGGCGCGGTCGAAGTCGTCGACGCCCTTGCGCCGGTCGGGGTTGCGCGCGGCCTCCATTTCTTTCAGCACGAACGGATGGCAGCGCACCGCGCCCTGGCCGAAGATGATCAGGCTGCGCGTCAGGATGTTCGCGCCTTCGACGGTGATCGCCACCGGCACGACCTGGTAGCCGCGGCCGAGGTAGTTGCGGGGGCCGAGGCAGATGCCCTTGCCACCCTGCACGTCCATCGCGTCGTTGGCGACCTGGCGGCTCATTTCGGTGACGTGATACTTCAACATCGCCGAGGGCACGGATGGCTTCTCGCCCCCGTCGATCGCGCCGGCGGTGACGCTGCGTGCGGCGTCCATGGTGTAGGTGTAGCCGACCATGCGGGCGATCACGCTCTCGACACCCTCGAACTTGCCGATCGGCATGTTGAACTGGCGGCGGATGCGCGCGTAGGCGCCGGTGGCGAAGGTGGCGGCCTTGGCGCCGCCGGTGCCGTTCGAGGGCAGCGAGATGCAGCGACCGACGGAGAGCTGCTCGACCAGCATGCGCCAGCCCTGGCCGATCAGCTTCGGGCCGCCGATGATGAACTCCAGCGGCACGAACACGTCCTTGCCCTGGATCGGCCCGTTCTGGAACGGGATGTTCAGCGGGAAGTGGCGGCGGCCGATGGTGACGCCGGCGGTGTGGCGCGGGATCAGCGCGCAGGTGATGCCGAGGTCGGTGCCTTCGCCGCCGAGCAGCTTGTCGGGATCGAACATCCGGAACGCGAGGCCGATGACGGTGGCGACGGGCGCGAGCGTGATGTAGCGCTTGTTGAAGTTGAGCTTCATGCCGAGGATGTCCTGGCCCTGCCAGGTGCCGCGGCAGACCACGCCGGTGTCCGGCAGCGAGGCGGCGTCGGAGCCGGCACGCGGGCCGGTCAACGCGAAGCACGGGATGTCCTCGCCGCGGGCGAGCCGCGGCAGGTAGTGGTTCTTCTGCGCGTCGGTGCCATAGTGCTGAAGCAGTTCGGCGGGGCCGAGCGAATTGGGTACGGCCACGGTCGAGGACACGGTCGCGCTGCGGCCCGCAAGCTTGGTGAGCACGCAGGAGTGCGCGTACGCCGAGAACTCGAGGCCGCCGTACTGCTTCTGGATGATCATCGCGAAGAAGCCTTTCGACTTCAGGAAATCCCAGACTTCCTTCGGCATGTCGCCGCGGCGGTGCGTGATGTCAAAGTCATCGACCATCCGGCACAGCGCTTCGCAGGGGCCGTCGAGAAAGGCCTGCTCCTCCGGCGTGAGCTGCGGCGCCTTGGCCGACAGCAGCTTCGACCAGTCCGGCTTGCCGGTGAACAGCTCGCCGTCCCACCACACGGTGCCCGCTTCGAGCGCCTCGCGCTCGGTCTGCGACATCGCCGGCAGCATGCGCCGGTAGGCCTTCATGAACGGGCGGCTGATCAGCGCCTTGCGGA
>JAYTNX010000433.1:0-2636 GCA_043748075.1 Pseudomonadota bacterium
GCGGCGACGGCCCTGCTGCGCGGTACGGTGTCGGTGGCGGATTTCGAGACCTCGGCATTGCGCGACCCCGCCCGCCACGCGCTCGCCGGGAAGATCCGCGTGCACCGGGACAGCAATCCGTCGCTGAATGCGCTCGCGCCGCAACGCGTCGAGGTGGACCTGAAGTCCGGTCAGTCCTGGTCGATGGATCTTCCGTCGGTGCTCGGCGCGCCCGGGCGGCCGCTGGGTCGCGATCGTCATCTCGCGAAGTTCCGCGAGGCCGCCGCATCCGGCTCGCAGACGCTGCCACCCGCCGGTATCGAAGCGCTGATTGCCTTGGTCGAGCGGCTCGAGCAGGTGGCCGACGTGCGCACCCTGGTCGACCAGCTCGTGTTCCCCCAGGCCGCACGCGCCACGGCCCCGCGGCACTGAGATCATCCATGAGTTTTCCCCACTATTTCGAGTCCTTCGACTACGCGCAGATGCTGCGCGACTTCCCGATCGGCACCGCCTTCACGGACGGTTTCGCGAAGCTCTCGGGTGAGGAGATCCGCGCGCGGCAGGATGCGCTGTTCCGGCGCTGCGTCACGCGCGCCTGGGATATTCCCTTCTACCAGCGCCTGTGGCGTGCAGCCGGGCTCGCGCCGGGCGACGTTCGCGGGCTCGACGACCTCGGACATCTGCCGGTGTTCGGCAAGGCCGACCTGATGCAGAGCCTCGCCGAGCACCCTCCGTACGGCGACTATCACGGTTGGGAGCGGTGGCCACTGCAGCAACGTCCGACGACCGTGATCCACACCACCAGCGGCACCACGGGCCGGCCGCAAGTCGTACTCTTCAGCCCGAAGTCGCGGGAGGTGCAGGCGTTGCTCGTGGCGCGGATCTGGCGCATGCAGGGGCTCGTGCCCGGGGATGTCATTCACTCGGTCTACGGGCACGGCATGATCAACGGTGGCCACTTCGTGCGTGAGGCCGCGCTGCACTACACGAACTGTCTGTTCCTCTCCGCGGGCACCGGCAAGGAGACGCGCTCGGTCACGCAGATCGAGCTGATGCGCGACCTGCGCGTCACGGTGATCGTCGGCTTCGTCGACTACATTCGCCAGCTCGCCGAGACCGCGCGCGAGATGGGTCTCGAGCCCGGTCGGGACCTGCCGGTGCGCGCCGTCCTCGGTCACGTCGGCCGCGAATCGCGGGCGGCGCTGTCGCAGGCCTGGGGCGGCGCACAGATCAGCGACTGGTACGGTGTCGCCGACACCGGGCCGATCGCCGCCGAGGGGCCGGACCAGGACGGCATGTACGTGATGGAAGACGCGCAATACCTCGAGATCGTCGACGCGGCCAGCGGTCGCCCCGTCCGGGGCGATACCCCGGGCGACATGGTGGTGACTTCGCTGTATCGCGACGACGTCTATCCGCTGATCCGCTTCAACACCCACGACCTCTCGGCCTGGAAGGGCGGCCGTTCGGCGCTCGGCTACAACCTGCGCCGCGTCGTCGGCGTACTCGGCCGCAGCGACAACATGGTCAAGCTGCGGGGCATCAACGTCTATCCGCTCGCGCTGGCCGCGATTCTCAACGAGCGCGCGGAATTCGCCGGCGAATATGTATGCCGCGCCACGCGCGACCTGCCGACCGGCCGCGACGACCTGACGGTGATCGTCGAGACGCGGGCGGGTCCCGCGCGCACCCCGGAACTGGCACGCGCCTTCGCCGAACTGCTGACGCGACGCGTCGGCGTGGAACTCAAGGTCGAGCTGGTGCCAGCCACGGGCACGGCGGCCCTGACCCAGCTCGAGAGCCGGCAGAAACCGATCCGCCTGATCGACGAGCGTCCGAAAGCCGGCGGCTGACGCGGCGCGCGGGGAGCGCGGCGTTCGCCGGCCGGAACCGGTCTCGACGCGTGCGACAATGCGGTCATGGCCCCTGCCGCCGTGACACTGCCCACCACGCCCCGCCTGCTCGACGCGCGGGCGGCCTCGACCGCCTTGCAGCGGCGCGAGTTCACGGCGGTCGAGCTGCTCGAGGACTGCCTGGCCGCGCTGGCGCACGACAACCCGTCGCTCGGCGCCTGGACCTTCGTCGACGCCAGTGGTGCGCGCGAGGCCGCGCGGGCCTCGGACCGGCGCCGCGCCGCGGGCGCCGCACTCGGACTACTCGATGGCCTGCCCGCGGGCATCAAGGCCAACATCGCCGTCGAAGGCTGGCCGCACACGGCGGGCCTGCGATTCCGCGCGGCGCAATTCGCCGGCGCCGATGCATTCGCCGTCGCGCGACTGCGCGCCTCCGGCGCGGTGCTGCTCGGCGCCACCAACATGGACGAGGGCGCGCTCGGCGCCGAGGGGATGAACCCCTGGTACGGCACCACGCAGAATCCACAGCGCCCGGGTCATTCCTCGGGCGGGTCGAGCAGCGGTTCCGCGGCAGCGATCGCGGCGCGCCACTGCACGATCTCGCTCGGCTCCGACACCATCGGCTCGGTGCGCATCCCGGCGGCGTTCTGCGGCTGCGTCGCGCTGAAGCCGAGCTCCGGTCTCGTCAGCACCGGCGGCGTCGTGCCGGTCCATCCGCGCTTCGACCACGTGGGACCGCTCGTGCGCAGCGCGGGCGATCTCGCGCCGTTGCTGGCGACAATCGCCGGCTACGATCCGGCCTGC
>JAYTNX010000434.1:0-14158 GCA_043748075.1 Pseudomonadota bacterium
CTCGGCAAGATCCGCGGCGTGACCGAGGAGACCACCACCGGCGTCAAGCGCCTCTACCAGATGGCGAAGGAAGGCAAGCTCGCGTTCCCGGCCATCAACGTCAATGACTCGGTCACGAAGTCGAAGTTCGACAACCTCTACGGCTGCCGTGAGTCGCTGGTCGACGCGATCAAGCGCGCGACCGACGTCATGATCGCCGGCAAGGTCGCGCTGGTCTGTGGCTACGGCGACGTGGGCAAGGGCTCGGCGCAGGCGCTGCGCGCACTGTCGGCGCAGGTCTGGGTCACCGAGGTCGACCCGATCTGCGCACTGCAGGCGGCGATGGAAGGCTATCGCGTGGTCACGATGGACTATGCGGCCGACAAGGCCGACATCTTCGTCACCGCCACCGGCAACTTCCACGTGATCACGCACGATCACATGACGCGCATGAAGGACCAGGCGATCGTCTGCAATATCGGGCACTTCGACAACGAGATCGACTGCGCCTCGCTGAAGCAGTACGCGTGGGAGAACATCAAGCCGCAGGTCGACCACATCCTGTTCCCGGCGGTGGGCGCGCAACCTGCCAAGCGGATCATCCTGCTGGCCGAGGGCCGTCTCGTGAACCTCGGTTGCGGCACGGGCCACCCGAGTTTCGTGATGTCCTCGTCGTTCGCCAACCAGACGATCGCGCAGATCGAGCTGTGGACCCACACGGCGAACTACCCGGTCGGCGTGTACGTGTTGCCGAAGCACCTCGATGAAAAGGTCGCGCGGCTGCACCTGAAGAAGCTCGGTGCGCAGATCACCGAACTGACCGACACCCAGGCGCGCTACATCGGCGTGGAAAAGTCGGGGCCGTTCAAGCCGGAGCAGTACCGCTACTGAGCGAGCCAGTCCCGCGACGGCGACGAGAAGGGCGGCCACGAGGCCGCCCTTCTCGCGATGCATTGGGCACGCCCATGGCGGCCGCTCAGTCAGGGGGCGCGACAAAGGATCAGATCGATGTCGTCGACGCTGAATCGGCTGGGTCGCGCAAGCTGCTCAGCCGCGCTTGCGCAACACCGTGACCCCGTCACCTATCGGCACCAGGGACAGATCGACGCGCTCGTCGCGGTGCACTAGGTCGTTGAACGCCCGTAACGCCTGCGTGTCCGCGTCGTTGACGGCCGGGTCGGCCACCTTGCCGCCCCACAGCACGTTGTCGACGCAGATCAGCCCGCCCGGGCGCAGCAGGTCGAGCACGCGTTCGTAGTAGCGACAATAGTTGCCCTTGTCCGCGTCGATGAACGCGAAGTCAAACGCACTGGCGGATCCTTCGGCGAGCAGCTCGTCGAGCGTGCGCAGCGCCGGCTGCAGCCGCAGGTCGATTCGCGAATCGACGCCAGCCTCGCGCCAGAACTGGCGCGCGACCTGCGTCCACTCGACGCTGACGTCGCAGGCGATCAGCCGTCCGTCGCCCGGCAGCGCGAGCGCCACCGCGAGACTCGAATAGCCAGTGAACGTGCCGACCTCGAGGCAGCGTCGCGCGCCGATCGTGCGCACCAGAAACTGCAGGAACTGGCCCTGCTCCGGCGAGACCTGCATCCGCGCCATTGGCATCGCGGCGGTGACGCTGCGCAGGCGCGCGAGGATCGCCGGCTCGCGCAGGCTGTGGTCGAGCAGGTAGCGATGGACGTCGGGCGTGAGCGACAGCGTGGACAGCGACATAAGCTTCTCCGGAACCTGGAAACGCGCGTGTCTCGCGTCACAATTATGCGTCAACCCGCGGAAGCGCGTCGCAGGAGCGGCGCCGCCTGGGACCCCCATGATCCAGTTCACTGCCGTCCGGTGGGTGGTTTGTTAAGGTTTCGTGACGTCACCGAAGCGTGTTGCGGAACTCCGCGGCGCGATCCGGATCGATTGCCTACCCGCATTCAGGACCAGACCGGATGAAGCCATTGCGGCTCGTGCAGATCACGGATACGCACCTGTTCGGCGACGAAGCCGGCGAGCTGCGCGGCGTGGCCACGTTGCCGGCGCTGCGCGCCGTGCTCGACGCGGCCGCCGCCGACATCGCCGCAGCCGATGCGGTACTGGTCACCGGCGACGTGGTCCAGGACGACCCGCGCGGCTATGCGCACCTGCATACCGCGATGCGTCGCCTGAAGAAGCCGGTGCTGTGCCTGCCGGGGAACCACGACGATGTGCCGCAGATGCGCGCCTCGCTGCGGGGCGGGCCATTCCAGGTTGGCGGCTGGCTGGACATTTCAGACTGGCGACTGGTGATGCTCGACAGCGTCGTGCCGGGCCGCGCCGGCGGCCGCCTGTCCGAGGCGGAACTCGATGCACTGGACCGCACGCTGCGGGCCGCTGGTCGTCGCCATGCCCTCGTCAGCCTGCACCATCACCCGGTGGCGATGTCGAGCCACTGGCTCGACGAGGTCGGACTGGAAAATGCGGCCGAGTTCTTTGCCGTGATCGACCGCCATCCGAACGTACGCGCCATCCTCTGGGGGCACGTGCACCAGGACTTCGATGACCGGCGTGGCCAGGTGCGGCTGCTGTCGACCCCATCGACCTGCGCGCAGTTCAGGCCGGGCGCCGCCCAGTTCGCGATCGACCCGCGACCGCCGGGTTACCGTATTCTCGAACTCGGCGCCGACGGCGCCATCCGCACGGAGGTCATGTGGCTCGACCGGTTCGCCGCGCGCTGGCGAGCGCCCACGCCGCAGTCCTCCTCCTCGGCGGCCTGAGCGCCGCAGGCGTTGCACCGCCGGCTGCGCACGCCGCCGCGGCTTCCGGTCCCGCTTCAGCGCCCGCGCCGAACGAGCGCAACGGCCTGGTGTGGCAAGTCCGCGGCCCCACGGGGACCGTTTTTCTGGCCGGCTCCATGCACTTGCTGCGTGCCGGTGATGCCACGCTGCCGCAGGGTTTCGATTTCGCGTATCGCAAGTCCGAGCGCCTGGTGATGGAAATCGACGTCGACGACCTCGATCCCGCGGCCGCCGCGACCTTCACCGCCGAGCATGCCACCTATCCGGCCGGGCCCGGCCTGCGCGAAGCGCTCGGCGATCGCGTGTGGCAGCGCGCACGCACCGAGTTCGACCGCATCGGCCTGCAACTCGAGTCGCTCGACCGCCTCGAGCCCTGGGCCGCCGCGCTCGTCTATTCGATGACCGGCATGGCGCAGCTCGGGTTCGAGCCCGCGCTCGGCGTCGAGGAGCAGCTGAAGTCGCGAGCCGAGGCCGACGGCAAGGACATCGCCGGGCTCGAGACTCTCGAGTTCCAGCTCGGCCTGTTCGACGCGCTGTCGACGGCCGATCAGGCCCGCCTGTTCGAGCTGACGCTCGATGAAACGGAAGGCAGCGCGCGCGAAATCGATCAGCTCACCGCCGCCTGGCGCAGCGGCGACGGCGCCGCGCTGTCACGGCTGCTGCTGCGCGAGTACCGCCGTTTCCCGACGCTCTACGAAGCGCTCGTCTACCGCCGCAACCGCAGCTGGGTGCCGGAAATCGAGGCGCTGCTGCGACGCGACGGCGACACGCTGGTGGTCGTCGGCGCGATGCATCTCGTTGGCGAACAGGGCCTGATCGCGCTGCTGCGCGAGCGCGGCCTGCGGCCGGAGCCCTTGCGCCTGCATTGATACGCGCGCGGGCTGCGACGCGCGCGCGCACCGCGGGCATACTGCACCCATGCGCCCGTTCCTCGCGTTCGTCGGCCTGATCGTCGTGACCCTCGCCGCGGCCACCGTCCTCGCCTGGCCCGGCTACGCCCTGCTCGCGCCGCATTTCGACGTACGCTTCCATCGCGTCGCCAGCCGCATCTGGATGCTGCTGTTGCTGGCGGGCTTCGTGCTGGTCGCGCGTCGCCTGGGTGTCGCCGACCGCACCAGTCTCGGCTACGGCCTGCCGCGTCGCGATTTCGCGCGCGAGCTGCTGGTCGCGCTCAGTCTCGGCGTGCTGACGATGACGCCGATCGTGCTGGCGATGTTCGCACTCGGCCTGCGCGAGTGGCGCCCGGACATCGCGTTGCACGGCGCGACGTTCACCGCGCTCGTCGCCAAGGGCCTGACGACAGGTCTCGCGGTCGCGCTGATCGAGGAGACCTTCCTGCGCGGCGCGATGCACTCCGCCATCCAGCGCGAGTCGGGCGCGCCGGCGGCCGTGCTGCTGACGGCCGTGATCTACGCCGCGACGCATTTCCTCGCGAGCTACAAGATCCCGCCGGAGCAACTCGGGCCCGGCAGCGGCATTGCGCTGCTCGCCGGCTCACTCGAGGCGTTCACCCGCCCCGCGACGATCCTCGACGCCTTCCTCTGCCTCGCCGCCGTCGGCGTTCTGCTCGGGGTCGTTCGCACCCTGACCGGCAACATCGCCGCCTGCATCGGCCTGCACGCCGGCTGGGTCTGGGTCATCTCCTTCGTACGCGAATCCTCACAACCCGTCGACGCCCATCGCCTGCGCTGGCTGATTTCCGACTTCGACGGCGTCGTCGGCTGGCTGGTCCTCGCCTGGACCCTCGTGATCGGCCTGGCACTAGTGCGCATATACCGGCGCCGCGTCACCTGAACGCGCACGGCGACTAAGAAGTCTCGTACGACGCAGACGCAACGCCGCCGTCGACGCGCGTCTCGTCCTGATCTCGGATGCCCGCAACGATCGCAGGCGGTGCGGGCTCGCGGGCTTTTCGGCGGGGCATGGGGCGCCATGGATGGCGCCCCTTGAGCGCTACAGGGACGTACTCGCGCGCGTCCCCGCCGGAAAGCCCGCGAGCCCTCACCGCCCTTCAACCGTCCCGACTTTCCCAGATCGAAAAGCCCCGCACGTCACCCGCGTCAGGACTCCTCTTCCCGCCGAATCAACGGCGACACCCGCGCCAGCCGATCGAGCGGATCCAGCATCTCGAGACAAGCCTGCTTGTCGCCGAGGCTGATCGGCAGGATCTCCACCAGCCGCGCCCCGACCCAGGCCGCGTCGTCGAAGTGCTTGGGCACCGCCTCGTACATCTCGCCGAGTTCCGGCAGCACCCGCCGCAGCAGGTCGGCGAGATGCAGGTACTCCCCCGGCACCGCGACTACCGGCTTCTCGGGCAACCATTCGACGCTGGCGAGGTTCAGCCCGTCGGCCTGCCTGCGGCGCGACACGACGCGGAATCGTCGCTCACCCCGGCAGGTGATGCCGAGCAGCTTGTCGGGCAACTGATGGAAATCCACGATGCGCGCGGTCGTGCCGATCTCGGCCGTATTCGCCACCTCGCCGGCCTCGGCGCCCGCGCGGATCAGCACCACGCCGAACGCGCTCTGCTCGCGCATGCAGCGCCGCACCATGTCGGTATAGCGCGTCTCGAAGATCCGCAAGGGCAACGGCCCGCCCGGGAACAGCACGGTGTTGAGCGGGAACAACGCGACTTCCGCAGTACTCATGTCGTGCCTCGGGTCGTGCCTCGGGTCGTGCGTCGGGTCGTGCTTGGGGGTTCGCGGCGCCGGGGCGTCAAAGTCCCCAGCGCGCCATCAGGTCGTTGCCGATGCCGAACTGGTCGAGCACGCGCGAGACGATGAAGTCGACGATCGCCTCGACCTGGGTCGGGCGCGTGTAGAACCCCGGGTTGGCCGGCAGGATCGTCACGCCGAGGCGCGACAGCTTCAGCATGTTCTCGAGGTGAATTGCCGAGAACGGTGTCTCCCGCGGCACGATCACCAGGTTGCCGCGCTCCTTGATGACCACGTCGGCGGCGCGCTCGAGCAGGTTCTCGCTGGCGCCGCAGGCGATCGCCGAGACCGTCGCCATGCTCGCAGGACAAACAACCATCGCACGCGGCGCGCCGGAGCCGCTGGCCGCCGGCGAGGTCCACTCCTCGTCGCCATAGACGCGCAGCTGGCCGTCGCGCGCACCGTAGAGCGACGACAGGTAGCGCGTCTGCTCGGCGGTACGACCCGGCAGGCGGCAGTCGGTCTCCGAGCCGATCACGATCTGTGCCGCGCGGGTGAACATCAGCAGGACTTGAAAGTCCGCCTTGACGAGGCATTCCACCAGGCGCAGCCCATACTGCGCGCCGGAGGCGCCGGTCATGCCGACGGTGATCCGCTTGTCGTTCGCGGTGGTCATTCCCTGGAGTTCCCTGACGAGACTGGGCTCGACGCCCCGGGACCCTGCGACGCCGTGCCGGCCAGCGCCGCCAGCAACTTGTCGTGCAGCCCGCCGAACCCGCCGTTGGACATGATCAGCGCGTGGTCGCCCGGCCGCAAGCGTTGCGCCAGCTCGCGGACCAATGCATCGATCTTGCGGCTCGCGTGGCCGCGTTCGCCGAGCGCGTCGACGACAGACCCGGCGTCCCAGCCGAGATCGACCGGGGTGAACAGCCAGACCTCGTCAGCCCCCGCCAGCGACGGCGCGAGCGTCTCGCGATGCACGCCGAGCTTCATGGTGTTGGAGCGCGGCTCGAGAACCGCGACGATCCGCGCCGCGCCGACGCGCCGCCGCAGGCCGTCGATCGTGGTCGCGATCGCGGTCGGGTGGTGTGCGAAATCGTCGTAGACGCGCACGCCGCGGACCTCGCCACGAAGCTCCAGGCGGCGCTTGATGCCGCGAAACTCCCCGAGCGCGCCGCAGGCCACCTCCGTCGGGACGCCCGCATGGTGCGCCGCCGCGATCGCGGCCAGCGCGTTATCGACGTTGTGGCCGCCGAGCAGAGTCCACTTCACCCGACCCACGGGCGTTCCGGAATCCAGCACTTCGAAGTCCGATCCGTCGTCGCTGCCTGCCGCCAGCCGGGCACGCCATTTCACGCCGCCGCCACCGTCGCGCGCAAATCCTTCGCGCGGCGTCCAGCAGCCCATCGCGAGCGTCTCGGCGAGCCGCGGGTCGGTCGCGTTGCAGATCAGGCGGCCGTTGCCCGGCACCGTGCGCACCAGATGATGGAACTGGCGCTGGATCGACGCGAGGTCGGGATAGATGTCCGCGTGGTCGAATTCCAGGTTGTTGAGGATCGCGGTGCGCGGGCGGTAATGGACGAACTTGGCGCGCTTGTCGAAGAACGCGGTGTCGTACTCGTCGGCCTCGATCACGAAGAACGGGTTCTCGCCGAGGCGCGCGCTGACGCCGAAATCCTCGGCGACGCCGCCGATCAGGAATCCCGGCGACAGGCCCGCAAACTCGAGGATCCAGGCCAGCAGGCTGGTGGTCGTGGTCTTGCCGTGTGTGCCCGCCACCGCCAGCACCCAGCGGTCGTGAAGCACTTCGCGAGCGAGCCACTCCGGGCCCGAGGCATAGGGAATGCCGCGATCGAGCAGCGCTTCGATCACGGGCATGCCGCGGGTCATCACGTTGCCGACGACGACGACGTCGGGCACCGGATCGAGCTGCTTCGCGTCGAAGCCTTCGACGACGTCGATGCCGAGCGCCGCGAGCTGCGTGCTCATCGGCGGATAGACGTTGCGATCGGAGCCGGTGACTTGGTGGCCCGCCTGCCTGGCGATGGCCGCGACGCCCGCCATGAAGGTACCGCAGATGCCGAGAATATGGACGTGCATCGGGAGTCTGGTTGGCGCAGCGGGCCGGCTCAGCCGCCCGCGCCGACGGTCGCCGCCTTGCCCGCCCCGAACAGGGCCAGCAGCAGCAGCGGCTCGAGGAAGGTCTGCAGCAGCACCAGCATCACGCATTGGAACATCGGCCGCTCGATGGCCGCGCGCAGGATCCGCGCCGAGACGTAGAGCAGATACACGAACAGCGGCAGCATCAGCAGCATGATCAGCGGCACCGCCTGCTGCGCCTGGTCGGCTTCGACGTAGGGAGCCATCGCGCCGACCGCGGGCAGCAGCACCGGCGTGACGATGCAGCCGAAGCCGAGCACCGCGCTCATGGTCTGCACGTAGCGTTCGGCACGCCCGAACAGCGTCAGCAGCACCCGGTACCAGACCAGCGTGAACGCCACCGACACGATGAGTTGCGGCAGCCAGTGCTCGACGGTGGGCCGGAACGCCACCGTCAGCAGCGCGTTCAGCAGGAAGAACGCGGCCAAAGTCCCGTAGAGCAGCGGCTTCGAGACCGGCACGTCCTCGGGCCCGCGTCGCAGCAGCGCGATGTCGAGGTAGAGCTTGAAGATCGAAGCCATCCGGAATCCATTCCTGTTGCGCCCGAATTCTTGCATAGTTCAGCGGTGCCGTCGTCCACGCCGATCATTTCCACTCCCGATGCGCTCGCCCGCGTTGCCGCGCAGCTCGCCGGCAGCGACGCAGTGGGCCTCGATACCGAGTTCCTGCGCGAGCGCACCTATCGCGCCGAACTCTGCCTGCTGCAGCTGACGACACCCGAGGGGCCGGTCTGCATCGACCCGCTCGCGTTGCCGGACCTCGGCCCGCTCGCGGCCGCGCTCGCCGCGGCCGCGCCGATCAAGGTGCTGCACGCCGCGCGGCAAGATCTCGAGGTGCTGCTGCCGGTGGTCGGGCTGGTCGTGCCGGTGTTCGACACCCAGGTGGCCGCAGCGCTGGCGGGTTTTCCCGCGCAGGTTGGCTACGCCGAGCTGGTGCGGCGCGTGCTCGGTCATGAACTGCCGAAGGCGCACACGCGCACCGACTGGTCGCGACGGCCGCTCTCGCCGGAGCAGATCGACTACGCGCTCGACGACGTGCGCTACCTGCTGCCCCTTCGCGACCACCTGCTCGAGGCGATCGGGCGGCTCGGGCGTCGTGCCTGGCTCGACGAAGAGTTGCGCGCGCTCGCCGACGCGGGCTCGCTGTCGACCGATCCGGATCGCGCCTGGCTGCGGCTCAAGGGCCTGCAGAGCCTCGACCCCGGCCGCAGCACGCTCGCGCGCACGCTCGCCGCCTGGCGCGAGCGCTGCGCGATCGCGCGCAACCGGCCACGCGGCTGGATCCTCGATGACACGGCCTTGCGCGAGATCATCAACCGCGTGCCGCGGACGCGCGCGGCGCTGGCCACGGTTCCCGAGCTTCCGGAAGGCGTCGTGCGCCACTCGGGTGACGAGCTGCTCGCGCTGGTCGAGGCGGCCGGCATCGAGGATCCGCCGCCGCCGCTCGCACGCCGCGAGCGGCCGGACCTGGCCTTCACGGCGCGGGTGCGGCGGCTCGGCGAACAGGTACAGCAAATGGCGGGCGAGCTCGATCTCGCGGCGGAAGTGCTGGCGACGCGCCGTGATCTCGAACAACTGGCCCGCGGTGACGCCGATGCGGCAGTGCTGGCTGGCTGGCGGCGCGACGTGGTCGGCGAGAGACTGCGCGCCGCAGCGGTGTGAGCGGGCGCCGCTGCGCGCGGCCCCGGGCGCTCTCGAGAACGCGCCCCAGAGCACGGACCAGAGCACGGACCAGAGCGCGGACCAGGTTCAGTGCGGGAGCAGCGCCTCGAGGCGCGCCGTCACATCGTCGAGCTCGGCGTCGGCGTCGATCTCGCGCAGCAGGCCGCGGGCGCGGTAGTAGTCGACCAGCGGCCGCGTCTGCGCTTCATAGACCGCGAGCCGCTGCGCCACCGTGGCCTCGTTGTCGTCCGGGCGCTGCACCAGCCGCGGTTGGTCGTTGCACTGTCCGCAATGCGGCGGTGTGCCGGGCGGCGCGGTGTGGATGTTGAACACGCGACCGCAGTCCTGGCAGCTGCGGCGGCCGGAGATGCGCCGCACGAGCTTGACCGGGTCGACGTTGAAGAGGATCACCGCATCCAGCGGGCAGCCGAGGCGCGCGAGCAGGTCGCCCAGGCCGTCGGCCTGCGGGATGGTGCGCGGGAAGCCGTCGAGGATGAAGCCGCGCGCGGCATCCGGCTGGGCGAGGCGGTCGCGGACCATGCCGAGGATGGTCGCGTCGTCGACCAGCTTGCCCGCATCCATGACGGCCTTGGCGCGGCGCCCGAGCTCGGTGCCGTCGCGCACGTGCGCGCGCAACAGGTCGCCGGTGGACACCTGTGGAATGCCATGGCGTTCGACCAGCCGCTGGGATTGCGTGCCCTTGCCGGAGCCGGGCGCACCGAGGAAAACGATTCGCATGGATGCGCTGGTAACCGGACAGGGGGTGCCCGTGAAGGGGGGCCACGTTACCCGGCCGGTTTCGAGAGGTCAAACCGTGCGTTATCCTCGGCGCTTCCCCAGGGAGTACCGCGACCATGAGCCGACCTGCCCCGAAGAACGCGCTGTATGCCCAGTCCGGGGGCGTCTCGGCCGTCATCAATGCGACCGCGGCGGGCGTCATCGAGACGGCGCTGCGGCACAAGCGGCACATCGGCAAGCTGCTGGCCGGCCGCCACGGCATCGTCGGGGCACTGGAGGAAGACCTGATCGACGTCTCGCGCGAAAGCCGCGAGACGATCCGCGGCCTGCGCCATACACCGGCGGGTGCGTTCGGCTCGGCGCGCTTCAAACTCAAGGGCATCGACCAGAATCGCGCCGAATATGAGCGCCTGATCGAGGTATTCCGCGCCCACGACATCGGCTACTTCTTCTACAACGGCGGCAACGACTCGATGGACACCGCCCACAAGCTGTCGCAGATCGGCGAGCAGCTGGGCTTCCCGGTGACCTGCATCGGCGTGCCCAAGACCGTCGACAACGACCTGCCCTTCACCGATTGCTGCCCCGGCTTCGGCTCGGTGGCCAAATATGTCGCCGTCTCGACCCGCGAGGCGGCGCTCGACGTCGCCTCGATGGCGAAGACCTCGACCAAGGTGTTCGTGCTGGAGGTGATGGGCCGACATGCCGGCTGGATCGCCGCCGCCGGCGGGTTGGCCGGTCGCAAGGCCGGCGATGCGCCGCAGATCATCCTGTTCCCCGAGATCGCGTTCGACAAAGCGCGCTTCCTGGCGCGCGTCAAACACTCGGTCGAGACGCAGGGCTATTGCGTCATCGTGGTTTCGGAGGGCACGGCCACCGCCGACGGCAAGTTTCTGGCGGACGCGGGCACCCGGGATGCCTTCGGCCACACCCAGCTCGGCGGTGTCGCGCCGGTGGTCGCGAACCTGATCCGCGAGGCGCACGGCTACAAATATCACTGGGCCGTCGCCGACTACCTGCAGCGTGCCGCGCGCCACATCGCCTCCAGGGTCGACGTCGAACAGGCCTACGCGGTGGGCAAGGCCGCGGTCGAGTTCGCGGTCCGCGGCGACAACGCCGTCATGCCGACGATCGTGCGCAAGTCCTCGAAGCCCTACCGCTGGACGATCGGCTCCGCGCCGCTCGCCAAGGTGGCCAACGTCGAGCGCAAGCTGCCGCGGGATTACATAACGGCGGACGGCTTCGGCATCACCGCGAAATGTCGCCGCTATCTCGAACCGCTGATCGCCGGCGAAGACTACCCCCCGTATGTCGATGGCCTGCCCGCCTACGTGCGCATCAAGGGCGTCGCGGTGAAGAAAAAGCTGCCGCCGTTCGAGCGCTGAGCAGCCCGCAGGCCCGCCCCGGAGAGGCCAGGACCCTGTGGTATAGTGCGCCGCCTTTTGGGGGGGGCCGGCGTCAGCCCCTGGCCAATCGAAAAACTACAAGTCCTTCAGATTCAAACGGTTTTGGGGAGATTCCCGGATGGATGCCACGAATTGGCTTTGGCTCGCCATAGGCGCGGGCGTGCTCGCTGTCCTCTACGGTGTGGTCTCGATGGTGCAGATCCTGGCGCTGCCCGCGGGTAACGCGCGCATGCAGGAAATCGCGGCGGCGATCCAGTCCGGCGCACAGGCCTACCTCAACCGCCAGTACGCGACCATCGGCATCGTCGGTGGCGTGTTGTTCGTCGTGCTGGGTTTCGCGCTCGACTGGCCGACCGCCGGTGGCTTCGCGGTCGGCGCGATCCTCTCGGGGCTCGCCGGCTACATCGGCATGAACATCTCGGTGCGTGCCAACGTGCGCACGGCGGAAGCCGCCAACCGCGGCCTCAATGCGGCGCTGCAGGTCGCGTTCAAGGGCGGCGCGATCACCGGCATGCTGGTCGTCGGCCTCGGCCTGATCGGCGTCGCCGCCTACTACATGCTCATGGTGCCGGCGATCGGCGAAGACCACGCGCTGCGCTCGCTGGTCGGCCTCGCCTTCGGCGGTTCGCTGATCTCGATCTTCGCGCGCCTCGGCGGCGGCATCTTCACCAAGGGCGCCGACGTCGGTGCCGACCTGGTCGGCAAGGTCGAAGCGGGCATTCCCGAAGACGATCCGCGCAACCCGGCGGTGATCGCCGACAACGTCGGTGACAACGTCGGCGACTGCGCGGGCATGGCAGCCGACCTGTTCGAGACCTACGCGGTCACGCTGGTCGCCACCATGCTGCTCGGCGGCCTGATGCTGAAGGACATGGGCTCCGCGGCGATCATCTATCCGCTCGCGCTCGGTTCGGCCTCCATCATTTCCTCGATCCTCGGCACCTTCTTCGTCAAGGTGAGCGACGGCGGCAAGATCATGAACGCGCTCTACAAGGGCGTGATCGTCTCGGGGCTGGTCTCGGCGGTGGCGTTCTGGTTCATCACCCAGTCGCTGATGCCAGGCCAATTCGGCGCACTGTTCGGCTGCACGCTGATCGGCCTCGCGCTGACGGCCGCCATGATCGTCATCACCGAGTACTACACCGCGACCGAGTACAGCCCGGTACGCAAGGTCGCCGAGGCGTCGCAGACCGGCCACGCGACCAACATGATCGCCGGCCTCGGTGTGTCGATGAAGTCGACCGCGCTGCCGGTGATCGCGGTCTGCGCCGCGATCTGGGGCGCGAATGCGCTGTTCGGTCTGTACGGCATCGCGATCGCCGCCACCTCGATGCTGTCGCTGACCGGCATGATCGTCGCGCTCGACGCCTACGGCCCGATCACCGACAACGCCGGCGGCATCGCCGAGATGGCCGGCCTCGACAAGAAGGTCCGCAACATCACCGATCCGCTCGACGCGGTCGGCAACACCACCAAGGCGGTGACCAAGGGCTACGCGATCGGCTCGGCCGGCCTCGCCGCGCTGGTGCTGTTCGCCGACTACACGCACAAGCTCGAGGAGTCGGGCAAGTTGGTGGAGTTTTCGCTGTCCGATCCTGCGGTCATCATCGGCTTGTTTCTCGGCGGCCTCGTGCCCTACCTGTTCGCCGCGATGGCGATGGAAGCGGTCGGCCGCGCGGCCGGCTCGGTGGTCACCGAGGTGCGCCGCCAGTTTCGCGAGATCAAGGGCATCATGGAGGGCACGGCAAAGCCGGACTACTCACAGGCCGTCGACCTGCTGACCAAGGCTGCGATCAAGGAAATGGTCGTGCCGTCGCTGCTGCCGATCCTCGTGCCCGTCGTGGTCGCCTTCGGCATCAACGCGCTGATGGGCCCCGGCGAGGGCATCAAGGCCCTGGGCGGTCTGCTGATCGGCACCATCGTCACTGGCCTGTTCGTCGCGATTTCGATGTGCACGGGCGGCGGCGCCTGGGACAACGCGAAGAAGTACATCGAGGAAGGCCATTTCGGCGGCAAGGGCTCCGATGCGCACAAGGCCGCCGTCACGGGCGACACGGTCGGCGATCCGTACAAGGACACCGCGGGACCTGCGATCAACCCGCTGATCAAGATCATCAACATCGTGGCGTTGCTGCTGGTGCCGCTGCTATGACGGCAACGAGGCGGCAACGATGTTGGAGCGCCGCGATAGTCGAACGGCAGTCCGGTGGCGGTGGTAGGGTCTCGCTCTGAATCATGGAGAACGAGATGAACGAACCCCGCTGGGACGACCGCCCGAATCGCCCGCCGACCCAGTTCGCCGGCGAACTCGTGGCCGACTATCGCGAGCGACTCCAGCGGCAGCAGGCCGAGGCCGTCGAGCAGCGCGCCCGTGAACTCGCGGAGCAGACCTCGACCCTGAACACGCCGTCGGACCGGATCCGCATCTGGGAGCGCCGCCACGGGCTGCCCCTGCCCACCGATCCCGCGCATCGGCTGCTGCAGGTGGTCGCCAGTGGCACGGGTCTGACGCTGGAAGTCGTGCGCGCCGAGCAGCGACTGCGGCGGGCCCACCCGCCCCTCGTCCCGCCGCCGTCGGTTCCGGTCGTCGCGACCGATCCGTCGCTCGGCGCCGCTGCTGTAACCCCCGACGGGGCCGCCTAGCCTCCGCAACGGACCGCACAGGGGTTGCCGGCCGATTTTCGGCCTCGGCGCACGTCCGGCCGGAAATGAAATCCGCGCCGTGACGGTCTACTCTCACGTCGGCGCATGTCGCGCGACACCTGAACTGAGGAGAGACTCCATGGTGCACACCAGGACGG
>JAYTNX010000435.1:0-2560 GCA_043748075.1 Pseudomonadota bacterium
AACCTCGCCACCAAGGTCGATCTGGACTCGATGCGGCTGGCGTCCAAGGCGGACCTCGAATCGTTGCGGCGCGAGGTGGCCACCGGTTTCGAGTCGGCCCGCAAGGACCTGGAGGCGCGATACTCGTCGCTGCGCGAGGACTTCTCGTCGCTGCGCGAGGACATGGAAGCCCAATCCTCGTCCCTGCACCAGGAGCTGGAGGCGCAATCCTCGTCGCTGCGCAAGGACATGGACGCGCAATCCTCGTCGCTGCGCAAGGACATGGACGCGCAGTCCTCGTCGCTGCGCAAGGACATGGAATTCCAGACTGCAACGCTGCACAAGGACCTGGAGTTCCAGACCGCAACGCTTCGCAAGGACATGGAGTTCCAGACGGCAGCGGTGCGCACGGACATGGAAACGATGCGCCAGGATCTCACCTCGCAGATGGCCTTGCTGCGCAAGGACATGGACGCCCTCGCCCCGCAGCTCGTCATCCGTCTGGGCGCGCTGATGGTCGTCATCATCAGCGCGGCGCTCGGCATCCTGCAGCTGCTGTAGCGGATGCCGGAACGGCACCGCCGCCTCACGACGCCGGGAACAGCGTCCGGGTGCGTCCGCTGAGCCGGTAGTACACGAGTCCCAGCCACTCGTGCAGCCCGAGATCGAGCAGCATCAGGTTGTGAGCCACCTCGAATACGCCAGGATTCGTGCTGCCCATCACGACCTGAAAGTCGGCAGGCTGCGGGATCACCTCCCAGCCCACCGCCCGGAAACAGGCCACCGTTCGTGGCAGGTGAACGGCCGAGGTGACCACCACCCAGTGCTCGCCCGGTTGCGGTCGCACCCGCGCCTGCGCATTGGCCGCGCTGTCGCAGGTGTCGCTCGAACGTTCATCGTAGCTCAGGCGCGCCGGGTCGAGTCCCATCTGCGGCAACAGCAGCCGCGCGACGCCCGACTGATCGAGCTCGCCGGTACGCGCATTCCTTGGCGGGCCGCCGACGAACACGATCCGCGCCTGCGGATATTGCCGGGCCAGCCGCAGCGTCGTCGTGTAGCGGACAGCGTGGGCATTGAGCTGCGGCTCGCCGTGGCTCGCCGTCGTCGAGGGTCGTTCAGATCCGGCCAACAGCACGATTCCCGCGATCTGCGCCGGCAGCATCGGCTGCGGAAAGCGCTGCTCCAGCGGCCCCACGAGGTAGTGGGACACCGGCAGCAGGCCGAACAGGAACAGTGCGCCACCGCCGAGGATGCAGAGTCGACGCCCGAGCCGGTCGCGACCCGTCGCGAGCAACAGCGCACCCAGGATCAGCACCAGGGCAAGTACCTGCGACGGGCCCAGCGCCGACCAGAACGCCCAGCGCACGCCAGCGCTACCCGACCGCCAACGCCGCGTCGCCGTCGCGCGGCCGCATCAGCGCATCGTCACGAATTCTTCCGCGCTGGTCGGATGAATCGCCACCGTATCGTCGAAGTCGCGCTTGGTCGCGCCCATCTTCACCGCCACCGCAAAGCCCTGCAGCATCTCGTCTGCGCCCGCACCGATCACGTGGCAGCCGACGATGCGTTCCTCGGGCCCCACGCAGACCAGCTTCATCTCGGCGCGCGGCTTGCGCGGCATCAGCGCGTGGTACATCGGCACGAAGCCCGCGGTGTAGACCTTCACCGCAGCGCCGTGCAGCCGGCGCGCCTCGGCTTCGCCGAGACCCACGGTGCCGATCGGCGGATGGCTGAAGATCACCGTCGGGATATCGTTGTAGTCCAGGTGCCGATCGGCCATGCCGCCAAACACGCGATCCGCCAGCCGCCGACCCGCGGCGATCGCCACGGGCGTCAGTGCCGCCTGGCCGGTGACATCGCCGATCGCGAACACACCCACGACGTTGGTCGCCTGATAGCGATCCACGGCAATGAAGCCGGCGGCATCGGTCTGCACGCCGGCGCGTTCGAGACCGAGGCCCGCGATGTTCGGGTCGCGGCCGATCGCCCACAGCACCGTGTCGAACGGACCGAGTTCGCGGCCGTCGACGCAGACGATCCGCAGCGCGCCGTCCGCCGCCCGGTGCACCGACTGCGGCACCGCGTGTTCGGCGAAGCGCACGCCCTCGTCGCGCATGATCTTCATCAGCGCGTCGGCGAGCATCGGGTCGAAATGCCTCAGCACGCGGTCCTGGCGCAGCACGATCATGGTCTCGGTACCGAGCGCGGCGAATACGCCGCCGAGTTCCACCGACACATAGCCGCTGCCGACGACGGCGACCCGGCGTGGCCGCTCGGCCAGCTCGAAGAAGCCGTCGGAGGTGATGCCGAGCTCGGCGCCGGGAATCGGCGGCACGGATGGCCGGCCGCCGGTGGCGATCACGACCTGGCCGGCCGAATACCTCTGGCCGCCGACCTCGATCTCACGCGGCCCGACCAGGCTCGCCTGCCCGCGCACCAGCTCGACCTTGCGACTGGCGAGATTGCGCTCGTAGATGCCGTTGAGCCGCAGCACGAAGGCGTCCCGGCCGCGCTTCAGCGCCGCCCAGTCGTGGCCGTTGAGCGTGAGATCGAAGCCATAGTGGCTGGCGTCGTGGGCCGC
>JAYTNX010000436.1:0-2620 GCA_043748075.1 Pseudomonadota bacterium
GCCGGTGACGAGTCCAAGAAAATCGCGCTGACGGTCCTCGGGCGCGCCGGCCGCGCCGGCGGCCGTCCAGGGTCGGCGACGGCCAGAGATGCGCGGCACCTCGCACGCCTGGCCGTGAACATGATCCGCCTCTCGCTCGATTCGCTTGACCGTCTCGATACCGACCTTGCGCTGACGGTGATCGCGCTGGATCGCGAGCTCGACGACGAATACGCCGACGGGGTGCGCCGCCTGCTCACCCGCGCCATGGAAGATTCACGGTTCTTCTCCGTCGCGCTCGAGGCGGCGTTCGTCCTGAAGTCGCTCGAGCGCATTGGCGACCATGCGCGCAACATCGCCCGCCTCGTGATCTCGATCGGTCCGCGGGCGATGACGGGTGCGCGAGGCGACGCGGCGCATGCCGACCTGAGTCCGCCGGCGGCCAAGCGCGCCGGCTAGCCCGGATTTCTCACAGAGGGGGAGTGCATCGGGGCGGTGAGTGAGTAAAACTTGAGTTACGAGAACAAGTTGTCACTCATTCACCGGAGACCCCGATGCCGACACAGTGTAATCCGAGACAGCTGGAGTTTGCAGCCGTCGGACGACGGCGGGTGGTGGCCGCGTTCGACGGCGGCACGGTCAGTTCGGACGCCGGGGCGCTGCTGCTCGGCAAGGCCGATGCGGCGATCGGGCTGATCGATCGGCTGGCCGCCTGCTTCCAGGATCATCGCGATCCGAAGTTGATCGAGCACACGGTGCGCACGCTGCTCGGGCAGCGCGTCATCGGTCTGGCGCTCGGGTACGAAGACCTGAACGATCACGAGCAGCTGCGGCACGATCCGGTGCTGGGCGCGCTGCTGGGCAAGCTCGAGAGCACCCGACGGGAGTGCGCGGCGCTCGCCGGCAAGAGCACGCTGAACCGTCTCGAGCGCTTCACCCGTCACGCGCACTCGGTGGATCGGTACCACAAGATCCGCCCCGACACCGCAGCGATCGAGGCGCTGTGGATCGAGCTGTTCCTGGAGGCGCACCCCGAGGCCCCGGCGCAGATCGTGCTGGATCTGGATGCGACCGACGATCCGCTGCACGGCAAGCAGGAGGGCCGTTTCTTCCACGGCTACTACGACGGCTACTGCTACCTGCCGCTGTACATCTTCTGCGGCGAGCATCTGCTGGTCTCGAAGCTGCGCCGCTCGAACATCGACGGCAGTGCGGGATCGCAGGAAGAAGTGGAACGGATCCTCGCACCCGTGCGCGCCCGCTGGCCCGAGACGCAGGTGATCCTGCGCGCCGACTCCGGCTTCGCCCGCGAGGCGTTGATGAGCTGGTGCGAGCAGAACGGCGTGGATTACGTGTTCGGCCTGGCGCGCAACGCACGCCTGCAGCGGGCGATCGGGCGAGAGCTGCAGGAGGCGAAGGCCGAGGCGGATCGGACGCAGCGCCCGGCGCGCCGCTTCCGCGAACTGAGCTACCGCACGGGCCAGACCTGGAGCCGGGCGCGACGGGTGATCGGCAAGGCCGAGCACACCGGCGACAAGGCCAACCCGCGCTTCCTCGTCACCACGCTGAGCGCGAAGCTCTGGCCGGCGAAGATGCTGTACGAGGATCTGTACTGCGCCCGCGGGGAGATGGAGAACCGCATCAAGGAGGCGCAGCTGGACCTCTTCGCCGACCGGCTATCCACGGAAACGTTCCGCTCGAACCAGCTGCGGCTGTGGCTCGCCTCGGCGGCGTACGTGCTGATGCACGCGCTGCGACGGCTCGGCCTGAAGAACACGAGCTTGGCGAAGGCCTGTGCCAACACGATCCGGCTGCGGCTGCTGAAGATCGGCGCGGTCGTGACCGTCAGCGTGCGGCGCGTGCGTCTGGCGATGAGCTCGGCCTGCCCGCATCAGGCGGAGTACCACGCCGCCTTCGACGCGCTGACGGCCGCGGCACGCTAAGCCGCACCCCACGAACCAGACACCTCGTTCCCACAATCCTCGAGCCGCGCTGGCGCAGTGCGACGGCCTGCTGCGCCCGAAAACTGCCTCGGGGCCACCGCATCGGCCTACGCGGCACCACCGTGCAGACCCGTCGGATCCGATCCGACGCGCGCACATTGGCTGGGGGGCTGTGAGAAATGCGGGCTAGCGCGGCGCTTTGAGCCGGTGCCCACGCACGTTCGCCCGCGTCGGATCGGGCCTGGGTTGGTGTCTTTCGCAGGCGTCCCGGGGCTCTAGTCGGCGGTACGCAGCAGGTCGTTGATGGAGGTCTTGGAGCGCGTCTGCGCATCGACCTTCTTGACGATCACGGCGCAGGCCAGCGAATAGCGGCCGTCCTTCGAGGGCAGGCTGCCGGGCACCACCACGGCGCCCGGGGGCACGCGTCCCATCAGCGTCTCGCCGGTCTCACGGTCGTAGATGCGGGTGCTCTGGCCGATGTAGACGCCCATCGAGATCACCGCGCCTTCGCCGACGATCACGCCCTCGACGATCTCCGAGCGCGCACCGATGAAGCAGTGGTCTTCAATAATCGTCGGGGACGCCTGCAATGGCTCCAACACGCCGCCGATGCCGACACCCCCCGACAGATGCACGTTTCTGCCGATCTGCGCGCAGGAGCCGACCGTCGCCCAGGTGTCGACCATCGTGCCGGAGTC
>JAYTNX010000437.1:0-1632 GCA_043748075.1 Pseudomonadota bacterium
CTGGCAGTAGTAGGTGCCGCGCCAGTTGGCCGGGGCCAGTTTCCAGCGCCAGTCGTTCCAGTCGGCGCGCAGCCGGCGTGCGATCAGGTGCGGCTGGCCGTCCTCGCCCGTGTAGGCGAACTGGAACGGCGTGATCCAGCGCGAGCCGGTCAGCTTGACCTCGTCGGCGTCGAGCAGGACCTGCTGCGGCGTGAGGCGGGCCGCGGCGCGCTCCGCCGGCGCCAGCGCGCGCCAGGCTCCGCGCACAATGTCGCGATTGACGTCGCGGCAGCTGCTGGCGAGCGTCGGCTGCGCCGCGTCCGGACCGTAGACGGCAACGATGTGGTCGGCGGACTTGCCCTTGCACATCAGCAGGGTCGGTCGGGTCTTCGCGTCGTCCTCGTACTGCAGGTACTGCTGCGTCTCGAGCGGCTCGATCTGCGGCTTGGAGAGCACGAACGGCGGATACTCGGCATGCACGGTATTGCGGATCGGGCGCGTCACGCCCGTCAGCCGACGCAGCACATCGGCACACAGACCCGGGGTGGTCGTGGCGCCGGAGGCGAGCGGCGGCACCGTGCCGATGGGCGCGTCGGCGGCCGCGGCCGGCACGCCCGCGACGGCACCGCCACCCAGCGCCAGCACCGCCAGCAAGCCCACCACTCCGTGGCGTCGAAACCGGCGAACTCGGGGCATCATCCTGATGGACTCCTGATCGGGCGGCCCGGAGTCTATTATCGGGCGATGGGTTCTGCCACGAAGTCCCCGATCGATGCGCTCAAGGCGCGCATCAACGACCTCGATGCCCGTGCGGTGGACGAGCTCTATGGCCTCGAGCCGGTGTTCGAGCCCGGCGAGGGCGGCTCGGCACTCGGCGAGTTCGCCGAACTGCAGTGCCCCTACTGCGGCGAGGCGTACGGCACGCACGTCGACCTGACCGATCGCTCGCGGGTCTACATCGAGGACTGCCAGGTCTGCTGTCAGCCGATCGAGGTCACGCTCGAGGTCAGCGAGGCGGGCGAACTGCTGCGGGCCACGACGGCCCGGTTGGACTGACGATGTCCCCGCCTCACGGCGCCGGCTTCGCGCTGCGGGTCGGCCGGGTGCCGCGCCTCGACATCGCGCTGGCGCGGGCCTCTGCCGTGGCCCTCGTATTGGCTTTTGTACTGGCTCTTGTGCTGGCCCTCGCCGCGGCCCTGCCCGCTGGCGCGCAGGGCCTGCCGGTGAAGATTCCGACGAGGCCTTACGGCGAACTGCCGAACCCGCCGCCGCCGAACTACGCGCAGCCGCAGTATTGGGCCGCGCTCCCCGATCGCCTCGACGCCGCCGACGTCGTGCCGGAAAACGATCCGTTCGGCGACCGGCAGGCGACGGCGCCGGTGGACGTGTTCTACATCCACCCGACCACGTATCGCGAGGCGGATTTCTGGAACCAGCCGCTCGACGACGCGAAGACCAACGCCTGGACCGATGAGTCGGTGGTGGCGCGCCAAGCCGCGGTGTTCAACGCCTGCTGCCGGGTGTTCGCGCCGCGTTATCGCCAGGCGTCCTCGGCCGGCGTGTATGCGCCGCCCGCGATGAAGGCGAGCGGCGCGTACGACTTCGCCTGGGGCGACGTGCGCAGCGCGTTTCGGTACTACCTGAAGCACTGGA
>JAYTNX010000438.1:0-17174 GCA_043748075.1 Pseudomonadota bacterium
CAGCGAGCAGACCACGGGCACCAGCGCGACGCGGAACGATTGGCAGTAGAGCCAGACCGACAGCAGGGTGAGAATCAGGGTGGCGACGGCGAACACGACGACCGACAGCGCGCCTTGCGCGATGTCGTGCATCACCTTCGCGAAGCCGATCATGTGGACGTCGATCGTGCTGCCAGACGCCTGCACCAGGATGGCGTCGCTGGCGATCGCATCGCGCACCTCGCGCTCGAGCCGGTCGGCAACCGCGATCGGGTCCACCGGGCGTCCCCGCGCGTCCTGTTCGAGCACGATTGCACTGATCAGGGCGCCGGAAAAATCGTTGGCAACCAGACGCCCGACGATGCCGGCCTTGAGGATGTTTTCCCGCACCTCGGCCAGCGCCTCGGGCGTCGGTTGGAACTCGGCGTCGACGACATTGCCGGCCTGGATGCCGTCCTCGACCACCTCGATATAGCGCACGTTCGGCGTGAACAGCGACTGCACGCGGCCGCGGTCGATGCCGTCCATCACCAGCACGCGATCGGTCGCCTTCTTCAGGGCTGCGAAGAATTCGGGCGTGAACATGTTGCCGTCGCGGGCGATCAGCGCGATCAATACGCGGTTGGCGCCGCCGAACTCCGCCTGGTGCTTGACGAAGGTCTGCATGTACTCGTGCTGGAGCGGCAGCTGCTTCGTGAACGAGGCGTCGATGCGCAGGCCGCGCACGACGAAGAACAGCATCGCGACGGTGACGATCGCAAAGGTGGCGATGACCAGCCCGCGCCGGGCGAAGATCAGGTGCTCCATCCGCTCCGCGAAGGTCTTGCCCCTCATTTCGCCGCCTCCGGCCCGGGCAGCGCGATCCGCCGCGCCCCGTCTTCGCCGACGGCCACCAGCGCGCCCGCCGCGGCGGGCAGCGCCGCCGAGAGACCCTTGCGGTCCTCCTGTTGCGCGAGCGTCCAGCCGATGCCCGCGTCCGCCGAGACCAGCACCGTACCCGAGAGGCCGACGAGCGCCAGGCGCCCGTCGGGCAGGGCGAAGCCGTCGGTCAGCATGGCCGTGGTGCCGGACTCGAGCTTGCGCCAGGTCACGCCGCCGTCGTCGGAACGGAACAGGTTGCCGCGCAATCCGAAGGCCAGCACCGCGTCGCCCGCCAGCGGCAGCAGCCCGAAGAACGAGCCGTTGTAGGGAGAGCGCAGCGTGCGCCAGCTGTGCCCCGCATCGTCGGAGCGGTAGAGCTGGCCGGCTTCCGCGGCGATGTAGAGACGGTCGCCCCGCCCCGTGATCCGGTTCAGGTGATACTCGGGCGGGATGTCGTCGTCGGGCCCGGCCGGCTTCGCGCCGGGCGGTGGCGCGGGCTCGAACGGCGTGCGCGTCCAGGTGGCGCCACCGTCCCCGGTGACGTAGTACGACTTGTACGCACCGACCGCGATGCCGCGCCGCGCGTCCGCGAACCACAGGTCGAGCAGCGGCTGCTGGGCCTCGGGGGCGTAGTGCTGGCGCGACCAGGTTTCACCGCCGTCAGCGGTGTGCAGGATGATCTCGTCGTGACCGACCGCCCAGCCCTGCCTGGCATCGGCAAAGGCGACGGCGGTCAGCAGGGTGCGGCTCGGCACCGACTTCGCCTGGCGCCAATGGCGGCCGTCGTCGTCCGACAGCAGCACATGACCGCGCTCGCCGACGGCGACCAGCCGCTGCCCGGCGCGCACGATGTCGAGCAGCAGCGAGCGCGCGGCAGCCGGTTCGAGGTCGGCGGGTCGGTCGACGAGATCGGTGGTTGGTGCAGAGGCCGCTGCGGGGGGTGTCCCCGTCGCCTCGGTGACGACCTCACCAGGGCGCGCCAACACCGGCGAGGCGGCGACGAGCCAGCCGACGCCGAACAGCGCGCAGCAACCCGCGACCGTCACCGCGCCGCGGGGCGCCTGCGCAGGCCTGCGCGGCATCGGCTCCGCTCAGCGCACACCGCGCCGTTGCAGCGTGCTCGGCTGGTAGTCCGCCGTGGTGCGCTTGATCGTGAAGTCGCGGCTGCGCGGCTCCTCATTGTCGAGGCCGAGCGCGAGGTAGCGGCCGTTGGAGGTGTCCATCACCACCTCGAGTGCCGTCCACAGGGTCGGCACCGAGTAGTACTCGATCACATGGCCTTCCTGGATGCGGTACAGCTGGTCGCGGCTGTCGTAGCAGTCGACCGCCAGGATCTGCCAGCTGTCCTCGTCGACGTACAGCGTGCGGCGCTTGTAGAGGTGACTGGTACCCGGCTTCAGCACCGAATCGACCACCCAGACGCGATGCAGCTCATAGCGGGCGAGGTCCGGATTGATGTGGTTCTTCTGCAGGATGTCGGCGTATTTCAGGTTCGGCTGGTGCAGCTTGTACGCGTTGTACGGCACCAGCATTTCCTTCTTGCCGACGAGCTTCCAGTTGTAGCGCTGCGGGCTGCCGTTGTAGATGTCGAACTGGTCGGAGGTGCGCAGGTTGTCCGAGTTGGTGCCTGGATTGTCGTAGGCGACGTCCGGCGCGCGGCGCACGCGGCGCTGGCCCGGGTTGTAGATCCAGGCACGGCGATTTTCCTTCGACTGGTCGAGTGTCTCCTGCACCAGCAGGATCTCGCCGGCGAGGCGCGCCGGTGCCACCGTCTCCTGGATGAAGTAGGCGATGACGTTGTCCAGGTTCTCGGACTTCGCCCCCGGCGCGCTGTAGGCGACAAAGGTCTCGTCCTTGAACTTCACCATGGTGTAGCTGCCGCTCGCGGTGACCGGCGCCTGGCCGATGGTGCGCGAGATCGCATCGCCGCGATAGCGCAGCACGTGGTTCCAGAAGACCTCGACGCCTTCCTTGGGCACCGGGAACGGGATGCCCTCGCCTGCGTTCACGACGCCGTTGCCACCCGGAGCGAGCTGCGCGGTAGTGGCGATACGCCGGGTGGCATCGTAGATGCGTTGTGGCACCGCGGCGCTGCGCCGCGTCGGATAGACGTTCATCTTGAACGTCGGGTAGGTGTTCAACAGCTTCTTGTGGCCCTCGGTCAGCACGTTCGCGTACTGGCCCATGTTGGCCTTGGTGATCGAGTACACCGGCTTGTCGGCGGCAAACGGGTCGGAATGATGGCTGCCCGGCTTGAAGTTCGGGAAGCCGGCCTTCGCAGCCGAGGAAAGCCCGCCATCCCAGGCGGGAATCGTGCCCGCCGCATTCGCCGCCTTTTCGGCACCCAGGGGCGTCAGCTCGGCGCCGAGACGCGCCGCGTCCGCGGCGCTGGCCGCGGACCAGGCGGGCATGGCGACCACGCCGGTCAGGGCCGCGGCGCAGGCGAACAGCAGGGTTTTCTTGATCATGACGAGGCTCCCGTCGCGAGGCGATGCGCGCATCAGAACGAATACTTGACGCTGCTCGCGACGAAGTCGCGATCGTTGATGTCATTGAAACGCCCGGCGCCACCAAAGGTGGTCCAGGCGAAGTCGATCTCCCACTTCGCCTGCAGGTTCGCCGAGACGCCGAGCGTCAGGCCGTAGCGACCCTCGACGAAGTTGCCCCCCGGACCCGGCGAGGTGCCCGAGACGTCGTGCTGCCACGAGAATCGCGGCACCACGTTCCACGGACCCATCAGGCCCGGATACTCGAGGCGCCCGGCAAACCGGTAGCCCCAGGAGGTGGCGTCGGCAAAGCGGTCGAGCGGTTCGACCTCGTTGAAGTGGCGGGCCGCGAGCTCGGCATTGCCCGACACCGAGGTGCCAGGACCGTTATAGCGCAGGCCTCGGCTGTTCGGGCCGCCGGAGACCTTGCTCGGCAGGTCGACCACGTGGCTGACCGCGCTCTCGAGCACCACGACCATCTGCGCGGCATTCAACACATTGGTAAAGGTCTTGGTGGCGGTGAACTGCGCCTGCCAGGTGTCGTGCAGGCCCCAGCCGCGCACTTCCTGGTCGACGCCGTAGCGGCCGAGCTGGTTGCAGGCGTTCAACGTGGAGACGGTCGTGCATGCCGGCGGCGCGAAGGCCGTCAGCGGCGTGCCTGCGGGTGCCATCGCGTTCAGCAGGCCGAGGCCAGCCTCGAATGGCGTCAGCGCAGCGAACAGCAGCTCGACATCGTCGTACTGCAGCGGCACGTCCTTGCGGAAGGTCAGCTCGCCCTGCAGCGCGATGCCGCCGGTCTGTAGCTGCGTGTTGAACGAGAGGCCGATCATCTGGATGTCTTCGGGGTACTCGACGAAGTAGCGCGCGGTCTTCGCATACTCGTGGGTCGCGAGATTCGAGGCCTGCAGGCCAACACCCGCGGTGCCGCCGCCGGCGAGCAGGGTGCGCGCGGCAATGGTCGCGTACTCGGTGGCCTGCGCCAGCGACAAGTCGCCGACGAAGCGCAGCGCGTTGCTGCGCGAGGCGCCCAGGCCGGCCTGCGCACCCGCGGCGATCGCAGCGGCCGGCGGTAGACCGCCGGCGAGGCCGAGCGCCGCCGCTTGGGCAGCGTTGGCCGCGCCCCAGGCGTTGGCGACGCCGGCCGCAGTGCCAGTGCGACCCGAAATCAGCGGCAGGCGGCTGTGATAGTTGAGGTAGTACAGACCGAACTCGGTGCCGTTGTTGAAGTCCGGCGAGAAATATTTGACGTTGAAGCCGTACTGGCCGTTCTTGTCCGGCCGTCGGTCCGCGGCGCGCGTAACGGCCTGGAAATCTTTGATCAGGGTGCCGCCCAGGGGGCGGAAGTCGACCCCCTGGTCGGAGAACGCGCCGAAGCCGAGGAACACCTTGTCGCCACCGACGGCCGCGAAGTCGTTCGAGGAGAAATAGCTGCCGGTGGCCTCCGGGATGGTCGGGTTCCAGTCCGTCAGGTAGATCGCCTGCGCGCTCCAGCGGTCGCTGAACTGCACGGAGAAGTTGACCATCTCCTGCGGCAGGAACCCTTCCTTCAGCTCCGAGCCCGGCACGCGCAGCGCCGCGACGTCGAAGTGGTTGATGACGCTGATGCCATTCTGGATGAAGGTGCTCTCGCCCCAGCTGACGGCCTGCCGGCCTAGGCGCAGCTCGCTCGGCATGCTGCCGAGATCGAAGCGCGCATAGGCGAAGGCGTCGAGAAGCCGGGTATAGCCGCCCACCAGATCGCGCGCCGACCGGCTCAGGGGCGTGCGTGCGGTCGGGCTGTCCTTGGCCTCGAGATCGTAGAACCCCGAGGCACGCACGAAGGCGCCCACTTGCCGGTAGTTCACCGACAGCTCGGTCACGGCCTTGAAGGCGCTGCTGTAGAGGTCGGTGCCGTAGTTGAGGTTGCCGTCGTCGATGTTCGGCGAGCGGCCGCAGCCGCCGTTGGCCGTGGCGACGAGACGACAGTCGCGCGACTCGATACGCCAGGCCTGGCCGTAGGACAACGTGGTGTCCCAGCTGCCGGTCAGGGTGCCGGAGTCGTTCGAGAACTCGACGGCAGCGGCCTCGTGGATCGCACACAGGGCGGCGGCCGAAAGCGCGAGCGCGCGCAGATGGCGACGAGGGTCGGTGAAAGCTTGCGGCATGTCGATCCCCAAATCAGATGTGGGATCCCGCGCGCAGAGGCCATGCTGACGGTGGCGCGCGCGGGAATCTGGTCGGCCCCTCAGATCGGTTTCCCGGTCGTGCCAACGAGTATATCAGTCGCCTTTACGCGACGCGCCAGCGTGAACTGTCTCTTGCAGTGCAAAACCCTCAGGCATGAGTGACCTGCAGGATGCTGTGGCGGATCTGCTCGGAGAGCACGAACTCGGCGTCGACTGCGACACGCTCGAGCACTTCGTCGTAGAGCAGCGTGCCACCCTCACCCACCTTCAGCACCTCCCGCTCCAGCAGCCTCGCGATGAAGTTGTCGAACATCGCGCGGTCGGCGAACTCGGGCGAATTGAACCCGTAGAGCATGCCGATGCGCTGTGCCATCAGCTGGCCGCGTTCGCCCAGGCCCTTCGCGGTCAGCGTGCCGCTGCCGGCCTGCAGCAGCAGCGCGATCGCGAGGTAGTAGCGCTCGATGGTCTGGATGGTCGCCTGCGCGAGCAGCGAGAGCTGCACGGCGTGCGGCGAGGTCGGCGCGGGCCGGCGCCAGGCCGCGCCACCCTCGACCGGCTCGAGCACGCCCTGGCGCGCGAGGGCCTGCAGCATCGTCTCGACCGCGGCCGGCAGTTCCTCCTCCGACCACTTCAGGAACAGCTCGGCGCAGATGTAGGGGTAGATGCGCCAGGCCAGGCGCTGGATGTCCTCGGTCGGCACCACCGCATTGCTGATGAACGCGCAGGCGATCAATGACGGCAGCGCGAACAGGTGCAGCACGTTGTTCCGATAGTAGGTCATCAGCACGGCACCCTCGTCGCTCACGCGCGCGAGGTCGCCCAGCCGGTGCGGCTGGCGCTGCAGCACCTGCATCGATTCGCCGTAGGCAATCACCTCACCGGCGCTCAGTGCCGTGACGGTCATGCGCGGGCTGTAGGGGGAATCGCGCAGCAGCGCGAGGTAGAGGTCGACCTGGCGTTCGAGATCGGCGATCGCCATCGCCTGGCGCGGCGTCGCGAGCAGGGTCACGGCGAGCAGGTTGATCGGCGTGACGGCGGCGGCGCCGTTGATGTTGCGCATGACGCTCGTCGCCAGGTCGTCGACCAGGCGCCCGACCCACGCTGCGCGGGTGTCCTCCTCAAACCGTTGCTCCCGCCAGGCGGGGGCGTGCCGATCGAGCATCGCGTCGAGATGGATCGGCTCGCCGAGGTTGACGTGCACGCGGCCGAACTTCTCGCGCAGCACGCGCCAGGCGCGCAGCAGGTCGAGGATGCTCTCCTTCTGCTTCGGCCGGCCGGAGAGTTCGCTGATGTAGGTATTCGCCTCGACGACGCGCTCGTACCCGAAATACACCGGCAGGAACACCACCGGGCGCTTCGGGTCGCGCAGGTAGCTGCGCACCGTCATCGACAGCATGCCGGTGCGGGGCTGAAGCAGCCGGCCGGTGCGCGAGCGACCACCCTCGATGAAGTACTCGATGGAATGGCCGCGGCCCATGATCGTCGCCAGGTACTTCATGAACACGGCGGTGTAGAGCGCGTTGCCGCCGAAGCTGCGACGGATGAAGAACGCGCCCCCCTTGCGCAGGAAGCGGCCGACGACCGGGATGTTCAGGTTGATGCCCGCGGCGATGTGCGGGATGGCATAGCCTTCGCGGTAGATCGCGTACGAGAGCAGCAGGTAGTCCATGTGGCTGCGGTGGCAGGGGACGAACACGATCTCCTTGTCCCGCGCCGCCTGCCGCAGCGTCTCGACGTGCTCGAACACCACGCCGTCGTAGAGCCGGTTCCAGAGCCGCTTCAGCAGCCCTTCCATGAAGGTGACGAAGGCGTGCGAGTAGTTCGCGGCGATCTCCCCGGCGTAGCCGCGAGCGACCAGCAGCGCCTTGCGACGATCGAGCTTGCGGTCGCGCATCTCTTGCGCGACGGCGGCACGCACCGCACGGGTACGCAGCACGCGTGCGACGATCGTGCGCCGGTGGGACAGATCCGGGCCGATGCGCGCGGCGCGCTGGCGGCGAAACTGCGCGCGCATCGATCGCACGATGCGTGCCGCCTGCTCGGGCGCGGCGACCCCAGGTTCGAGCAGGCCGCGCAGGCTCAGCGTGGCGCCGATCTCGATCATCGTGAAGCGGCCGTTGAAGACCACCTGCAGCAGCTTGCGCAGGCTGCTGCCGAACACCCAGTTCTCCGACAGCAGCAGACGCAGCCAGGAGCCTTCCTTCTGCGGGGCACGACCCCAGTACACCGCGACGGGCACCAGTCGTACGTCGAAACCGGGGTCGGCGAGCACCGCGCCGATCATGGTGCCGAGCGCAGGTGGCGGGCGCCGCTCGACGCGCGCGTCGAACAGGCCACGCTGGCGCAGCAGCGGCAGCGACGCGCCGACCGCGCGGCTGCCGCGGCCGAGGATCCGACCGCCCGGCCGGGGCAGGCGATGCCGTGCGCAGACGATCTCGAGCGCGCCCTGGTCGACCCGGCTGCGGCGCTCCATCACGTAGCAGACCGGCGCACCCAGTACCGCGCCGATGGCGGCGACGGCCTCGGCAGGCCGTGCCTCGACTCTGACCCAGAGCGAGAGGACCCGGCGCAGGATCGGGTTCATGCGCGGCCTTTGCGTATCATGGTCGGCGGGAGCGGCACGGCGCGGAGTGTAACGGCTGGGGGGACGGCGATGGGCGTGCACAGCGTGTCCGGACGGCTGCAGGGCAGCCGCATCCTGCTCACCGGGGCGTCGGAAGGCATTGGACGGGCGCTGGCCCTGGAGCTCGCGCGGCGCGGCGCGCGGCTGGTGCTGGCGGCGCGCGACCTTGCGCGGCTCGAGTCCATTGCGGCCGAGTGTCGCGCCGCCGGGGCGGAAGCCCACGCGGTGCCGGCCGACATCGGCGACCCGACCGCTTGCGCGACGCTGGTCAGCGCGTCGGTCGGGGCGCTCGGCGGACTCGACGTGCTGGTGAACAATGCCGGTGCGACGATGTGGGCCCGGTTCGACGCCATCACCGACCTCGGCATCTTCGAGCGGCTGATGCGGGTGAACTATCTCGGTGCCATCTGGCTCACGCACGCAGCCTTGCCGCAGCTGAAGGCTTCGCGCGGGCTGGTGGTCGCGATCGCGAGCATCGCCGGGTTGACCGGCGTGCCGCAGCGCAGCGGCTACGCGGCCAGCAAACACGCGGTGATCGGCTTCTTCGAGTCGCTGCGGATCGAGCTCGAGCCCGAGGGTGTCGACGTCACCATCGTGGCGCCGGACTTCGTGCTCAGCGAGACCCACCGGCGTGCGGCAGCCGCTGACGGCCGGCCACTGGGTGCCTCGCCGATGCGCGAAGGCAAGATCATGAGAGCCGACGACTGTGCGCGCCGCATCCGCCGCGCGATCGATCGCCGCGACCGCCTCGTGATCCTGTCGCGGCGCGGGCGCCTGGGCTACCGACTCAAACCGTTCGTGCCGCGCTGGCTCGACGCGCTCGCCGCTCGCGCGATCCGTCGCGGGCGCTGACGCGATATTCCTCCGGCGCTGACGCGATATTCCTCCGGCGCTGACGCGCCACGCCACGCCACGTTCAGGCCGCCAGTTCGGGCGGCAGGTCGATTGCGATCAGGAAATACTCGAACAGGTGCTTGATGCGGCGTATCGAGCCATGCAGGCGATGGTCGTCCTCGAGCACGTGCAGCGCCGCGCCATACTCGAGCGCGAAGCGCATGCTGTGCTCGAGCGGCACGACCTCATCGCGCCAGCCGTGCACGATCTCGACCGGGCAATCCACGACGTTCGGCCGCAGCGCCGGCAGCCCTTCCATGTAGAGTGCCGGCGCCATCAGGAACAGGCCGCGCGCGTGCAGGAACGACGAGGCCGCGGTGGCGACGAAACCGCCGAGGCTCGAACCGACCAGCACCAGCTCGCCCTGCAGGTTCTTGCAGCCCTCCACCAGCCTCGCGACCCGACCCTCGACGCTGTCGATGCCGCGGTAGTCGATGGACTCGACGCTATAACCCTCGCTGCGCGCCGTTTCCGCCATCGCGATGATCTTCTTGCCCCAGGGCCCGGATTCCTTGCCGTGGGAGAAAACGACGTATCTGCTCGAAGCCAAGGCGGTGTGTCCGTGAACGGCGGTGGCCGATTCTAGGCAACCGCGGCGTCACTCGCCATCGCGTCGCCACAGCAGCGCATCGAGCGAGCGCGCCGCGGCTTCGGGCGAGGCGCCGCGAATGCGACGCTGCTGCACGGTTACCCCTTCGCGGCCGAGACGGCGTGCTTGCTCGGCGCCGTTGCGCGACCCTTTCGGAAATGCGATGCGACCGCCCGCGGCGACGACGCGATGCCAGGGCAGGTCTAGCTCGGGCGGTGCGCGCTTCAGTGCGAATCCGACCAGGCGCGCGCCGCGCGGCAGGCCGGCGCGACGCGCAACCTCGCCGTAACTGGCCCAGCAGCCCGCCGGGATTGCCGCGATCGCGCGCCAGATCACCCGCCAGATCGCCGGAACTGTCGGGCGATCGGGCTGGACCGCCCGCGCGCGACCGGCCGAACGTGATTTCGCTCGCGCACGCGCACGCGGACCGCGCGCTGCGGGCGTACTGCGCTTCAAAACCGCGACGGCTCCCAGGCCGCGCCAGCGGCGTCGCGCAGCTCCGGAGGCAGCTGCGGCGCATACTCCGGCTCCAGCACGAACGGCTGCCGGCTATCCGACCAGAGATTGCGGTGGTGCCCGTCGACGAAGCGGATCAGCGACAGGCTGCCGCGGCGCGACCCGAACGGACCATGCCACGCGCCGGGCGGACGCCAAAAATACGCGCCCTCGTACATCGTGCCGCGCTCGCCGATGATGTCGCCACCCAGCAGGTACATCTCCTCGACGCAGTCGTGCGCCAGCTGCGCCTCGGTCCAGCCGTGCGGATGCGTCTGCGCGCCGGTCGAGAGCAGCAGAGTCTTCTCGCCGGTTGCCGGCACGTGCCGCAGCACCTTGTGCGAAAGGTTCAGGAACTGCACGCTGGGATCGATGTCATGGCGAGTCCAGGGAAGATCGTGCGTGGCGATCCGTTCGATCGCAGGTGGGGACGGCGCGCGCGCGGCCGCCGTGCCGGCGTCGAACCAGGCCGGCTCGCAATCGAAGAACGCCAGCAACACCGCACCGCGCTCGCTCGCGAGCTCACCGCACGGATGCCCGGCTGGAAGCCAGGCGTAGTCGTCGAGCCCGTAATGAATCGCGCCGCGCCGCAGCGCACCGTCCAGCACCAGCCACTCCTGGGCTGCCGCCAGCGCATGCGCGCCACGAAGCACCCCGGCCGGCAGCCGCAACAGGGTCGAGCAGGCACCGTTGCCCGGGTCGCGACTGAGGATCTTCGCCTCGATACCGCACCAGCCGCCGCCCGGGAACGGCGCAGGACGCCAGGGAAGCTGCTGGGCGTGAAGGAATTCGACGTGCGGTCTCGGCATCGAACGGCGACCTGCGGGCGACGGCTTTGCCTACGATAACGCCTGTGCCGCAGCGCTGGGAATTCTGGATCGACCGCGGGGGCACGTTCACCGACGTGATCGGCGCCGCGCCGGACGGCACGCTCGTGTTGCGCAAGACCCCGTCGGTCGACGCGCCGGCCGGCGCCTCGGGCGCCGACGCCGCCTCCGCTGCCGTTGCGGGTGCGGGTACCGACCTCGACCCCGGACTCCGCGTGGCGCTGGAGATTCTCGCCGCGGCCGGGGCGTCGCCCGCCGACATCGGCGCGGTCAAGGTCGGCACCACGGTCGTGACCAATGCCCTGCTGGAGGGCCGCGGCAGCCGCGTCGCCTGGGTCACGACACGCGGCTTCGGCGACGCGCTGCGCATCGGGCAGCAGGACCGGCCGGAGCTGTTTGCGCTGCGGGTGCGACGGCCGGAGCCGCTATACGCGGAGGTCGTGGAGATCGACGAGCGGATCGGCGCTGACGGCAGGGTGTTGCAGGCGCCCGCGCCGGAACGCGTACGCGAAGCGCTGCAGAGCGCACGCGCGGCCGGCTGCGACGCCGTCGCGATTGCCTTGTTGCACGGCGGGTTGCACGACTCGCACGAACGACTGGTCGCTGCGATCGCGCGCGAACTCGGCTTTGCCCAGGTCTCCGTGTCGCACGAGCTCACGCCGCTGCCGCGCCTGGTGCCGCGCGGCGACAACACGGTGTTCGACGCCCGGCTCGGGCCGACGTTGCGCGCCTATACGGAGCGGCTCGCGATGCAGCTCGCTGCGGTCGCGCCTGCGGCGCGGCTGCACTTCATGCAGAGCTCGGGCGGACTCACCGGCGCCGACGGCTTCCGGCCGGGAGCGAGCGTGCTGTCCGGGCCGGCCGGCGGGCTCATCGGCCTGGCGCGGCTCGGCGCCGCCCTGGGCGAGACGCGACTGATCGGTTTCGACATGGGCGGCACCTCGACCGACGTTTCGCTGCACGACGGCGGTTTCACGCATCGCTTCGAATATCGGCTGGGCGGCGCGCGACTGACGGTGCCGATGCTGGAGGTGCACACGATCGCCGCCGGTGGCGGCTCGATCCTCGCGCTGCGCGACGGGCGCTGCGTGGTCGGTCCGGAGTCGGCGGGGGCGGACCCAGGGCCCGCCTGCTACGGGCGCGGCGGTCCGGCGACCCTGACGGACGTGCAGGTTGTGCTCGGCCGCTTGCGGCCGGCAACGATGCCACCGGTGTTCGGCGCGAACGGCCGCGCGCCGATCGATGCGGCGGCCGCTCGGGCGGCGCTGACGCGAATCGCGGCACGGGCGGCCGGTGAGGCCGCAGAACCCGACGCACTCGCACGCCTCGCCGCCGGTTTCCTCGATGTCGGAGTCGCCGCCATGGCGGCCGCGATCCGGCACGTCGCGATCGGGCGAGGCCTGGACCCGGCCGGCTTCACCCTGTTCGCGTTCGGCGGCGCCGCGGGCCAACACGCCTGTCGCGTCGCCGAAGCCAGCGGCATCGGGCGCGTGATCGTGCACGGCTTGGGGAGCGTCCTTTCGGCCTGGGGTATCGGCGCCGCCGATTGGATCGAAGTGCGGCGTCGCGGGCTGCCGCGCCTGCTCGATGCGGACGCTCTGGCCGCCGCCAGCGCAACGCTGGAGAGTCTTGCCGATGAGGCCCGAACGGCGCTCGACGCACAACACCTCGGCGCCGGCGAATCCGTGACCCTTGCCACCTTTGAGCTGCGCGATGGCCAGAGTGAGACCACGCTCGACGTCGCCGCCGGATCGCTGTCGGAATTGCGGCTTCGCTTCGCTGCGCTGCACCTCGAGCGCTTCGGCTACGACGCAGACCCCGCGCGCCTCGAGATCGAGGCGGTGCGCGTCGAAGTGCGGCATCGGCAGGCCGATGCGGCTACGGTGCTCGTGACCGGCGCCCTCTCCGATCCTGCCTCCACTCCTGCTGCGCGCGTGCAGGCGTGGTTCAACGGCTGGTGCGAGGTGCCGGTGTTCGACGCCGCCGCCTTGCGCGACCCCGTCGACGGACCCGCGCTGCTGGTCGAGCCGCACTCCACCTTCGTCCTGGAGCCCGGCTGGAGGATCGAGCGCATAGTCGATGCCCAGGGCCGCCCCGCGCTCTGCGCCCGGCGTCACGGTGCCGTCCCGGGCAATGTGTCGGCAGCACCGGATGCGGCACGCCTCGAGGTTTTCAACGGCCTATTCACCCACGTCGCGACACAGATGGGCGAGGTACTGCGGCGCACGGCGCAGTCGGTCAACATCAAGGAGCGGCTGGATTTTTCCTGTGCGCTGTTCGACGGCGACGGGCGACTGGTCGCCAACGCCCCGCACATTCCCGTGCATCTCGGCTCGATGGGCGCCACGGTGCGCGCGCTACTCGAGTCCCGCGGGGGACGCATGCGACCCGGCGATGCCTGGATGGTCAATAGTCCGTGGCATGGGGGCACGCACCTGCCCGACATCACGGTGGTCAGCCCGGTATTCGCCGGCGACCCCGGCGAGGTCGTGCCGCGCTTTTTCGTCGCGTCGCGGGCGCATCACGCCGACATCGGCGGCCTCACCCCGGGTTCGATGCCGCCGTTCAGCCGGCACGTCGACGAGGAAGGCATCCTGTTCGAGGACTTCGAGCTGGTCGCGGCCGGCGTGCTGCGCGAGGTTGCGTTGCGCGAGGCGCTCGCCGGCACACGCTGGCCGGCGCGCAATCCCGACCGCAACCTCGCCGACCTGCGCGCACAGCTCGCCGCCAACGCGCGCGGCACGCACGAGCTGCAGCGCGCGCTGCGCCACTGGGGCGGGGTGACGCTGGCGCGGGCCATGCAGGACGTGCAGCACAACGCCGCGGGGGCCGTCGCTGCGGCCATCACCGCGCTCGGCAGCCGCTGCGGGCGGCGCATCGCGTGGATGGACCCGGTGTCCACGGACGAGGCGCCGTGCATCGAGGTCTCGGTCGAGCTGGACGCCGCGCGGGGACGCGCACGGATCGACTTCAGCGGCACCTCGGCCGCGGGTGCGCACAACTTCAACGCACCGCGCGCCGTCACGATCGCCGCCGTGCTGTACGTGTTCCGCACGCTCGTGAACCGACCGATTCCACTCAACGAGGGATGTCTCGCGCCGCTCGAGATCGTGATCCCGGCCGGCTCGCTGCTCGACCCACCGCCGGGCAGTGCGGTCGTCGCCGGCAACGTGGAAACTTCGCAGGTGATCGTCGATGCGCTGTACGGCGCGCTCGGGGTGCTGGCGGCCTCGCAGGGCACGATGAACAACCTGACCTTCGGCAACGCATCATTGCAGTACTACGAGACGATCGCCGGCGGCGCCGGCGCGGGCGACGGCTTCGACGGCTGCGATGCGGTGCAGACGCACATGACCAATTCGCGCCTCACCGACCCCGAAATCATCGAGCAGCGCTACCCGGTGCGAGTGCTCGAATTCGCGATCCGGCGTGGATCGGGCGGTCCGGGCCGCTATCGCGGCGGCGATGGCGCGCAACGGCGCCTCGAGTTCCTCGAGCCCCTGCAGGTCGCGATCCTCGCGAACCGGCGCCGCACGCGACCCTTCGGGCTGCATGGCGGCGGCGACGGGCAACCCGGCGTCACGCGTCTGCGGCGCATCGATGGTCGGGTCGAGACGCTGCCGGCCTGCGCGGCATTCGTCGTTGCAGCGGGCGACATCATCGAGGTCTCGACGCCCGGCGGCGGCGGTTGGGAACGCTGTGTGGCGAAACCCACCGAATGAGGTTGAAGGGCGTCGTTGCTCTGCACTAGAGTGCTGCGCCTCCCGAGACCCCCGAACTCCTGTTTCGTCCCATGGCCGATGATTCCAGGCCGGCCGATCCGGCCGCACAGACCGACTGGCTCACGATGACCAGCGCCACCTCCGTGCCGGAGGTGCTGCGCCAGTGGACGAAGCTGTCGCGATCCCGCCTCGGGCGCTGGTTGTTCGCCCGGGCGGTGTGTCGAAAGGCGCCCTACTTCGCCACCATCGCCCCGCGCTTTCTCGAACTCGCACCGGCCACCTGCCGCGTCGCGATCCCGAAGCGACGCGCAGTCGAGAACCACATCGGCACCGTGCATGCATTGGCGATCGGCAACCTCTGCGAGCTCGCCGCCGGAATGGTGACCGAGGTGACGATCCCGGACACGATGCGCTGGATCCCGCGTGGCATGACCATCGAATATCTGCGCAAGGCGGACAGTGACGTCACCGCGACCGCGCGCCTCGACAAGAACGAGTGGCGCGCGGCCGGCAACGTCGGCGTCCCGGTGACGGTGGTCGACGCGCGCGGCGAGGAAGTGGTGCGCGCCGTGATCACGATGTACGTCTCGCCGCGCGTCCGCGACGAGAAACGCGGCGGCCGGTCGCATACGGAGCCGGGCGCACGCGAGCGCAAGCGCGACGCCGCCTGAGCGTCGCGCTCAGATCGAGGCGAGCCCGCGCAGCAGCGCCGTCTCGATCTCCTCCTCGACCCGACGCCCCGAAGTCGCCAGCCGGTTCACCGAGACGCTGCGCACCTCGCTCGCGCCCGTGCGATGGGTCACGACGAAGGCGTGGTACTCGCCGGGCTTCGCGGACGCATAGCCGAACAGCAGGCTGACCCGCCGCTCCGCCACGGCCCGGGCATCGTTGAGGCGCGCATCGCAGACGACGAAATACTCCTGCTGGCCCTCGGGTGCGGAGAACGCGCCCTCCTGGCAGAACGCCTCCAGGAAGGCCTCGACCTGGGCACGCGCGCGGCGCCAGCTGCGCTCGCCGTTGTGCGCCAACAGCATCCAACGGGTGCCCTCGAGAATCGACGGCACGACGCACAGCGCGAGCCGGCGCGCCGGCAGGTAGCGCCAGTCGCTGGCGACGGTGTTGCCGGTGGCCAGGGTACGAGCCGTGCCGGGCTCGCGGTGCGCGAGACGCGTCGCGGCGAGCGTGTTGATGCCCACCTGCAGCAGCCGCTGGCGTTGCGGCTCGGTGACGGCACAGTCGGGCCGCAGCCGCGGTCGCAGCAGCACCGCGTCGCGCTCGAGGGGGCTCCACGGCGGCGCGCTCTCGTCCATGCGCGCGATCATGCCCGCGATGGCGGCGCCGCAGCCGAAGGTCTCGTCACGGCCTCGCAGCCGGTCCGTCGCGACGATGCGCGGGAAGTACATCAGCGCGTTGTCGGCACGAAAGGGCCAGTGGCGAAAGCCCGCCAGCGCCTCGACCGGCGTGGTCCACTCGCGCGGCGGATCCACGACCAGCATCGCCTGGCGTTCGCGGCAGAAGCGGGCCGCCACGAGCAGCGTGCTGGCGCCCACATCCTGCTCACGCCCGAGCGGCGGGATGCACAGCAGGTCGAACCGTGGCGCGCGTGCCAGCGCGAACAGGCCGGTGCCCTCCTGGGCCGAGCCGATCACGTCGTAGTCGGTCAGCGGCACGCCATCGTCACCGTCGTTGTTGGCGACCTGATAGCCGACGGCGCCGCCCGGCGTCGAGGGCGGCGGCCGGTCTGGCCGCACCGACGGTGGCGTCCCGACGACGCGCGCGAGCTTCGATTGCGCGAGCACGTCGACGACATAGCGCCCCGCATCGGGCCGCACCGAGACGCGTCGGTGGATTTCCTGCTCTTCCACGAGCCCCGATCCCGGCCCGCCGACCCGCTGCAGCACCAGGTTGAAGCGATCATCCTCGGCATCGACGATGCCGTCGTAGTCGACCGAGGCACGCAGATGCTCGCGCGAGCCGGGCGCAAGGCCGAGGAGGCGCAGCGCACCTGCGCTCGCGCCCGCGCCCGCGCCCGAGCCGACGACCGAAGCACTCGCAGGCAGCGTGATCGACGGCGGTCGCCCGCCGTTGACGACCCGCACGACCAGCGCGCGCCGGCCGCCGTTCTCGAAGAACTGTTCAACGGCGTACGAGAGGGTGGACGGTTGCCAGAGCCCGCCGAAGCTGCGCTGGAATTCGGCGAAACTGCCGATCGCCACCGGCTCGTTGATCGGCCCCTTCAACGCGCGCCCGACGAACGCCGTGACTGCGGTCGGCACCCGTTCGATGGCCCCCTGCGAACCCGCGGGTGCCAGATCGTCGAGTCCGATGTTCTGCGTCAGCGCGTCTACCAACGGAGCGGTCCGGGCTTGCGTGGCGCGGAATCTACCACTTCCCGTGGCTTGCGGCTCGGGGTCTGCGGGTTGCACTACAGGAAATACAGATGTGAGGGGGATGGGTGGGGCGAGTGGGCGTGAGGTGTTTTCATTCGCCGCCCGTCATCGGCTGGGTTAAAACACCTCATGCCCACTCGCCC
>JAYTNX010000439.1:0-1621 GCA_043748075.1 Pseudomonadota bacterium
GCCCGTCGGGGGCCACCGCGAAATAGCCGGGGCAATCGAGTGCCGCCCACATGAATTGCGGGGCGACGCGGCCGTCGCCGAGCGCCAGGGACGCATCGGGAATCCAGGGCGAAGCCACGACGGCCGGATTGGCGCGGCCGGCGACGTCGCCGGGGAAGATCCGCAGGCCGTCGCCACGGATACGCTGCGGACCGCAGACGAAGCAGCGCGGGAACACATGCTGCTGCCAGCCCTGGTAGCGGCGCGAGGCCTCGAGCGCCTCGAGGCGCGACACCGGGGGCGGCACCGTGAGTTCCAAGGTCGCGGGCAAAGCCTCGGCCACCGTCTCGCGGCCGTGGCGCACCACGATGCGGCCATCGCCGAAGCGCTCGGCGGGCATCGCCGCGGAGAGCGGCGGTGGCCGTCGCAGCCGCACCTTGACGAGGCCGTTGGCGAGCGTGGCCACCAATCCCGCGAAATAGCCACCATTGGCCGAGCCCGGCGGGCCGCAGTACCGCGGCGCGATGGTCAGGGTGACGGCGTCGCTCACGACGTCGGCTCGGCGCCGCAGCGCCAGCAATGCGTGAACTGCCGCTCCAGCCGCTCCGCGCAGCGCGTACAGGTCCAGTCGTGCATCACGACCGACGTGGGCACGCCGCCGGTCGCGATCACGCGCTGCGCCAGATCGACGTCGCGCGGATCGAGCACGCACAATTCCGGTGCGACCTCGAGGAACGGCAGTTCGCCGAGCACCCCGGACGAGTGGTAATTGCGCACGTGACAGGCGATCCCCCGTTCGGCGAGCAGGTTGCGATAGTGCATCACATCCTGCAGTCCGAGCGAGCGGTAGACGCAGATCACGCGCCGGCCGCCGGCCGGGGGCCTCCAAAGCGCGCGGCGCCGAAGTAGAACCACAAAGCCACCGTTGCGGCGGTCATCGAACCGAACGTCAGCCAGAACATCGAGCCGTGGATCGCGGGCACCACGAAGCCGATCACCGTGCTGGCCACCAGCAGCTGGATGAAGGTCTGCACAGAGGCCGCCGAGCCGCGACTCTCCGGGAACAGGTCCAGCACGCGCAGCGTCAGCACGGGGAACACGAGCTGCACGCCGATCGAACTGGTGGCCATCAGCAGCTGCTGCACCAGGATCGGCGGCGGCGCCTCCAACGCCGCATGCAGCAGGGCCGCCACCGCCGACGCGCCGATCGTGATCGCAAAACCGAGCGCCACCTGCCGCGACGGCAACAGGCGACCAGCCATGCGGCCCGACAGCAGCGCGCCCACTGTGAAACCACCGATGACCGGGATGAACAGCCAGTGAAACTGCGTTTCAGTCAGCTTCCAGTTGTCGAGCACGATCGCCGGTGCCGAGCCGACGTAGGCCAGCACCGCGCCGAAGTTCAGGCCGCCGGCGAGCGCGAGCATCACGAACTCGCGGGTTCGCATGATGCGCCAGGAGAGCGCGACCAGGCCCGCGAAACCTGCGGCCGTGCGCCGCTGCGGCGGCAGCGTCTCGGGCAGCTTGAGCCAGGAGGCAAACACCACGGCGACGCCGAGCACCGCGAGAAAGCCGAACACCGCGCGCCAGCCGAAGGCCACGTGGATCCAGCCGCCGATCAGCGGCGCGACCGCCGGCGCGA
>JAYTNX010000440.1:0-4612 GCA_043748075.1 Pseudomonadota bacterium
TCGCGCTAGCGCCGTCGGTCCGCGCGGACAGTCGCGATGGCGGCCGGCACCCTGCGGAGCCGACGCTCAGCGCGCAGGCTCCACTGAGTCGTGATGCTGCCCGTGCACCATCTTCCGGCCCGGAACTCCGTTGAGCAGCGCCATCGGGTAGCCGATGTCGATGGGGCTCGCGGCGTCGAGCGTCGCGAGCGCGGCCTCGTCGAGCGAGAACGCGGTCGCGCCGAGCAGGTCGTCGAGTTGCAGCGCGCTGCGCACTCCGATGATCGGTATTACACCCCCCGGGCGTTGCATGAGCCAGCGGAGCGCGACCTGCGCGGGTGTCCGGTCGATCCCATGCGCCACCTCGCGCACGGCCGCGGCGAGCGCGAGGTGGCGCTCGGTCAGGAATCCCTTGCCCCAGCCGGTGGTCGTCAGTCGCCCCGGCTGCCGCGCGCGCTCGTCGGCGGAGGCGGCGTACTTGCCCGTCAGCACGCCGCCGGCCAGCGGACTCCAGGCGGTCACGGCCAGGCCCAGCGCCTGGGCGCAGCCGAGCAGCTCGCGCTCGACGCTGCGCTCGGCGAGGCTGTAGTGCAGCTGCAGCGCGACGAACCGCGACCCACCTTGCAGTTCCGCCATCGTCTGCGCGCGCGCCACGACCCAGGCCGGCACGTTCGAGAAGCCGGTGTAGAGCACCTTGCCGGCGCGCACCGCGTCGTCGAGCGCGCGCATCAGCTCCTCGAGCGGCGTCAACGCATCCCAGGCGTGCACCCAGTAGAGGTCGACGTAGTCGGTGCCGAGCCGCTTCAGGCTGGCGTCGAGCGATTGCTGCAGGTTCTTGCGCGAGTTGCCGCCGGCGTTCGGGTCCTGCGGGTCGGTGGTCATCGAGTACTTGGTGGCGACCACCAGTCGCGCGCGTTCCGCCGCGATCATTCGCGACAGCATCCGTTCGCTGGTGCCGGCGGTGTAGATGTTGGCGGTGTCGATGAAGTTGCCGCCGGCCGCCAGATAGGCATCGAACATCTTGCGGCACTCGGCTTCGTCGGCACCGAAGCCGGACGCCTCGCCGAAGGTCATGGTGCCGAGGCAGAGCTCCGCCACCTTCAGCCCCGAGCGTCCGAGTGGCCTGTAGCGCATGGGTCGATCTCCCGTGGACGCGGCCGCAGCGCGGCGCGTGGCCACCGATCGTAACCGAGCCACGGCCCGGCGCGGTCGACTTGCCGCTCGCGGGCAATCCGGTGACCATGCCGGGCGCGCAACGCCGCGCGGGAGAGGCCGACATGTTGATCGCCAGTCGCGAGGTGTTTGCCGGTCGGGTCGTGCGGCTCAACGTCGAGACGGTCGAGCTGCCCAATGGCCATCGCATCGACCTGGAGATTCTGCATCATCCGGGCGGCGCCGCCGTCGTCGCGCTCGATGCGCAGCACCGCGTCTGTCTGCTGCGCCAGTTCCGGCATGCGGCGGGCGGCTGGGTCTGGGAACTGCCGGCGGGCAAGCTCGAGCCGGGAGAGCCGCCCGGGGATACCGTGCGGCGCGAGCTCGTCGAGGAGGGCGGCGTGCAGGCGCGCGACTGGCAGGAACTGGGTTGCTATCTGAGCTCACCGGGCGTGTTCACCGAAAAGATCCACCTCTATCTCGCGACCGGGCTCGCCCCGGCCGAGCAGGCGCCCGAGGCCGGCGAGGTCTTCGAAGTTCACTGGATTGCGCTCGAAATGGCGGTCGAACGGGTGCATTCGGGCGAGTTCACCGACGGCAAGACCTGCCTCGGCCTGCTCAGGGCGCAGCACCGCCTGCAGCGACCCAAAGCGTGATCCGCGTCACACCGGCCGCGACCGGCGTTGCCTAGGCTCGGAACACGATGTCAGTAGACCGCAACGACAAGCGGCGATCCGGACCCGAAGAGCCGACCAGCGTGGCCTTTCCGAGGCGTCGGCTCGGCCGCGTCGAACATGACTCCTGCGGCAACGCACGGATGGAGTGGGCGCCGCTGCCCGAAACCGCGGCGACCAGCGATCGCGTCGTGCTGGAAATCCTCGATGAGCCGGGTGGCGGCAATCCCCTGGCCACCGCCGCCCGTCCGTCCCGGGGTGGCTTCCAACCCTACGGAAACGGCCATCTGGCCCCCCCGCCGTCGGCACCCCCTCGCAAACCGAAGGACCTGCGCAAGCTGGGTGAGTGGCTGAAGATGACGCGTGAGCTCGAGGAACAGCGCAAGCGGGACGAAACCGGCTGAGGGACTCGCGGCGCGCGGTCGGCGCGTGGACTTGCGCACGCGTCCCGCCGACAGCGGTCGCAGGGACTGCGGTCTCAGGCCATCTGGCCGATGTACTCGCATTTCGCACGCTGCGGCATGCGATAGAAGCGCCGCAGTTCCGGTTCCATCGCCCGCTGCGCCGCCGCGCCCGCGCCGCGGCGTTTCAGGCGGCGTTCCACCCCACGGCAGAACCTCGACGCGTACTGCGTCGCCGACCGGTAGAGCCCGGCCCGGTCGCCGGCCAGCACCGGGTCGATGCGCGTACGCGCGAACAGCAACGGATGCAGCTCGGTGGGAAAGCGCTGCGGCCACTGGCGCCGCAACAGCCAGCAGCTCGACACGTACTTGTCGATCTCGGCCTGCATCTCGAGTTCGAGGACCGACACGTCGCGGTCATGGGCCGCGTTCCAGGCCACGCAGACGAAATGACTGACGCCCTCCAGCACGGTCCAGAAGTCGCCGAGATTGCGGCCGTGCAGCGAGGCGAGGGGATCGGCCGCTTCCAGCCGCTGCAGCAGCGCGGGGTCGAGGAACAGCGACATCGCCAGTTCCCCCGCGCAGGGTTGCACCAGCAGTTGCTCGTCGGTGCCCGTGTCGCGCACGTCCTGCGGCAGCCGCCGACGGTCGGTGGTCAGGAAATCGCGCACGTCGAACTCGAGCGGCACGTCGTAGATGCCCGCGAGCAGTTCCTGGAGCCGGCGCAGCAGCATCACGGCGGGTGCGGCGGGACGACGCGGCAGGGCCGTGGCGCCAGCGCCCTCAGTGCGCCAGCAACGACCCACCCGTGCGGGTGGGTGTGACGCCGAGGCCCTCGAGCAGGGCACGCGCGCGGCGGCTGTCGGTCTTCAGCCAGACTTCGTAGAGCCGCAGGATGTCGCGGTCGCTGTGCTGGTACGAGGTCTCGGCAATCTCGTTCAGCGCATCGACCAGCGGCTGGAATTTCGCGGCGAGCTCGCCGAACACCCGGCCCAGCACGCGTCGCGGCCCGCGCGCCACGGAGCCGGCGAGCGTGCCATACGCCTGGCCGCCCATCGCAATGTGGTAGTCGATGTCGATCAGCTTGCGCGCGAAGCTGCCGGCGAAGAAGCCGGCGAAGAACAGCGAGACGTCGCCCAGGCGCTGCAGCGCCCGGCAGCGCGCCTCGGCGCTCGCGGCCGCGTGCGCGTCGGCCAGCAGGCACGCGAGCGGACGGTGCGCCGCCCGCGACGGCGCCTTGTCGCGCGGCGCCGCGTCGTGCCGCGCCGGGTCGTGCATCGCCGGATCGTGCAGTGGAGGCTCGTGCAGCGCATCGGCGCGCGAGAACAGCGTCAGCAGGTTGACGACGTAGTGTTCGGTATGGTCATCCACCTTCAGGTGCTGGTGGCCCATCGCGCCCTGCAGCGCGTCGCGGAAGAATTCCCGCAGGTCCGCCACCGGGACGACCTGCAGACCCGTCTTGCTGTCTGTCATCGCGCATTGCCTCCGTCAAACGGTCCTTTCGAGTGGAGCGCGATCGCGGCCCCGGGTTCCGTGACGCGCTCGTGACTATTTCTACTGTGGCCGTGCGCGACTCGCAGAATGCGCACGGCACGCATCCATTCCGGCTGGCAGCGGAATGGCTACACTGCTGATACACGGGAGAGGCCGCATGCCATGAACGATTTCGACGGGCACTGGGTGGTGATCACGGGCGCGAGCCGCGGACTGGGGCTCGGCTGCGCCGCGGCCTTCGCGGCACGCGGCGCCGAGGTCGTGATGGTCAGCCGAGGAGCTGCGGAACTGGAGCAGGCCGCCGCGGTGCTGCGCACCGGCGGCGCGCGGGCGCGGGCCATGGGCTGCGACGTCACCGACCCGGCAGCGGTCGAGGCGCTGTTCGCCGCGCTGCCGCGCTGCGACGTGCTGGTGAACAATGCGGGCGGCAACCAGCCGATGCCGTTCGTCGACGTGCCGCTGCAGACGCTCGATCACCTGCTGAGCCTGAACGTGCGCTCGATGTTCGTGACCGCCCAGGCCGCGACGCGACTGATGCTGCGTCAGGAACCGCGACCCGGCGCCACACCGGGCAACCTCGGCAGCGCGCAGCCGGTGCGCGGTGCGATCGTGCACATGTCGTCGCAGATGGGGCATGTCGGCGCGCCGAACCGCACCGTGTATTGCATGACCAAGGCGGCGATCGAGGGGCTGACGAAAGCGATGGCGGTCGAACTCGCGCCGCTCGGCATCCGCGTCAACAGCGTCGCACCGACCTATGTCGAGACGCCACTGACGAAGCCGTTTTTCGAGAACGCCGCGTTTCGCGAAGACACCCTGCGACGCATCCCGCTCGGCCGTATCGGCACGATCGACGAGGTGTCGGCCGCAGTGACCTTCCTCGCCTCCCCGGCCGCCAGCCTGATCACGGGG
>JAYTNX010000441.1:0-3385 GCA_043748075.1 Pseudomonadota bacterium
CCGCGCCGGCAAAGGTCGTCACGTATCTAAAGAGGAAGTGGAGTCGTCGTTGTGGGCGTTCAAACCCGACACGAACGGTGGGGGGCGGAGTGTCGAGTCGTGGGGCCATTTTCACCGAGCCGATAACGGGCGGCGAATGAAAACGCCCCTCGCTCGCAGGTCGTGCCGACGTTGACCTTGCCGATCTTCACTGAACGAACGGGAACCGGCATTGAAGCCGTGCTGCCTCTTCACGACCGATGAGAGGCGTAAAAAAACCCCGGGAGTTGAGTCCCGGGGTCAGAAGTGCGGACTTTCGATGAAGGGAAGGAAGTCCGCTAGGGGATCGGTCGGAACGAAGAAATCAGTGCAATCGGGCCCAGTGCAGGATGCGGATCTCGGTCGAATCCAGCGCAAAGTTCTCGGCGATCATCTCGCGCAGCTCGCGTTGAGCGCCTTTGCGACCCTCCAGGGGCCGCGTCAGCTCGACCACACCGCTCCACTCGCTGGCGAAGCGGGCTTCTTCCGCTCCCGTGACGAAGTGCGTGAAGTACTTGGTCGCCATGGGAAGAAAGGGTAGGCGCGCGGTTGCGGATGAACTGTGTTCCCCGGCACAGTTCGCGCGGCCGGTGGCGCGGCAACTCCGGGGCTCGCACGATTCGCGTGACGGCGCGGGGATTAAGTCAAGCCGAGGGCGCCGCGCTGGCACGCCGTGACGGCGGCGCCGCACGGTATGGCAGTCTTCCCCAATCCCGCTTCGTCCCAGGTCTCGCACCGATGTCCCGCTATCGCGCGCCCACGACCCCCGGCTCGAAGTTCATCACCCCCGCGGGGCACGAACGCCTGCGCACCGAACTGGACCAGCTGTGGCGGGTCGAACGGCCGCAGGTGACGCAGACCGTGTCCGAGGCCGCCGCACAGGGCGATCGTTCGGAGAACGCCGAATACACGTATGGGAAGAAGCGTCTGCGCGAAATCGACAGCCGCGTGCGCTTCCTGCGCAAGCGTCTCGACGGGATGGTGGTCGTCGCACAGCCCCCGTCGGACCAGGCGCGCGTGTTCTTCGGCGCCTGGGTCACGGTCGAGGACGAACGCGGCGGGGCCTCGACCGTGCGCATCGTCGGGCCCGACGAGTTCGACACCGCGACGGGCTACGTGAGCATGGATGCGCCGCTGGCACGCGCCCTGCTGGGCAAGCGGCTGGACGACGAGGTGCCGGTCGCGCTGCCCGGCGGCGAGCAGCGCTACGCAATCGTCGCCATCCGCTACGGCGAAGGAGGCGCCTGACGGCGACGGGCTCGGCGTCGCGGCGGGCGTCGCGCTGACTGTCGCGCGGGGCGTCGTCAGGAGCGTCGAGCGCGCTCAGACCACCCGGACGTTCTTGAATTGCCAGGGATCCGTCTTGTCGATGTCTTCCGGGAAGAGTCGCTCGCGCTCCGACAGCGGCGTCCAGTCGGAATACTCACCGACCACCGGGCCGAGGTAGGGCCGGCAGATCTCGAGCACGCGCCGGTAGTCGATCTCATCGGGCTCGACCAGGCCGCGGTTCGGATTCTCCATCGCCCAGACCATCCCGGCGAGGCAGGAAACCGTCACCTGCAGGCTGGTCGCGTTGTTGAACGGCGCCAGCCCACGCGCCTCGTCGACGGTCAGCTGCGAGCCATACCAGTAGGCATTCTTCTTGTGGCCGGCGAGCAGCACGCCGAGCTCGTCGATGCCGCCCGGCGAGATCTCGTCCATCAGGATCCGCTTCGAATCCTGCAGCACATAGTTGCGGCCGACGAATTCGTGCATCGACAGCACCGCGTCGTCGCAGGGGTGATACGCGTAGTGCACGGTCGGCCGGTAGACGACCTGGCCTCCGTCGCGCACGGAGAGGAAGTCGGAAATCGAGATTGACTCGCCATGCGTGATGGCGAAGCCGTGGATGTGGCCCGCCCGGGGCGTCCAGGTTCGAACGCGCGTCGCCGCACCGGGCTGCGCGAGCCAGATGGCGGAGCCGCAACCGAAGTCATGGCGACGCCCGTCGCGCGGGAAGTTGCGCTCATGCGTTCCCCAGCCGAGTTCGCAGGGCTGGGCGCCCTCGCCCACGAAGCCATCGACCGACCAGGTGTTGACGAACTCGTTGGGCTTCTTGCGCAGCGGCGAGACCTGGGTGTCGCGTTCGGCAATGTGGATCACGCGCACGCCGAGCAGCTGGGCAAGCTTTGCCCAGTCGTCCCGACTCGACGGCGAGCCGGCGTCGACGCCGGTATCGGCCGCGACGTTCAGCAGCGCCAGCTTGACGAAGTGCGACACCAGCCCGGGGTTCGCGCCGTGCGTCACCACCGCGGTCGGCGCGCGCGCATTGCCCGGACGCAGCCCCAGCGCTTCCTCGCGCAGCGCGTAGTTCGTGCGCTTTGCGGCGGGAACGCCCGGATCGGTGTAACCGCCGGCCCAGGGCTCGATGCAGGTGTCCAGATACATCGCGCCGCGTTCCCAGCAGTACTTGATCAGCGCGATCGAGGAGACCTCGACCGAGACGTTCAGCACGAAATCGCCGCGACCGACCAGGGGCTCGAGGATGCGACGGAAATTCTCGCGCGTCAGCCCTTCCTTGATGAAGCGGATACCGTAGTGGCTGGCTTCCTGGGCACCGCGGTCCTCGGCCGTCACGATCGTGACGCGCTCGGCGGGAATGCCGATGTGGCGCAGCACCAGCGGCAGCACGCCCTGGCCGATGCTGCCGAAGCCGATGAACACCACGCGGCCGGGGAAGTCGATCAAGGTCTTGGTCTCGGTCATCGTCTCGTTCATGTCTAGAGGCCTCCAATAGCCTGGTCGCGCCAGTGCGGCGGATACGTGCGCTCGTAACCCGGCAGCGCCTCGATACGGGCGAGCCAGCGACCCAACGCAGGATAGTTCGCCGAGATCGGCAGGAAACGGCTGGAGAGTTCGCGCCCGCCCGGGCGGTCGAGCGCGCGACGCAACAGCTGGATGGCGGGGAAGATCACCATGTCGACGGCGGAGTAGGTCTCGCCGACGATCCAGTCGGACTTCGAGAGGCGCCCCTCGATGGTGCGCGCCTCGCGCGCCACCACATGCATCGCGTCGGTGATGTCGTCGCGCAGGTACGCCGGGACCGGCCCGCCGCCCTCGAGCACGCGACAGATCTTCATCAGCTGATCTTCCGTGTAGGCCTGGAACTCGCAGATGACCCGCATGATGACCGCGGCCTCCTCGGCGCTGCGGCCGAAGATCGGCGGCGCGGGATACTTCAGATCGAGGTAGTACAGCACCGCCACGGACTCGAATACCACGTAGTCACCGTCCTTGAGCACCGGCACGCGCCCCCGCGGGTTCATCGCCAGCATCGGCGGTGATTTCTGGTCCTGCCGCGACAACTGCAGCAGGTGGCTGACGTAGG
>JAYTNX010000442.1:0-3575 GCA_043748075.1 Pseudomonadota bacterium
GGACGCGCTCAAGAAGGGCCCCGTCGTCGTCTATTTCTATCCGTCCGCCTATACGCAGGGCTGCAATGTCCAGGCGCGCGAGTTCGCCGTGAACATGGACAAGTTCACGGCCGCGGGCGCGACCATCGTCGGCGTGTCGATGGACGACATCGCCCGGCTGAACGACTTTTCCGCCGATCCGGAGTATTGCGGCGGCAAGGTCGCGGTGTCGTCCGACGCCGACGGCAAGATCGCCAAGGCCTACGACCTCAAGGTCACCGAGCGAGCGGGCTTCAAGGATTCACGCGGCGTGGAAATCTCGCACGGCTTCATCGAGCGCACGACCTTTGTCTTGACGCCGGATGGCAAGGTCGCGGCGACGATTACCGGAGTGCCGGCGGCGGAGAACGTCAAGCAGGCGCTGGCGACGGTCGAGCAGCTCAAGGGTGCCCGTGTTGGCCAGGTGAAGGCCGGCAGCCCGCCGGCGCCGATGTGAGCGGGACTTCCTGCATCGCGAAGGTCGTCGGGCGCCGCTGAAATGACGCGTCGTCCGGACTCCCGGCGCCGATTCCTCGGGCAACTCGGCGCCCTCGCGGGCGCGGCAGCCGTGCCCGGCGCCACGGCCAAGCCGGCCGGCGCGGCCGACCGCCTCTGGGACGTGATCCTCGTCGGCGCCGGTAACGCCGGCATCCCGGCCGCGATCTTCGCCGCGCGGCGGGGCGCGAGAGTGCTGATGATCGAGGCGGCCGAGCGCATCGGCGGCACACTGCTGCTCTCCTCGGGCCAGATGAGTGCTGCCGGCACCCGCTTCCAGAGGTCTCGCGGCATCGAGGATTCGCCACAGGAACACTTCGACGACGTGATGCGGATCAGCCGGGGCACGGCAAATCCGCAGTTCCTCCGCCTTGCAGTCGACCAGGCCCCTGCAATGGCGGACTGGCTGTTCGACGCCGGGTTCCGCGCGCGGCCGGGCCATCCGGTGCTCGGCGCGGGCCACGACCCGTACTCCAAGCCTCGCTATTTCTGGGGCGAGAACGCTGGAATTTCGATTCTGCGGGTCCTCGAACAGGAGCTGCAGCCGCAGCTCGACGCCGGCCGCGTCACCGTATTGCTGCGAACCCGGGCCTCGGCGCTGATGCAGCGGCGTCCCGGCGGCGCGGTCCGCGGCGTCATTGCGTCCGGACCCGACGGCGAGCCGGTCGAATACCGCGGCCGCAGCGTCGTACTGACGAGCGGCGGCTATGGGTCCAACCCGGCGATGTTCGAGCGCATCGAAGGCATCCGCGACTACGCCGACACGGTGTATCCGTATTCGCAGGGTGCGGGGATCACGATGGGGCTCGCGGCAGGCGGTTACCTGCGTGGCGCGGAATTTCGCCAGCCCCTGTTCAATGCCGTGCTGCGGGACGAGGCGGTACCGAGCCCGTTGCTGCTGCGCCTGCTGACGGATCCGCAGCATCGCCCGCCGTGGGAGATCTTCGTCAACGTACGCGGCGAGCGTTTCCTGCGCGAGGACACTCCGAGCTTCGACGACAAGGAGAAGGCGCTGAAGCGCCAGCCCGAGGAGCGTTGCTGGGTGGTGTTCGACGATGCCATCCTGCAGGCTGCGCCGTCGCTCAGCCGCGGCTGGACCAAGCAGGAGATTGTCGACGGCTTCGGCACGTTCCCGCTGTTCTACAAGGCCGAATCCCTTGCGGCGCTGGCGTCGTCAACCGGCGTGGATGCCGCCGGTCTCGCGGCGACGGTAGCCGACTACAACGCAGGGCAGGCTCTCGGGCGCGATCGGCTCGGTCGTTCGCACCTGCCCTTGCCGATCGTCAAGCCGCCGTTCCATGCGATCCGCATGCAAGGCTACTACCTGCTCGACACCGCGGGCCTCGCGGTCGACGGGTCGTTGCGCGTCGTGCGCCAGGACGGACGCCCCATCCCCAATCTCTACGCCGCCGGCGAACTGCTCGGCATGGGAACTCTGCAAGGAAGTTCGTATTGCGGCGGCATGTCGGTCACGCCGGCGCTGTCGTTCGGAAAATTGCTCGGAGAGCGGTTGTTGCCGATTTGAGCGGCGTCCGAACTCCGGGATCTCCTGGGAAGCACGTTGCCTGCATGCAGGAGCGGGGATTAGGCTGTCGAGGGCGTTCTTCGCACCGCGCCACCTCGGCGGGTGCGACCTCACGGGAGTGATCCATGGCCGATGCGAAGCCGGGCAAGCCTGTCCACACGACCGATTTCATCCCCAGCGCGACGCGCGACGCGGTGTTTCTGGGCAATCCGATACTCGACAACATGATGCATGCGATCCTGGCGCTGGGTGCCGAGGTCTGGGCCGACAAGCGCCGCCTGAAAGTCATCGAGAGTCTGCTGTCGGCCCGGCAGCCCGTGACGGCAGAGACGATCGAGGCATTCGTGCCGACCGCTGCCCAGGAGAAGGCCTGGGCCGCTGAGCGCGACGCGATGATCCAGACCACCTTCGGAGTCCTGGTCAACGGCAGCGGCGGCAAGGCGCCGACCCGCTAGCAGGGCTCGCCCACGCGCCGGCGCCCCGGGCCGACCCCATCTCGCCAGTCACAGAGGTTCGGCATCATGGTCAATCGTCGCTCTCTGTTCCTGACTTCCGCGCTGGCCACGGCGGTCGCGGCTTTGGGCGGCGCCGGCAAGGCACGCGCGGCCGTCGTCAATGCGAGGCGGTCCGGCGATCTCGAGCCGCGCGGCTCGATCGGCAGGCTGGAACGACTGCCGCAACTCGACCTCGAGAGTCGCCAGGACTTCATGCAGGGGCTCACGGCGTTCGCGACCGGCGGGTTGCTCGGCGTCGCGCTGCGTGACCGCGCGGCGTCGATTCTCGCCGCCCATTCACTGGATCCGGCGCAGCCGCTGCCGCTCGAGAGAGCCCGTGCGCTGTTCGATGCCGATCCGGTGATCGGCATGCGTGATCGGGTCTGGTACAGCGCCCACCAGTACGAACACGATTTGCTGGATGGCTGGTTCCAGGCCAACGCGGACCAGTACCTCGCCGAGCTCGAAGCGGCCGACGACTCGGGTCCGGGCCGGCTCGAGCTCGACGCGTCACTGCAGATTCCCGACTACGCGCGACACGAGATCCACCAGCAGCCCGGCGGCTACGTCGGCAACGCGTTCGCCGGGCATATCTATCACTACGCGACGAACATGTTCTATCGCGGCACCAACAACCAGGACGAGCGGCACGTCGGCTACGCGGCCGGCTGCCCGGTGCCCGCGGACGGTCAGGTGCGGCGGATTCTGGATCTCGGCTGCGGCGTGGGGCAACTCAGCGTCGCGATGAAGGAGCGTTTTCCGCAGGCGCAGGTCGTCGGGCTCGACGTTGCCGCGCCGATGCTGCGCTACGCGCACATGCGCGCCAGCGAGCTCGGCTCGGACGTCAGCTTCACGCAGCGCCTCGCCGAGGACACGCGTTACCCCGACGGGCAGTTCGACATCGTGATTTCGTACATCCTGTTCCACGAGGTGACGGCCGAGGCCAGCCGGCGGATCATCGCCGAGGCGCATCGCGTGCTGCGTCCGGGAGGCGTGTTCTACCCGATGGATTTCAACTACTCCGGGCCGACGTCGGCGATCCG
>JAYTNX010000443.1:0-1823 GCA_043748075.1 Pseudomonadota bacterium
GTCGAGTCGCCCTCGTTGCAGATCGGAGGCACGAGCGATCCGGAGCTGTATCGCAGCGCCCGCTGGGACACGTGGCGGGCGCCTGCGCTCACCTACCGCTTCGCGGTGCCCGAAGGCACCTACCAGGTCCGCCTGCATTTCGCCGAGACCTGGATGGGCGCGTTCGCCGTCGGGAAACGCGTGTTCGACGTGCAGGTGGAGAACCAGCTCGCAATCGACGATCTCGACGTCTTCGCCACGGCAGGTGCCAACAACGCCTATGTACGAGCTGTCACCGCAATCGTCACCGACGGGCAGCTCGACCTCGAGTTCCTTCATCAGGTGCAGAACCCCAGTCTCAATGGCATCGAGATCGTCCGGATCTCTGCAACCACGGCGCCGACGGGGCCGAGGCGCTACCGGATTGTCGACGTCGGCACGCTCGGCGGACCGACTAGCGTTGACGCGGACCTGAACGACGCCGGTTGGGTGACGGGCGCTTCGTCTTCTGCCGCCGGCGCATGCTGCAGCGCGTTCGTGTGGAACAGCCGTGCGATTTCCGCGATTCCGCCGCCGGGCGTTCCCGTTCTCGACTCGCGGGGAGCGTTCATCAACCAGTCGGGGCAGATCGCAATCAACGCTCGCGGCTGGGTGACCGGTAGTTCTGTCTACAATCCGAGATCCGACAGTTTTGACGCCCGCCACGCGTTCCTGTGGGACGGGACAACCAATTGGGATCTCGGCACCCTCGGTGGACGTGACAGTCGGGGCCATGCTGTCAACGATCGCGGCTGGGTGGCGGGAAGCTCGACCGATGCGGCCGAACGGAAGCGTGTCGCGTTGTGGGAGGTGAACGGCATTCGCGACCTGGGCGTGGCGAGTGGCGCGGTTCAGGTGGAACGAATGAACTCTTCAGGCTGGATCGCGGTCAACGACACCGTTTCGGAGCAGGTGGTACTCGCCTTCGTATCCAACGGCGTCAGTCCGATCGTCGACCTGGGTTCTTTGGGCGGCACGGTCACCTACGCGCGCGACGTGAACGCCGCCGGATGGGTCGTCGGGCGTTCGCAGGATGCGACCGGCCAGCCGCGCGCGTTCCGCTGGGCGAACGGGTCGATGGAGGACCTGAATGCCCTGGTCGATCCGGCAGATCCGTTGCGCCCCTTCGTCACGTTCACTGAAGCCGTACGAATCAACGCATCGGGTCAGGTGCTGGTCAACGGCACGGACCGCCGCGGCGGTTCGCGCGCCTTCCTGTTGTCACCCGAGGACTAACTCGCACGATCCAGGCGACTCGCGCCCAGCCGGGCGCGAGCGCTCACGGGCAACAGCGAAGACTACTGCGCAGCGGCCGGCGTCTGGTGCCGCGCGTAGAGTTCCAGGCTCGAATGGCTCGGCCCGTAGTCCGCGGTCGGCGCCGACAGCATCTGCGGGCAGTTCTTCTCGGCGTATTCGCGCACGTGCTTCGGCAGGCGGCCCACGTCGCCGAACGCCGTCATCGTCGAGGTGAAGAGGCAGTGGCCCGGCGCCTGCCCCATCAGCATCCACGGCATCCACGGCGAGATGCGCTGCCAGGTGCCGACGTACGGCACCGCGGTCAGGTCCGGGTTCTCGAGGTCTCGCCGCTTGACGAAGTAACGCATCATCTCGGAGACCTGCGCGCGCGGGCCCGCGGACTCGCGCGGCCACCTCTCCGCCTGCAGCGGATTCGGGTAGTTCAGGTGCATGTCCGTCGCGAGCACCAGCGTCTCACCGTCGAGGTCCTGCCACGGAAAGATCAGCGGGATCTTCGGCAGCGTGCTGCGGTCTCCACCGAAGTCTTCGGGCGCCAGGATCAGCGTGTC
>JAYTNX010000444.1:0-1584 GCA_043748075.1 Pseudomonadota bacterium
GTCGGCACCGCGCGCGACATCGTGCTGGTCGAGACCGACGGGCACCTGTTCCTGGCCCCGGACAACGGCCTGCTCGCGCCCGTCGTGGCGCGCCGCTCCGGTGCGCTCGTGCGCCGGCTCGATGCCTCACGACTCGGCGCATTCGCGCTTGGGCGGGTCAGTGCGACCTTCCACGGACGCGACCTGTTTGCGCCGCTGGCGGCCGAGCTGGCGGCAGGCCGCTGTCGGGCGGAAGACCTCGGCCCCCTGACTGCCGACCTGGTGCCGTCCTGGGTCGACGACCCGGTCGCGAGCGGCGGGGCAGTCAGCGGCGTGGTCATCACCGTCGACCATTTCGGCAACCTGATCAGCAACATCGACAGCCGCTGGCTGGCGGGCTTCGTCGAACCGCACGTCTACGCCGGCAACCGGGTTCTGCCGGTACGCCGCACCTACGGTGACGCCCGGCCTGGCGATTTTCTCGCGCTGGTCAACTCGTTCGACGTGCTGGAAATCGCCTGCGCCGAGGGCCATGCCGCCGACGCGCTCGGGCTGTCGCGCGGAGCCCCCGTGGTGGTGCGGGATGCGGTCCGCCACCGCTGAACTTGCCAAGGGCCGCGATTTCGCTATAGTTCGGGCCTCCCCCGTGCCCGGCACTGACGTAAGTGCCTGATTAAAAAGGACTTAGAGCGAAAGAGATGTCTGAAAGAGACACCGAAAGCTTCGACCTCGATGACGACTTCCTCGGCGAGACCACTGCCCAGGAGGAAGGCAACGATTACGACAAGTTCCTCGACCGCGTCGATCGCCGCTCGCGGCCGGTCCCCGGCAAACGGGGCAAGGCTGCGTGGAGCAAGCTGGAAGAAGTCCTCGCGGACAAGAAACTGGAGAAGGATCTCCGCGAAGTCTACGACGACGATTTCTGACCCGGCCCGGACTGTCGGGAACGCACTCGCCGGCTCACCGTCGCCCCGAGTCTGAGCGCGTGGCACGGCCGGGCATTTTCGAGGCTGCGCGCGCCGCGCGCCCGAGCATCTTCGCAGAGGACATCATGAGCACGCAGGTCGGCCCGTCCTGGGTCGTGCTGAAGTTCGGCGGCACGAGCGTGTCCAGCGCACCCAACTGGCGCAGCATCGCCGCCACCTGTCGCGCGCGGCTGGCCACGGGGGCGCGCGTACTGGTGGTGCATTCGGCCGTCTCCGGGGTCACCGACCGGCTCGAGAAGCTGCTCGTCGTGGCACTCAACGGCGACCACGACGAGCCGCTGGCCGCGCTGCGCGCCCGGCACCGGGGATTGTCCGACGCACTGCAGCTCGGCGCCGACGATGGCACTGAGCGCTGGTTCACCGAACTGTCGCACCTGCTCGACGGCATCGCGCTGATGCGCGAATGCACCGACCGCACGCGCGCCCGCGTCATGGCGATGGGCGAGCTGCTCGCCACCGAGATCGGGGCGCGCTACCTGGCCAGCGTCGGGGTGGCCGCGTCCTGGGCCGACGCACGCACGATGCTGCTCGCGGAACCGCGCTGCAGCGCGACCGAGCGCGCCTCGTTCCTCTCCGCCACCTGTGGCTTCGCGCCCGATGACGCGCTGCGCGCGCGCCT
>JAYTNX010000445.1:0-4450 GCA_043748075.1 Pseudomonadota bacterium
AAGAACATCTCGGAGAGCAATTATCCGCAGATCAGCGACGCACGCCATGACCAAGGTCTTCACTACAGCGATTTGCGAGCCTCGCGCCCGCAACGCCCCTGTGAAATCAATCCCCTGCGTTGCGCGCGGACATGAAAATAGCCCGATCAGTCAGCGAATCGGCGAAGTCCGGCTAGCCTTCAGGATACGTCGCCTCGCCTGAGCTGACCGGCGCACTATTCGGGTGGCCTGGAGACCCAGAACGAAATACGTTGTCAGGGTGGCTCATCGTTCTCGGATATTTCAGCGGCACCAAGCCAATAGCACGCGAGCGCGGCCGGGAGTCGGACGATTGGTATCGTAGAGGCGGCGTCAGGAACAATTCCAAAGTCGGCGATCTCCCGAGTCAGTACGTACGCGCGCTCCGGGCTGCGCTCGCGGATGAAGGCCTTCAACCCGGCAAGATCAATATTGGCGGGGGCACGGTATTTAACTTCGAACGGGACGCGTTGTCCGCGGATTTCCGCAACCACGTCGACCTCCTGGCCACTGCGGTTGCGCCAGTACGAGAATCCGATCGCCTGCTGGTAGTAGCGACCGAACAGGTGCCGGAAGACGGCGGTTTCGACGGCGTAGCCCAACAAGGTGTCGTCTTGCAGCAGCGAACGCCCGCGCAACAGGACGCTGGGAGCGAGCGCCGGATCCGCCAGATAGACTTTCCTGCGTCCCCGAAGCACCTCCTTGCCGTAACCGAGGGGCTTCAGCTGGTAGATCAGGTGCGCGGATTCCAGCAGGTCGATGAAGTTCTCGACGGTCGGGCGCTTCAGTTCCAGATTCTTGCAGAGCTCGGGCAGGTTCAGGATGCCGCCGTCGTGCAGGCAGAGATACAGAAAGACCTGCTCGAGTTCGACGACGCGGCGTACGCCGAACAGGGCCGTCATGTCGCGCTTGAGAACTTTGTCGACGATGTCCTCGCGCAGGAGCTTCTGCGCTTCCTCCACCGTGGCGATACGCGCGCTCTGGGGAAATCCGCCCCGCAGCAGGTATTCGTGGAACAACGACGTCAAGCCGGCGGCGGTGGCGCTGACGCGGACGAAGTCGGTGGGTGTCCAGCGCGATAGCTGCTGCAGCGAATTCACGACGGGCAGCGCGGGCACGTCGGCTTCGCGGATCTGCAGGAACTCGTAGAACGAAAGCGTCGCGATCCGCAGTGTTTGCCAGCGGCCGACGCCCGACTCGACATTCTCGCGAGTCAACGGCGTCGCGGAGCCCGTGACCACGATGCGTCGCCTTTTCTCGAAATCAACCTGATGCTTCAGCCAGACCTGCCAGCCGGTGGTGGCCTGGATCTCATCGAACAGCAGGTATTCGGGCCCGGGTGCGGCGGGGGTAAATTCCCGCCAGATCCGCAGCAACTCATCCGGGCCGACGAGCTTCAGCAGGGGGTGATCGAAGGTCACGTACAGGATGTTCGAGGGTGGGACGTCCCGATCGAGTAGCGCCCGTACGAGCTGCAGGATCAAGGTGGTTTTCCCGACCTGGCGCGCGCCCGAGAGCAGCAGCGCCCGGTGCGGCTCGGGTGCGCGCGCCCAAGCCAGGATGGAGGCGAACGCCGCGCGGCGCCACAGCGGAACGGCGGGAAGCGCAGCGCCCAACCACCACGGGTTGAAGCGGCTGAGAACGGCCAGAAAATCAGCGGGCGACCCGATCATGGGTCAATCCTTATGAAAGAACCATATTAATACAAGTATATAAACACTAAAGCGTATAAATAAGCTGAATCGTGCGAATCTAAGGCACTAACGCCACTGCGACCAAAGTTCGCTTTGCCCGTGATGGGCGTCGCCCGCGAACATCGAGGTGGCATGCGAGTTTGTCATAATGCTGATAGCACGCACTACGCGACATTAGCGCCTAAAACGCCGAAGTTAGCGTCATTTTTGGTAAATATGCCGACATTTCGGCGCTACTTTGCCATTTGCTGGTGACAGTTGCGGTCGCCATCAAGGGTTCCATCAATCGGCCTATGTTGGCGAAGTGCTTCAGGGCCGCGTCGGCGTCGCGATATCGCTCGAACACGATGGCCCCACCGTTCGTCTTCGTTGAAGAAGATTTCGTACAGGAGCGTGCCACTGTCCGTTCAGTCCGGAAACTGAAGGCGCGCTTGGCGAAGCAGCGGTGACTGCTACCTGCCTGGACCGGGTTCTGGCATTTCACGCTTTGTCGTCGCGCAGCCAGTTCTCGACGGACAAGCCCTGGACTCGGGAAAATTCGGAGATGTCGTCGCTGACGAGGGTCGCTTGCTCGGCTCGCGCGTGCGCGGCGATCAGCAGATCGTTCGCGCCGATCGGTGTGCCGCGTGCCTCGAGCTCGGCACGAATCTCCCCATACTGTTCATCCACGCCCGCGCCGAGCGCGGCAACTTCGATGCTGGCCAGCAGCTGCTCGATGCGCTGGCTGAGGAGGGGTGATGCCTTCTTGCGCGCCCCGTATCGCAGCTCACACGCCACGACGACGCTGGTGAACACGTCGGATTCGACCTTCTGCGACAGGCGCTCGGCGATAACGCCGTGCGGATCTCGAATCAATTGCGACAGGATGTTCGTGTCGAGCAGGTACCGCACGGTCAGGTGTCGGCGAGTTCGACCGGCTCCGGATGCGCGTCCTGCAGTGCCGGCCAGTCGATCGGGATGGCCTCCCACGAGGCGAGCAGCTGACGCAGCGACGGGCGCGCTGTGGCTTCGAGCACGAGCTTCTTGCCGTCGCGATAAATCAGTGCTTCGTTGCCAGGTAGCTCCAGGTCACGAGGAATCCGGACCGCTTGATTGCGGCCGTTCTTGAACAATCTTAACTATCCCGTTACCGAGTGGTCCGGGCTTGAATTTGACGCGGAAATCCTGAAATCCTATCGGCGAGGTATCTCCGCATGGAAAGCGTGAAGCTCGGAGAAAATGGTCAGATCGCAATCCCTCGCGCGGTCATGAAGCGTCTCGCACTCAAGGGCAACGAGACTCTGCTGCTGGATGTCACCGACGACGGCGCGATCCGCCTGCGTCCGGCCGCCGTGCTGCCCATCGAGATGTATTCCGACGCTCGGATCCGCGAGTTCGAGGACGCCACCGCGGTGGACGAGACGACCCGCTCGGCACTCGCTCGCCGCCTCACGATGCCCGCCCGCCAACGCGTGCGGATCTTCCTCGACGCCAACATCATTTTCCTGGTTGGCTACTCGTCGACCAGTCCCGTCCACGACTTGCTGGCGCTCGCCCGGCGCGGTGACTGCGAACTGGTGACGTCGTCGTACGCACTCGAAGAGGCGCGCCGCAATCTGGCCGTGAAGGGACCGTCCGACGTACCCATCCTCGCAGCGGCGATCCAATGCCGCGCGGGCGTCTCACGTTGAAATACGGATGTTGCGAGCTGTTCTTCAGCGCATCGTTGGCGAGGACTAGCAATCCGGGGCCGGAAGTGGTCTCTGTCGTAGCGTCGACTGCACGAAGACGCCGACGGAGGCCCGGCGCAAGCGTCTGGTGAAGTTGCCAGAAGCCGCAACGGCGCGCCGGGTGACCATCTCGTCCTAGTCGATTGTCAGACCCTTGAACCGCGTATCGCATGAAGCGTGCGACGGTCAGTGGTGGCTGCGGCTTCGCTCCGACGGCTGCACGAAATCAGGTGGCCGCCCCAGCGTGCCCGTGACGATCGCTCCGAACAGCAGCGCGCCCGCGGCGAAATACAGCGTCGGCACGTAGCTCTGGAAGCGATCGTAAGCCAGCCCCGCGGCGAACGGCCCGATGGCCGCGCCGAGGTAGAACGCGGTCAGCTGCCAGCCGTAGATCTTGCCGTAGGCCTTCATGCCGAAGTACCGGCTGGTCAGGAACGCGACGAGGTCGACCTCGGCGGCCGCGGCGAGGCCGAGCGACAGCACCGCGATGCCGACCACCCAGGTCGGCGTGCCGGGAAGGCTCAGCAGGATGCAGCCCACCGAGCAGAACGCGAGCAGCGTGCGCGCGACCCGCGGGGCCCGGAGCCGGTCGAGCAGGAAGCCGATGCCGATGCGGCCGCACAGCACGGCAATACCCATCACGCCGGCGACGCCGGCCGCGTCTTCCTTCGAGAGACCACGGTCGATCAGCAACGGCACGAGGTTGATGATCAGCGCCGCGATCACGCCGGAGACGAAGAAGAAGCCGATCGCGATCTTCCAGAACGCGCTCGTGTGGCGGCTTTCTCCCAGCGTCAGGCCCGGCAGCTCGGGCGCGGCGGTGCGAGCGGCCAGCGACTCCGCAGTCTCGGCGGGGCGATCGGCGAGGAAGATCGCGATCACCGGCACCGCGACCAGCAGGATGAAACCCGCCAGTGCGAGATAGCCGCCCTGCCAGCCCCAGGCGTTGATCGCCCTAGTGGTCAGTACGGGCGCGAAGATGCTGGCGATGCCGGAGCCGGCGAGCGCGAGGCCGAGCGCGAGGCCGCG
>JAYTNX010000446.1:0-1929 GCA_043748075.1 Pseudomonadota bacterium
ACACACAATGCGTTCGCGTATGTCTACGAGGGCGCGGCGCGCATCGGTGGCGCCGCGCAGGCGACGGCACGCGGCGAGCTCGCGCAGCTCGGCGCGGGCGATCGTGTCGAGGTGGGAGCCGTGGGGGGTCCGGCGCGTCTGGTCGTCGTAGCCGGCCGTCCGCTCGGCGAACCGGTCGCGCGCTACGGCCCGTTCGTGATGAACACGCGTGAAGAGATCATGCAGGCGGTGTCCGACTTCCAGGCGGGCCGGTTCCGGTAGTCGCCGAGGCGCGCCTCCTGCACATCGCGGTGCCTGCGTGTCACGAGTACGCCTCAGCTTTGCGTGTGGCCGCCGACACCGCGGTGCAGAACCTCGTCCGTGGGCAACAGCGTGCCCGGGTGAATTCCGGGGCGGTCCGTATGGCGCGCATAGAGCGCTGCGAAGTCGGTGTTGACCGCCGTATCGACCAGCTGTCGGAACGATCGCACCACGAAGTAGGTTCGCTGGAAGCGGTCGATCTCGTAGTCCGTCGTCATCACGCGCTCGAGGTCGAAGCGGATGCGATTCGGCTCGGCACTTTCGAGCGAATGGCGTGTTTCCGAGAACGACGAGAGGATGCCCGCACCATAGGTTCGCAGGCCGGCGGGTGTCTCGATCAGCCCGAACTCCACGCCATACCAGTACAGCCGCGCCAGCATGCGCAGGCCGCCGAGCTGCAGCGCACGCTGGCCGGCGTGGCCGTAGAGCTCGATGAAGTCCGCGTATGCTGGGTCCGCGAGCAGCGGCACGTGCCCGAAGAAATCGTGGAACAGGTCGGGCTCGGGCAGGTAGTCGAGCTGATCGGGCCGCCGGATCCAGACGGTGACTGGGAACTCGCGTCGGGCAAGATGGGCGAAGAAATCCCGCTCGGGGATCAGACCCTCCACCCCCACGAGGCGCCAGCGTGTCTGGCGCACCAGTCGCTCGGACACCCGATCGAATCGCGGCAACCGCGAGTCCAGCTGCAGTGCCTCGACGCCGTCGATGAACTCGGGACTGGCGCAGCCCGGAATGATCGAGGACTGGCGCGAGAGAAGCTGCGCCCAGACCTGGTGGTCGCGGTCCGTGTACGCGTCGTAGCGTTGCTCGACCGTGTGATCGACGCCCACGCGCCGGGCGCCGTCAGCGTCCCGCTGCAATGGGCTTCGCCGTGGCGTCCGGCACGGGGAACCCGCGCTTGCGCATCAGCGCATCGATGCCCGCGTCGCGCCCGCGGAAACTGCGATAGGCCGTCGCCGGGTCGATCGTGTTGCCGATCGCGAAGACGTGCTTCGACAGCCGCGCCGCGACACCGGGATCCCAGGGTCCGCGCGGCGCCTCGAGAAACGCCTCCCAGGCATCGGCCGTCAGCGTGTCGGCCCACAGGTAGCTGTAGTAGCCCGCCGAGTAGCCGTCGCTAGAGAAGATGTGCGCGAACTGCGGCGTGCGGTGGCGCATCACGATCTCGTGCGGCATGCCGAGCTGTGCCAGCGTGTCGCGCTCGAACGCGTCGGGGTCGATCGACTGGTCGGGCGTCGCGGCCAGGTGCAGCTTCATGTCGATCAGCGCGGCCGAGAGGTACTCGACGGTCGCGAAACCCTGGTTGAAGGTCTTCGCCCGCTCGACCTTGGCGACCAGTTCGGGCGGGATCGGCTTGCCGGTGCGGTAGTGCACTGCAAAGCGGTTCAGCACCTCGGGCACGGCCAGCCAGTGCTCGAGCAACTGCGACGGGAACTCGACGTAGTCGCGCGCCACATTCGTCCCCGCCAGGGTCGGGTAGCGCACGTCGGACGAGAGCCCATGCAGCGCATGACCGAACTCGTGGAACAGCGTGACGGCGTCGTCCCAGCTGATCAGCAGCGGCTCGCCCGGCTTGCCCTTCACGAAGTTCGCGTTGTTCGAGACCAGGGTCGTGACCTCGCCCGCGAA
>JAYTNX010000447.1:0-1778 GCA_043748075.1 Pseudomonadota bacterium
ATTGCAGTACGCGAGGATCGTTGCGACGTCCGCGACGGAGCGCGGCAATGCGAGCGCCAGCGGCCGGCCGAGATAGAGGCGACGATGATCCCGACTCACCGCCTCGAGATCGGTGGCACCGGTGCGCAGCACGTCCGGGCCGAGGCGGGCATCGAGCAGCGCGAGCCTGCTGCCCGGGTCGCTCATCGCGAGCGGGCCATCACGCGACGCCAGTCACAGGGCCGCGATCGCCGCGCGCCGGCAGCCGGGCTTGGTCAGCAGGAACTGCACGTCGCCGAGCTGGCGTTCGGCGAAACCACCCTCGCAATAGCAGAGGTAGTACTCCCAGAGGCGCACGAAGCTCTCCGGGTAGCCGATGCGCCGCACCTGCGCGATATTGGCGAAGAAGCGCTCGCGCCACAGGCGCAGCGTGGTCGCGTAGTGCGGGCCGATATCCTCGAGATGGAACACCTTCAGGTCGCTGACGCGGCCGAGCGAGTCGGCGATGACCCCGACACTCGGGATGAAGCTGCCCGGGAAGATGAAGCGCTGGATGAAGTCGACCGACTTGCGCGCCTGGTCGTAGTGCTGGTCCTGGATCGTGATCGCCTGCAGCAACATCGCGCCGTGATCCTCGAGCAGCGACGAGCACTTCGCGAGGTAGGTGTCGAGGTAGTTGGCGCCGACGGCCTCGATCATCTCGATCGACATCGCCTTGTCGTAGCGCCCCTGGAGGTCGCGATAGTCCTCGAGCAGCAGCGTGATGCGGTCGCTCAGGCCGGCGCGCGCGATCCTCTCGCGCGCGTAGTCGTGCTGCTCCTGCGAGATCGTCGTGGTCGTGACGTGGCAGCCGTAGCGGGCGGCCGCGTGGATCGCCAGCCCGCCCCAACCCGTGCCGATTTCGACGACGCGGTCGCCCGGCTGCAGGGCGAGCTTGCGGCAGACGGCGTCGAACTTGGCGATCGAGGCCTGCTCGAGCGTCGAGTCCGGGGTCGCGAAGATGCCGCAGGAATAGGCCATGGTCGGGTCGAGCATCAGCGAATAGAGCTCGTTGCCGAGGTCGTAGTGCGCGGCGATGTTGCGCGCGCTGCCGTGGCGGCTGTTGCGGTTCAGCAGGTGGAACAGCTTCAGGAACGGCCGGCTGACCAGCGACCAACGGCTGTCCATGCCGTTCATCAGCTCGCGGTTGACGACGAACAGGCGCACCAGACCGGTGAGGTCGTCGCAGCGCCAGAGCCCGCGGATGTAGGACTCGCCGGCGCCGACCGTGCCGCCGAAGGCCACGTCGGCATACATCTGCGGATGGTCGACGTGCACCATGACCGACAGGTCGCAGCGCGGCGTGCGCCGGCCGAAGCGGCGATCGCCGTCGGCGTCGACGACGCGCAACTCGCCGTGCTCCAGCCTCTCGAGCTGGCCCAGCAACAGCCGGCGGCCGAGGCGCGCCAGTGCGGACGCGCGGTCCGGACGGGTGTTGTCGGCCCCGAGGTCGGCCTCGAGCGGGATGATCGAAGCCTTGGTCTGCGTCGCGGTCTTGGTGTTCATGTCGCGATCTTGTTGGGGTGGGTGAAGAGCGGCGTGCGCTTGAGCAGCAGGCGCAGCGCCTGCCAGTAGATCATGCCGGTCACTTTCGCCGTGACCAGCGGGAAGGCCGCGAGGGCGCGCGCCAGCGAGGCGTGGCCGATCGGCTTGCGATGCAGGACCAGGGTGGCGTCGAACTCGACGACCCCGCTGCGCGAATTCTCCATGTGCACGCTCAGCGCCTCGCCCGGCTCGGTGAAGCGCCAGTCGTAGCGCAT
>JAYTNX010000448.1:0-2013 GCA_043748075.1 Pseudomonadota bacterium
GCGACGTTGCCGACTGACGCGGGCGCAAAGGCGGTGGCCCGCTCGAGCGTCACAGGCGCGCTCCAAGATAGGCCGACAGCCGCAGAAGGTCCGCAAAGATACCGCCCGCCGTGACCTCGGGGCCGGCGCCCGGCCCTTGCACGATCAGCGGGTTGTTGCAGTATCGGCTGGTGGCAAACCGCACCACGTTGTCGGTCAGGGCGATGTTCGCGAACGCGTGCCGCGCATCGAGCTCGATCACGCCGACGGTCGCGCGGCCGTCGGCCCCGAGGCGCCCGACATAGCGCAGCACCTTGCCGGCAGCGCGGGCGGCTTCGAAACGACTGCGCATCGCAGCGTCATGCCGGGGGAGCCGCTCCATGAATGAGTCGATGGACCCCTGATCGAGGCCGGCGGGGACCAGGCTCTCCACTTTCACATCCGCCATTTCGAGGGCCATGCCGAGCTCGCGGCCGAGGATGATCAGCTTGCGGGCCACGTCCATGCCGGAGAGATCGTCGCGCGGATCGGGTTCGGTGTAGCCACGCTGCTTCGCCTCGCTGACGATGTCGCTGAATTCGCGGCTGCCGTCATAGACGTTGAACAGATAGGCCAGCGTGCCAGAGAAAATGCCTTCGATGCTGGTGACGTCGTCGCCGGTCTCGCGCAGGTCGCGCAGCGTCTGGATCACCGGCAGGCCGGCGCCGACCGTCGCTTCGTAGAGATAGTGGCTGCCGCCCCTGCGGCGCGCGTCGTGCAGCGCGCGATAGGAGGCCATGTCGGCGCTGTTCGCCTTCTTGTTCGGCGTGACGATGTGGATGCCGGCCGCGAGCCAGGCCGCATAGTGCTTCGCCACCTCACCGCTGGCGGTGCAGTCGATGATCACCCGATGCGGCAGGTAGTCGGCGCCGACATGCTCGACGAATCTCGCGAGGTCTGCGGGCGCGGTGGCGTCAGCGAACTCCCGCGGCCACTGCGCCAGCGAGGCGCCCTTCTCGGACAGCAGCATCTTCTTCGACGAGAGGATGCCGCGGACCCGAAGGTCGAGCTTGAAGTCGCGCGCCAGTCGCTCGCTCTGCGAGGCCAGCTGGTCGAGCAGCACGCGACCGACCGTGCCCGGGCCGATCACGCCGATCGAGAGTGTATGCGGAGACAGGTAGAAGCTGGCATGCACGGCGCGCAGCGCCCGGGTCGTCGCCTTGCGTGGCACGACCACCGAGATGTTGCGCTCCGACGCACCCTGCGCGATCGCCCGCACGTTCACGGCGGCGCTGCCGAGCGCGGCGAACACTTTGCCGGCGATGCCCGGGAAGCCGGCCATGCCGTCGCCGACCACGGCGAGGATCGCGAGGTCAGGGTCGAGTTCGACCGACTGGATCTGCCCTTCATCGAGTTCGTGCGCAAAGGCGGCGCGGACCACTTCGGCCGCACGTGCCGCCTGTTCCAGCGGCACTGCGCAGCAGATCGAGTGCTCGGAACTGCCCTGCGAGATCAGGATCACCGAGACGCCTTCCTCGCGCAGCGCACCGAAGAGGCGATGCGCCGTGCCAGGCACGCCGATCATGCCGGCGCCCTCGAGGTTGATCAGCGCGATATTCTCGATCGTGGTGATGCCCTTGACCGCGAGCTTGGAGTCCGGGTGCGCGCAGATCAGGGTCGCAGGGTGATCGGGCGCAAAGGTGTTGCGGATCCAGATCGGGATCTCGCGTCCCACAGCGGGCGCCATGGTCTGTGGGTGGATCACCTTGGCGCCGAAATACGCAAGCTCCATCGCCTCGCTGTACGACAGCGAGTCGATCACCTGCGCGTCGGGAACCCGCCGCGGGTCGGCCGACAGCACGCCGTCGACATCCGTCCAGATATGGATGGCCGCAGCATCGAGCAGCGAGCCGAAGATCGAGGCCGAGAAATCGCTGCCGTTGCGCCCGAGCGTGGTCTGGACGCCGCGCCGGTCGGAAGCGATGAACCCGGTGACGATCAGCGTGCCCTGGAAAGTCGCGGATACCAGGCCCTGCAGGCGCTCGCGCGATTCGG
>JAYTNX010000449.1:0-2133 GCA_043748075.1 Pseudomonadota bacterium
ATCCCGGCGTTTCTCGAGCTCGGCGGCAACGATCCGATGATCGTCACCGCCAGCGCCGACCTCGAACGCGCCACCGACATCGCGTTGCGCGCGACCTGCCTCGCCACGGGCCAGGCCTGCCAGTCGCTCGAGCGCGTCTATGTGCAGCGCAGCGTCTACGACCGCTTCGTCGCCCGCCTGGCCGAGAAGGCCGCGAAGGTCGAGCCAAATTGGCCCGACATCCACGCTGGCACGATCGGCCCGTTCATTTTTGCGAAGCAGGCCGAGATCGTCGCGGCACAGATCGCCGACGCCCAGGCCAAGGGCGCACGCGTGCTCACCGGCGGCCAGATAGAGGATCACGGTGGCCAATGGCTGCGGCCGACCGTGGTCGTCGACGTGAATCACACCATGACGCTGATGGTCGACGAGACCTTCGGCCCCGTGATCCCGGTGATGGCTTACGACACGGTCGACGAGGCCGTGGCGCTCGCGAACGAGGGCGTGTTCGGTCTCTCCGCCTCGGTCGTGGCCGGCACGCTCGAGGAGGCCGAGGCGATCGGGCTGCGCATCGACGCCGGCGGCATCAGCCTCAACGACGGCTCGCTGACCGCGAACTGCCACGAGGCCGAGAAGCATTCGTTCAAGCTCTCCGGCATGGGCGGCTCGCGACTGGGGCCGGCGGGATATACGCGCTTCTTCCGCAAGAAGGCGCTGATCCGCCAGTCCGGCGCGCCGGTGACCATCGACATGATCGCCGAGCGGCACGCGCGTCCCGCCTGACGACGCGCGTCATGCAACGTTCTCCAATCCCGTTCACGTACTCCACTCCACGAAAGGACCACGACATGGCTGCGCAGGACCAGGGACTCCCGGACATCCGCATCGACTCGACCCAGCTCTACCGCGAGGAGGTGTTCACCGACCGCCGCGCCGGCACGCTGCGGCAGATGACGCCCGTCACGATCGACGGCGAGGCCGATGCCGGCCGGCCCGTGCTGTTTTCGGGCCAGACGCAGCTGATGACCCCCGGCGGCGTGCTGCCGCTGATGTTCGAGATCGAGGCCAACACCCTGGCCGAGGCGATCGAACGGTTTCCCGAGGCGGTCAAGCTGGCGCTCGAGGACGCGATCGAGGAAGCCCGCGAGATGCGGCGCGAAGCCTCGTCGCGGATCGTGGTGCCGGACATCGGTGGCGTGCCGATGGGCGCTCCGCCGGGCGGCGGCGGCAAGATCAAGTTTCCCTGACCGGAGTGGGCCGACGTGATGCAGGGATGAGCGCGAAGTGACAGAGCCGACGTGCTGCGGTCGCCAGGGTCGTGCCCGCGCCGCGCGGATGGCCGTCGTGTTCGGTCTGGGGCTGTGTTGTTTCGCGACCGGCGCGCAGGCCGCCGATCCGCCTGCGGCGGGTGGCGACCGCAACGCGAGCCTGGCAACGTCGGCCGACGCGCCTGCCGCGCCCTCCTCCATCGCGGACGAGGTCCGCGGCATGCTCGCAGCGATGTCGCAATCCGAGTCCGAGGTCCGGGCGACGCTGCAGCGACTCGACGACGTCATGGCACAGGGCCGGGCGCCGCTTGCGAACAGCGCTGACGGACGCGCCGGCGGCCGCGAGGACTGGCGCTGGGCCTTGCTGCAGCGGGTGAGTGCGCGTCTGCGCGTGCTGCTGGAGCCCGACGCGCTCGCCGCGCAACGCGAGGCGGCCCGCACCCGCTTCGAGCAGGGCGACGCGCCGGGGGCGCGCAAACTGATCCTCGACTACATGCAGCCGTACATGGCCCGCAGCGAGGAAGCCAGCACCTTGATGAACTATGTCCCGCGACGCGTCACGGCCGACCTCGGGACCACTCGCCTGCGCGCGCTGCTGCGCGCCAACGGCCAGGTGTCGCCGGAGATGCCACGCATCGAGCAGCTCGAGGCGCTGATCGCCGCGCGCGAGGCGCGCGACGATTTCATGATGGCGGCGGACCTCGAACTCGGTGAACTGGAGTTGCTGGGTCGCCGCGCTTACGACGCCGCGTTCGTCGCAGCACTGAAGGCCGCGCGCGAAAAGCCGCCCGGGGCGCTGACGCTCGAGAACAGGACTGCGCGATGTCCGGTCGTGTCGGATCTTGGCCCCGTGACCGATGCGCCCAAGGTCAACACCACGCTGTCG
>JAYTNX010000450.1:0-3231 GCA_043748075.1 Pseudomonadota bacterium
TGAAAGCGCAGGCTTTACTCTGCTAACGCCCGTGGCAGCGCCCAAGCGAGCAGCAAAACCAGGCCGCTGAAAAATGTGCTCAGACCCGTCGGCGCGTTATGCTCGCCGCGGTGATACGCGGATGGTTGCGCATTCAATTCAGCTTCCGACCGACGCCAGATCTTCTTCCACCAGATCGCGCAGCGTGCGATCGCCGCAACCGCGGCGCCAGGCTGCAGCGAGCGCTGCATTGAGGCGGTCGACGGCGGGCAGGGGCAGGTCACGTGGCGCGAGATGTCCGCTGCGCTGATTGCGCGCCACGTCGAGAATCTGTTGCAACGGGATATGGCCAATATCGCGCGCAGGCACCAGTTTGTCGCGATCGGTGGTTGTTAGCAGCCGGGCACGCTCCAGGCCGCTGACGAGTTGCGCAATCGCCAGCGCCGGCAGGCCGAGCTGCGTCGACAGGCCCTGCACGCTCCACTGACGCGCACCGGCAGTGTGCGCGCTGCCGATCAGAAACATGATCTTCAGCGCGAGCTCTTCCATTTCGACGCTGGAGAGACGCAGTTCCACCAGTCCCAGCCGCAGGTAATGGCGGTTCTGCACGTAGAACGACAGCTGCGCGCCGATCAGCAGAATTGGCCACCCGAGATAGGTCCAAAGCAGCGCGACCACGATGATCGCAAAACCGGCGTAGACAATTGTTAGCCGCGTGGAATAGACGACAAAAGCGGTGAACAGCTTGCCCACGGCGGCCCAGATCACGCCGGCCGTGACGCCGCCAACCAGCGCCGGCAGCACACGCACTTTAGTGTTAGGAATGAACAGGTAGAGCCCGGTGAAGATCAGCGTCACCATCAGATAGGGCGCAAGCTGCAATCCAGCCGCCATCACGCGATCAAGTATCGGCAGACTGGCGATGCGCTGCACCGACTCGCTGCCCAATGCCGCGTGCGCCAGGCCCAGAAAACCCACCAGCATCAGCGGTCCCACGATCACCAACGCCAGATACTCGGTGATGCGCCGCGCGAAACTGCGCGGTTGCTGCACGCGCCACAGAAAATTAAAGCTGTCTTCCACTTTTTCGATGGTGTCGAGCAGGGTCCACAGCAGCAGCGCGAAGCCCACAGACCCTACGATGCGGATAGTACTTTCAAAGGCGCTGGTTGCGGCGGCGGGCGCCCTCGCCAGGCCGGAGCGGAGCGGCTCAGCGCGGCTCAGCGGCTACCGATAACCGCCTCCGCGATGGCCTGATCAGCCCGCGAGCCCGCTCGCTCCGGCCTACAGGGCTCTCGCATCCCCCTCTTTCCCAGCCTGCCCTTCGCAGCGCACGATCGGCCCCGCCCCGCTGCCGCTTCGGCGGCGCAGGTCTGTCTCTGGATCCGAGGCCGAGGCCGACGCCCACTGGCGTCAGCCTCACAGCAACCTGCCCTGCCGCGGTGGCGCACGCGCGGCGATCGGCGCGAGCTCCGGCTCGGCCGCACCGCAATCCCGCTCCCGATGCGCGAGGATGCGCGCGATCACCTCGGGCTCTTCGATGCTGGCGATCACCCGCAGCCGTCCCTGGCAGCGGGCGCAGGTGTCGATCTCGATCGCGAACACCCGCTTCAGACGCTGCGCCCAGCTCATCGCGACATGGCGCGCGGTGGCGCTCGGCTCCTCGCCCTTCTGCGCCGTCTTCCCGCCCGGGCCCCGCCCCGCCGGCGTGATCGCCGCGCGTAACTTGCTGTGCGGCGCGAACACGCCGTGATACCTCGTCAGGTGCATCCGCGGCGGCGGCACCAGCGCCGCCAACCGCGCCATCAGGTCCAGCGGCTCGAGCACAATGTGGGTCGTGCCATCGCGGTACGGGGTCTTGAGCTGGTAGCGCACCTGCCCTGAGGGCATCAGCGCGAGGCGTTCCGTCGCCACCGGCGGGCGGCTCACGTAGCGGCACAGCCGTTCGAGCTTCGCGCGCTCGCCGGGCTGGATCTCGAGGCCCGCGTGCAGCGAGAACCCGCTCGCCTCGGCGGCGCCGTGGTGCCCTGCCCGTTCGGGCTGCGCCGCGATGCTCTGCAGCGTGAACACCTTCTGGCCCGCTCTCGGGCCGACGGCGATGCGGTACGTGATGGAATGACCGATCAGGTCATCAACCGATCCGGCCTGCCCGGGATCTGCGCTCAGCCACGCGCGCTCGGCGTCGCGCTCGATCAGCCCGCGCCTCTCCAGCATCCGGCCGAGGCGTTCCGCGATGCGCTGGACCAGGGCCTGCAGGTCGGCCGTGTCCGGCGGCGGCGCCGGATGGAACACCGGCGGCGCGGTGCCGTCGCTCCGATACGCGCCATCGACGGAGATCATGTGCAGGTGCACGTTCAGGTTCAGCGCCGAGCCGAAGCGCTGGATCAGCGTGACGGCGCCGGTGTGGCCGGTCGTGCGCGTCAGGCGAGCCCCGCCCAGCAGATGGCCCGAGATCGTGCGATACACCACGCCGAGCACGGCCGAGAGCACGGCGGGACGGGTCGCGAGCAGGAAGCGCAGCGCCATCGGCAGCGACAGCACCCACTGGCGCAGCGGGCGCTCGGGCAGCACTTCGTCGGCCAGCAGCGCGGCGGTCTCGGCCATGCGCCGTGCACCACAGGAGGGGCAGAAGCCGCGCTTCTTGCAGCTGAAGGCGACGAGCTTCTCGGCGTGGCACTGATCGCAGCGCAGGCGCAGGAAACCTTGCTCCAGGCGGCCGCACTTGAGGTAGGCGTCGAACTCCGCCTCGACGTAGTCGGGCAAGGGGCGGCCTGCCTGGGCGCGCAGCTCGCGGAACGGGGGATAGTGCTGCTCGACCAACTGGTAGAGCAGCGTCGTCTCGGGCCGGTGACGCGCATAGCCCGGAGGGTCGACGAAGGCCGGGGCGCGCGCTCGCGGCGCGCCGGCGGCGGCCGTGGCGGCGTGCATCGCGCGGGTCCCGGAGGCCGGCAGGGACTGCGCAGGCTACGCGGCGCATCGCCGGCGCTCGCGCACCAGATCCGGTGCATTCGGGCAGAAATGAGTTCGCGGCTATCCGCTCATGTCCGCGGGAGACCTGCCAGCGTCTGAAGGCTGCGGATGAGGCCAGGGAATCGTCGCTGGCTCGCTTCATCACCCGGAAGATGCCCCCGCAGCGCGTCCACGAAAGCGGGTGTGCGGAGCAACGTGGTGAACTGATCCGCGAGGTAGGCGCGGAGCTCTGGCGGGCTCTGGTGGCATTCGTCCTGGAGTTCGCCGCGTCCGTCGATCACC